>NZ_JBVJIR010000003.1:131881-218444 GCF_055586185.1 Actinoplanes sp. NPDC051405
CCCGCACAGCCGGCCTCGTGGCGAGGGGGAGGCCCCCCCCCCCCCCCCCACCCACCCCCCCACCCCCCCCCCCCCACCCCCCCACCCCCCCCCCCCCCCACCCCCCCCCCCCCCCCCCCCCCCCCCCCCAAAACCTGTGCTGGCCGCGCTGGGGGATTTGCTTCAGGCTGCTAGGCGCAGGTCGGCCTGGTCTGCTTGGCGGCGGATTGTGCGCCAGCGGGATGCGCTGATTCCCAGTTGCGCCGCCAGGTCGGCCTCGGTGATTTCCGGATGGGCGGCCTTGATCTTCGCGGCTGCTTCCAGGGTCTGGGCCGGGGTTCGGCGGGGCTTGGCCGAAGGCTTCGCGGCCTTGGTTGATGCCGTGACCCTGCTCTGGCGGGTCAGGGCGGGGGCGAAGTCGGAGACTTCGGCGCCGCGGGTTTTCGGCAGGGTCTTTCGCGGCAGGGCTGCGGCTACTTCGGCCAGGGCTGCCGTTGTCGTGGGGCCGCGGCGGGCGTTGGCGGCCGTGGGCACGGGGATCAGGCCGGGCACGCTCAGGCTGTCGTCGCGGCCATCGTTCGGGGCCACGTGAGTGGCGGCCACGTGACTGGCGGCCACGTGGGTGCCGGCCGGGGGAGTTGTTGGCCGGGTGGTTGTTGCTCGGGCTTCGGTTTCGAGGGCGGTTATGCGGCCGGCCAGTTCGACGAGGCAGATGCTGGCTACGACGATCAGGCCGTCCACTGACAGCGGCAGGAGGTAGGGGGAGGCGCCCGTTTCGCCGTAGCGGGCTGCTACGCCGGCCATGTGCCAGTAGGAGACCCAGGCCGCGATGCCCGCGATGGTTGCCGTGGCGATCAGGCGGGCGAAGGCCAGGGAGCGGCGGTGGACCGGGACCCGCGAGATCAGCTCGACCGTCAGCAGCAGGGCCAGCGGCGGCCAGGCGGCGATCGCCTGGCTGATCGGGTTGTCCAGGGCGTGCAGAATGTTCGCGACCACGGAGGCCGCGACGCCCAGGACCAGGGTCGCTCGCACGGCCCAGCGGACACGGCGAAGTTGCGGGAGTACCACCGGACGCTCCTTGCCAGCTCGAAACGAAGAACCGGGACCCGTGCGGGACCCGGCCGATCATCCTGTCGCGTCGATGTTTCGGTACGGCATCGATGAGCGCAACCCGATAGACCGCGTCGCGTTCGTGTCAGGAGCGATGCGAACGTGTGACGCGGCCTATCGGCGTGTCAGTTTGACTTCTTTTCGACCTGGCCCCGCAGCTTGATGAACTCCTTCTTGGCGTCGCTCAGCGAGGTGAAGTACCAGAACACCAGGCCGGAGCTGCCCTCGTCCGCCCAGCCGCACATCGACAGGGGTGCCCCACCGGCGTTGCCCTTGGCGCACTTGGCCACGCCGCCGAGCGGTCCGGCCGGGATGCTCGCCACACCGGTCAGGTTCAGCTCGGAGACCCCCGGCCCGGTGAAGGCGCTGTCCAGCTCCTTCTTCGGGTTCGGCACCAGCGTCTTGGCCGCCACCACCACGACGATGTCCTGCTTCGCCGGCGTGCCGTAGAGCGCACCGACGGTCTGGGTGGCGCCGGGCACCAGCGCGAGACTGCTCTCGAGCTGCTCGACCCGGTCCGCGAAGGCCGGGTCGGTCACCTTGGGCCGGCCGCCGAGCGTCTTCGGCTCGACGATGCTGATGGTGGCCGTGGGCGTCACCGGCTCGGTCGGCCGGGTCGGCCGGGTCGGCTGGGTCGTCGGGGCGGCCGAGGAGATGGCGTCGGCGATGCCCTCGGCGGTGTTCCGGCCGGCCAGATAGACGGCGGTGCCGCCACCGACGCAGAGGACCAGCACCAGCGCGATCGACACCAGGGTGATCGGCAGCGCCCGTGACTTCTTCTTCGGCGGCGGGAAGCCGGGCTGCGGATAGCCGGGCTGGGGGTAGCCCGGCTGCTGGTAGCCGGACTGGGCGTACTCCGGCTGGTTGTAGTCGACCTGGGTGTAATCCGGCGGGGGGTACGACGGCGGCCCGTAGGCCGGCTGCGGGGGATAACCCGGCTGCGGAGGCACGGAGGCGGGCACGTCGGGGTTCGGCTGGCCCGGGTACGGCTGGCCGGGATACCCCGGCTGGCCCGGGTACGGCTGACCCGAGCCCGGCGGACTGGACCAGGGCTGCTCACCACCCGGCGGCTGCCCCGGATAGGCCTGCCCGGAGTAGGGCTGCCCGGACTGCGGCTGGCCCGGATAACCCTGCCCAGGCTGGGGCTGGCCGGGCTGCGGCTGGCCTGGATAGGCCTGCCCAGGCTGCGGTTGGCCGGGGTAGGGCTGTCCGGGCTGGGACTGGCCAGGGTAGGGCTGGCCCGAGTAGGGCTGGTTCGGCGGCTGCGACATCAACGCTCCATCGATCGGGCTACAGCACGTCGGAGCCTAGTCGCCGGCCGGGGCCGGTGGTCATCGGCGTACCGGCTGGTTGCCGCTGGTACGGAAGACGTCCCCGCGCCAAGGGGCAGGCACGGGGACGTCGGTTCCGTCACGGACAGCGCGTCAGGCGGGCACGCTCGCCACGCCCGGCGGCAGGAAACGCTTGCCGGTCACGCGTTCCGAGGTGCCGCTTCGGTCCAGGTACGGCGTCACGCCGCCCAGGTGGAACGGCCAGCCGGCGCCCAGCAGCATGCACAGGTCGATGTCCTGTGCCTCGGCCACGACGCCCTCGTCCAGCATCAGCCGGATCTCCTGCGCCAGCGCGTCCAGCGCCTGGCGGCGTACCTCGTCGCCGGTCAGCGGGGCGGAACCGCCCTCGACCAGCTTGACCACCTCGGGGTTGATCTCGTCGTCGACCATCAGCGGCAGGCCGGCGTCGACGATCTTGCGGAGGTTGGGGCTGTCGCCGAAGCGGTCCGGGAAGGCCCGGTGCAGCGTCTCGCCCACGTGCAGCCCGACCGCCGGGCCGACGAGCTGCAGCAGCGCGATCGGGCGCATCGGCAGGCCCAGCGGGTCCAGCGCCGTGTCGACCACGTCCAGCGGGGTGCCGGCGTCGATCGCGTTGAAGACCTCGCTGGTGAAGCGGGTCAGCAGCCGGTTGACCACGAACGCCGGGGCGTCCTTGACCAGCACCGACGACTTGCGCAGCTCCTTGCCGACGGCGAACGCCGTGGCCAGGGTCGCGTCGTCGGTGCGCTCGCCCTTGATGATCTCGAGCAGCGGCAGCACCGCGACCGGGTTGAAGAAGTGGAAGCCGACGACCCGTTCGGGGTGCTCGAGGTCGGCCGCCATCTCGGTCACCGACAGCGAGGACGTGTTGGTCGCCAGAATCGCCTCAGGGGTGACGATCTTCTCCAGCTCGGCCCAGATCTGCTTCTTCAGGTCGAGGTTCTCGAAGACGGCCTCGATCACGAAGTCGGCGTCGGCGAAGACGGACTTGTCGACCGAGCCGCTGACCAGGCCGCGCAGCTTGGCCGCGGTGCCCTCGTCCATCCGGCCCTTGCCGACCATCTTGTCGATCTGGCCGCGGACGTAGTCGACGCCCTTGTCCACCCGGCTCTGGTCCAGGTCGGTCATGACGACCGGCACCTGCAGGCGCCGGGCGAACAGCAGGGCCAGCTGCGAGGCCATCAGACCGGCGCCGACGATGCCGACCTTGGTGACCTTGCGGGCCAGCGACTTGTCCGGCACGCCCACCGGGCGCTTGGCGCGGCGCTGCACCAGGTCGAACGCGTACAGGCTGGCGCGCGACTCGTCGCCCATGATCAGGTCGGCGAGCACCTGGGTCTCGGCGGCAGTGCCGTCCTCGAACGAGGCGTCCTTGGCCAGCGCGAGCAGCTCGAGGGCCTTGTTGGCCGACGGGACCGCGCCGTGCAGGCGCTCGTCGAGCTGCTGCTTGGCGAAGAAGAGCACGCCCTCCCACATGTCCTTGTCGACTTCGGGGCGCTGAGGCGTGACCTCGCCCTTGACGACGCCGGTGGCCCACTCCAGCGAGCGCTCGAGGAAGTCGGCGGCCTCGAAGAGCTCGTCGGCGATGCCCAGCTCGCGGGCCTGCTTGGGCCGGAGCACCTTCTGGGTCAGCGGGTTCTGCAGGATCACCTGGGCCGCGCCCGGTACGCCGATCAGGTTGGGCAGCAGCTGGCTGCCGCCCCAGCCGGGGATCAGGCCGATGGCGACCTCGGGCAGGCCCAGCGCCGCGGCCCCGGTCGACACCGTGCGGTAGTGGCAGTGCAGCGAGACCTCGAGGCCACCGCCGAGTGCCGCGCCGTTGATGAACGCGAACGTCGGGATGCTGCTGCTCCTGAGCCGGGCGAAGACCGCGTGCCCCAGCTCGCCGAGGGCGACAGCCTGCTCCCGCTGAGTGATGAACGGCATGCCGGTGATGTCGGCGCCGACGCAGAAGATGTACGGCTTGCCGGTCAGCGCGATGAACGCCGGCTCGGCCTCGGTGGCCTTGGTGATCGCCTCGTCGAGCGAGCGCAGCCCGGCCGGGCCGAAGCTGTTCGGCTTCTTGTAGTCCAGGCCGTTGTCGAGGGTGATCAGCGCGGCGGGCTTGTCCAGCCCCGGCACTTTCACGAGACGCAGCAGCGCCTTGGTCACGACCTCGTTCGGGTAGTCAGGCAGAGCCGTGGTCACTTGTCCGCACCTTCCCAGTGGGGGTTCTCCCAGATCACAGTGCCGCCCATGCCGATGCCGATGCACATGGCGTTGATGCCGTACCGCACCTCGGGGTGCTCGGTGAAGTGCCGGGCCAGCTGGGTCATCAGCCGCACGCCGGAGCTGGCCAGCGGGTGGCCGATGGCGATCGCGCCGCCCCACGGGTTGACCCGCGGGTCGTCGTCGGCGATGCCGAAGTGGTCGAGGAACGCCAGGACCTGCACGGCGAAGGCCTCGTTGAGCTCGAACAGGCCGATGTCGTCGATGGTCAGGCCGGCCAGGCGCAGTGCCTTCTCCGTGGACGGGATCGGGCCGTACCCCATGACCTCGGGCTCGACGCCGACGAAGCCGTAGCTGACCAGCCGCATGGCGACCGGCAGGCCCAGCTCGCGGGCGGTGTCCTCGCTGGCCAGCAGGGCCGCGGTGGCGCCGTCGTTGAGGCCGGCCGCGTTGCCCGCGGTGACCTTGCCGTGCGGGCGGAACGGCGTCTTGAGAGTCGCCAGCTTGGCCATCGAGGTCTCCCGCGGCGCCTCGTCGGCGGTGGCCAGGCCCCAGCCCTGCTCGGCGTCGCGCACGGCCACCGGGACCAGGTCGGGCTGCAGCTTGCCGTTCGCGTACGCCTTGGCGGTCTTCTCCTGCGAGGCCAGGCCGAACGCGTCGGCCCGCTCCTTGGTGATGCCCGGCAGCCGGTCGTGCAGGTTTTCCGCGGTGGCCCCCATGACCAGGGCGGACGGATCGACGAGCTTCTCGGCCAGGATCCGCGGGTTGGGGTCGACGCCCTCGCCCATCGGGTGCCGGCCCATGTGCTCGACGCCGCCGGCGATCGCGACGTCGTAGGCGCCCATGGCGATGCCGCCGGCGACGTTGGTCACCGCGGTCATGGCACCGGCGCACATCCGGTCGATGGCGTAGCCGGGCACGGTCTTGGGCAGCCCGGACAGCAGCGCGGCGGTCCGGCCGATGGTCAGGCCCTGGTCGCCGATCTGCGTGGTGGCGGCGATGGCCACCTCGTCCACCCGCTCGGGCGGCAGCTGCGGATTGCGCCGCATCAACTCGCGGATGCAGCGGATCACCAGATCGTCGGCGCGGGTCTCGGCATACATGCCGCCCGCCTTGCCGAACGGGGTGCGGACGCCGTCGACGAAGACGACCTCACGGCTTACTCGGGGCACAACAAGCCTCCTTGCAGGCGGGGACTCCATGCTACTCGCCGGTAACATTGTTGCCTACCCGGCTCCTGCTTTGAAGCTATGTGAGAGACAAATCAATTTCACGCGGTCGCCTGGGACCCAGGAACAAGAGCAAGATCAATTTCCGGTCGTGCCTGGTTGCATGGTGCTGACCGTCGCTCCCGCCGAGACCGGTCGCTGCGCTCCCTGCCAGGTGCGGGACCACTCACCCTCGCCCGCGCAGCGGGCACCCCCCGGCTACGCCTCCACCTCACGCGCCCGCGCGAAGCCTCGCCTCACGCCTCGCCTCGGCGGGGAGATCTTGGTAGAGAATGGCCGCCATAGGGGCCGATTTTTACCAAGATCTGCTGATTGTCCCCGTTGCAGAGCCTGCCGGGTTGAGACGGGGAGTAGGCGCCGCGGGGACTGGTCGCCACGGCACGTAAGCACGCCTACAGGTGATACAGGGCACTTCTGGCGATTGCCGGCTGCTTGCAAGGCGAAAAACGCCTGCCGCGACCGGCAAGCGGTCGCGGCAGGCGATGTGTGGATCAGTCGGTCGGCGGCGGTGGGGCGACCGGGGGCGGCTCCGGGAGGACCTTGGCGATGCCGTCGGCGATCAGGCCCACCTGCCAGTTCCGGGCGCCGAAGCCACGCAGCGTGTCCGCCACCGTCTGCGGTGTCACGTCCTGCGGCGGTGACCACGCCAGCCGGCGGATGAAGTCCGGGCTGATCAGGTTCTCCGGGGGCAGGGTGTGTGCTTCGGCCGTACCGATCACGACCTGCCGGCAGCGCTGCAACCGGGCCGCCGCGACCGGGTCCCGCTCGGCCCAGCGGTGCGGCGGGGGCGGGCCGTCGACCGGCACGTTCACCGGTAGCTCGTCGTCCGGCAGGGCGCGGGCCGCGTCCAGGGCGTCCAGCCACACCCGGGCCAGCCGGCGCACCGACCGGCCGCCGAAGCCCGGCAGGGCCAGCAGCGCGCGTTCGTCCTTCGGGTCAAGCTCGGCCGCGGCGATGATCGCCGAGTCGGGCAGCACCCGGCCCGGTGCCGAGTCACGGCGGGCCGCCACACCGTCGCGGGCGTACCAGAGGGCGCGGACCCGGGACTGGGCGCGGGCGCCGCGGACCCGGTGGATGCCGGAGGTGCGCCGCCACGGGTCGGGCCGGCTGCGCGGCGGCCGGTCTGCGCTGGCCACCAGGGCCGCGAACTCCTCGGCGGCCCACGCCGACTTGCCCTGCCGCTCCAGCTCGGCGGCCAGCAGATCACGCAGGTCGGTGAGCAGCTCGACGTCCAGGGCGGCGTACGTCAGCCAGGACTCGGGCAGCGGCCGGGTCGACCAGTCCGCCGCCGAATGGTGCTTCTCCAGCGAGTAGCCGAGCAGCTGCTCGGTGAGCGCGGCCAGCCCGACCCGCTCGAAACCGGCCAGCCGGGCGGCCAGCTCGGTGTCGAACAGCCGGCGCGGCTTCATCCCCACCTCGGCCAGGCAGGCCAGATCCTGGCTGGCCGCGTGCAGCACCCACTCGGTCTCGGCCAGAGCCTCGTCCAGGGTGCGCAGGTCGTCCAGTGGCATCGGATCGATCAGCACCGTGCCGGCACCGGCCCGGCGCAACTGCACCAGGTAGGCCTTCTGGGTGTAGCGGTAGCCGGACGCGCGCTCGGCGTCGACCGCCACCGGGCCGGAGCCCGCGGTCATCCGCGCGACCACTTCGGCCAGCTCAGCGGCGGTCTCGACCGGCCGGGGCGTGCCGTCGCGGGGTGCGGTGAGGGGAACGGAAGTGCGGGCAGGTTCGCTCTCGGGACCGCCAGACATCGGGTCGGGCGGCACGGCGTGCGGTCCGTCCCCTGCTTGGTCCGGCGCGTCCCGACGGCGCAGGGGTGCTTCGTCGGTCACTCCGTAACCGTACGGGGGTACCGCCCCCGGTGTGCGCAGCCGGGTCCCGGCGCGTCGGGCCTCGATCCACTCGGGCCTGTTTCAAGAAAGCCCGCGCACGCCCGTCCGCGGACCCCTTCCCGTCCGTACTAGACACCGGAGCGTCGATACTCGGGAGGCCCGCGCCGCATGACGACCGCCTACGACCCCTTCGGGGTGCCGGGCCCGCGCCGGCCACCGCAGGATCCGCTGCTCAGCCTGCCCGACCACCCCTCGGGCGAATGGGCCACCGCGCACCGGCCCGAGCCCCGGTTCGGTCATCCGCGCCCGGCGAGCCGGTTCGGTGCGCCGTACCTGCCGTCGCCGGACGGCGCGGCCGCGTACCCCGTGGTGGCCGATCCGGCGACCGAGCCGGCCGTGCTCAACGGCCGCGGCCGCAGCCGCCTGATGACGATGCTCCTGGTCCTGGTGCTGCTCCTGGTCGCCGGCTGGCAGGCCTGGCAGCTCGACCGGGTGGACAGCCGGCTCGGCGCCAGCGCGGAGCAACTGGCCGGCGCGCTGCAACGCCAGGACCAGCTCACCGAGCGGGCGGACAAGCTCGAGCAGAAGCTCGCCGCGGTCTTCGACCCCGAGGCGATCTCGTCGTCGGTGCTGCCGAGCGTCTTCCGGGTCCGGGCCGGCAACTTCACCGGTACGGCGTTCTCGGTCGGCGACAAGGCGGCGGAAGGCCAGGCCAACCTGCTGACGAACTTCCACGTGGTCGAGTCGGTCTGGAACTCCGGCGCCCGCAAGGTCTTCCTGGAACGCGGCAAGGACGAGGTGACCGCGACCATCGTCAAGGTCAGCAAGGGCAACGACCTGGCCCTGCTGCGCGCCAACCGCAAGATCGCCGGGCTGGAGACCGCGCCGGCCACGGTCAAACCGGGTCAGCAGGTGGTGGTGGTCGGCGCACCGCTGGGCCTGGAGGACACGGTGACGACCGGGGTGGTGAGCGCGTACCGGCCGGACGACTCGGAAGGCCCGACGATCCAGTTCGACGCCCCGATCAACCCGGGCAACTCCGGCGGTCCGGTGGTGAACAGCGCGGACGAGGTGATCGGGCTGGCCACGGCCAAGGCCCGGGACGCGGAAGGCATCGGCCTGGCCGTCCCGATCAAGACCGCCTGCGACACCTTCAAGGTCTGTTAGTTCGCGCCCGCTCGTTGGCGGTTGCCGAGGGCGGTCACGCCGGGTGGGGGCAGGCCGGCGGTGGAGGCGAGCATGGTGCACCAGCCCTGCAGGTGGGCGCCCAGGTCTTCCGAGGTCGGGGTCCAGGAGGCGCGGATCTCCAGGTCGGCTGTCGGGGCCGGGCCGGCCAGCTCGCCGAAGCGGGTCGACGTCGTCTGGGTGATCGTGCCGCCGATCGCCGTGTACGCCGCCGCGTGCTGCTCCAGACCGTCGGTGAGCCAGGTCCACGCCACCGCCGGCAGCAGCGGGTCGCCGGCCATGTCCGACTCCAGTTCCGCCGTGATCAGCGTGACCAGCCGCAGGTTGCCCTGCCAGGCGTCGTGACCGGCCGGGTCGTGCAGCAGGATCAGCCGGCCGCTGGCCACCTCGTCACCGTCGCGCAGGACGGTGGCGCTCAGGGCGAAGCCGTACGGGGCCAGCCGCTGCGGCGCCGCGATCTCCTCGAGCAGGATCTCCTCGCGGGGCGCGGCAGCCCGCAGCCCGGTGACGGCGCGGGTGAACGCCTCGGGTGCGGCGGACGTGGGACCCATGCCTCGAAGCCTATGCCGATCACCGCGGTACCGGCCCGCGCGGCGCGCCGCACGACGCCGTTCACTCACGTGGCACGATGTCGCGGGTGACCACGATCCTCGAAGATTCGGCGTTCGTCCGGGCCTGCCGCGGCCTGCCGGTGCCGCACACGCCCGTCTGGTTCATGCGACAAGCGGGCCGCTCGCTGCCCGAATATCGCAAGATCCGCGCGGGGGTCGGGATGCTGGAGTCCTGCCGCCGGCCCGATCTGGTCACCGAGATCACCCTGCAACCGGTACGCCGGCACGGCGTCGACGCCGCGATCCTGTTCAGCGACATCGTGGTGCCGCTGGCGGCGGCCGGCGTCGACCTGGACATCGTGGCCGGCACCGGCCCGGTGGTGGCCGAGCCGATCCGGACGGCCGCGGACGTGGCCCGGCTGCGCCCGCTGGAGCCGGCCGATGTCGGCTACGTCGACGAGGCCGTGCGCCTGCTGGTGCCCGAGCTCGGCCCGATCCCGCTGATCGGGTTCGCCGGGGCACCTTTCACCCTGGCCAGCTACCTGATCGAGGGCGGACCGTCCCGGACGTACCTGAAGACCAAGGCCATGATGTACGGCGAGCCGGACCTCTGGCACGCCCTGCTGGCTCGGCTGGCCGACATCACGCTGGCGTTCCTGCGGGTCCAGGCCGGGGCCGGGGTGAGCGCGGTCCAGCTCTTCGACTCGTGGGCGGGCGCGCTGTCCGAGGCTGACTATCGCCGGTATGTGCTGCCGCACTCGGCGAAGGTGCTGAGTGGGCTGGCCGACGCGGGGGTGCCGCGGATCCACTTCGGGGTGGGCACGGCGGTGCTGCTGCGGGCGATGGGCGAGGCCGGCGCGGACGTGGTCGGGGTGGACTGGCGGACCCCGCTGGACGAGGCGACGACGCTGATCGGGGCGGACAAAGCGGTCCAGGGCAACCTGGACCCGGCGATCCTGTTCGCGCCGTGGGAGGTGGTGGAGCGCGAGGCCCGCCGGGTGCTGACCGAGGGCAAGGCGGCTCCGGGCCACATCTTCAACCTCGGCCACGGCGTCATGCCGGAAACCGACCCCGACGTCCTCACCCGCCTCGTCGAGCTGATCCATACGGACTGAGCCTCGGCGAAGGTGCGTGCCGTGCCTGTCACATCGAAGTACCCCGGTGGCCGCGGAGCATCGTGACCTGACAATGTTGGTTCCGTGCGGAAGCGGGTTGCGGTCGTCGGCGGCGGGATCGCCGGGCTGGCTGCTGCCGTGCGGATCCGGGACCGGGCGCCCGCTGATACCGAGATCATCATTTACGAGCAGTCCGGGCGGCTCGGTGGCAAGTTGCGCACCGGGGAGCTGGCCGGCAGCACCGTCGAGCGGGGGGCCGAGTCCTTCCTGATCGGCGGGCCCGATGGTGGCGAGTCCGCGGCCGTGCGGTTCGTGCGGCGGCTCGGGCTGGGTGATCGCATCGTGCACCCGTCCGCCATTCCGGCTGCCCTGGCGATCGGTGGCGTGTTGCAGCCGGTGCCCAAGGGGACGCTGGTCGGCGTACCCGGGGATCTGAGCCTGCTCGGCGCGGTCGCGCGGCCGGCCGCCGGCCTGGACCGCGACGAGGGCCGTCCGCTGCTTGATCCTGGCGCCGACGTCGCCGTGGGTGCACTGGTCCGGGCCCGGTTCGGTGACGAGGTCGCCGACCGGCTGGTCGACCCGATGCTGGGCGGCGTGTACGCCGGCCGCGCGGACCGCCTCTCCCTGGCCACCACCATGCCCGCCCTGGCCCGCACCGCCCGCACCGAGCACACCCTGACCGCTGCCGTGCGCGCCGCTCAGGCCGCCGCCGCGCGCGTGCCCGGCCGGCCGGTCTTCGGCGCGGTCGACGGCGGGATGACCCAGCTGGTCGCCGCCGCGGCGGCCGCCACCGGCGCGCGGATCAGCCTGGGCCTGCCGGTCCGCGAGATCGCCCGCACCCCGCACGGCTGGCGGCTGCTGCTGGGCCCGGTCCCGGCGCCGCAGACCGACGATGTCGACGCCGTCGTGCTCGCCGTGCCGGCCAGGCCCGCCGCCCGCATGCTCGCCGGGGTGGACCTGTCCGCCGCCGCCGAGATCGAGGCGCTCGACTACGCCGGCGTCGCGCTGATCGCCATGGCGCTGCCGCCCGGCACGCCGCTGCCCGACCTGTCCGGCTTCCTGGTGCCGCCGACCGAGGGCACCCTGGTCAAGGCGGCCACGTTCTTCACCCACAAGTGGGCGCACCTGCGCCGCGAGGGCGGTCCGGTGATCATCCGGGCCTCGCTGGGCCGGGCCGGCGAGGAGCAGCGGCTGCAGCCGCCCGATCCCGTGCTGGCCGCGACCGCCCATGCCGAGCTGGGCCGGCTGCTCGGCGGCGAGCTGCCGCCGCCGGTGGAGACGTGGGTGCAACGCTGGGGTGGCGGCCTGCCGCAGTACGCCCCGGGGCATCTCGACCGGGTGGCCCGGGCCCGGGCGGCGCTCAGCGACCGGCCCGGCCTGGTGCTGGCCGGCGCCGCGTACGACGGGGTGGGCATTCCGGCCTGTGTGGCCAGCGGCGAGAGCGCCGCCGACGACGTCCTGAAACACCTGGAGGAGCGATGACCGCCTGCACCGAGCATCACCGAGCGAGTGCGGCCGACGGCCGCGACTGCGAGGGCCAGAAGGGCATCGCAAAGGAGGCACAGCGATGACCGATCAGCCGCAGACCAATGCCGCGCGGGTCAAGGAACTGAACGCGACGATCCGTTACACCATGTGGTCGGTCTTCAAGGTCGCGTCGCCGCTGCCGGCCCTGCGCGAGGACCTGGCCGGCGAGGTCGACGCGCTGTTCGAGCAGCTGCTCGGCAAGGACGTGGTGGTGCGCGGCACGTACGACGTGGCCGGCCTGCGCGCCGACGCCGACATCATGGTGTGGTGGCACTCGGAGTCGCCGGACGCGCTGCAGGAGGCGTACGGGCTCTTCCGCCGGACGGCGCTGGGCCGCCACCTGGCACCGGTCTGGTCCCAGATGGCGCTGCACCGCCCGGCCGAGTTCAACAAGAGCCACCTGCCGGCGTTCCTGGCCGGCGAGGAGGCCCGCCCGTACATCTGCGTGTACCCGTTCGTCCGGTCCTACGAGTGGTACCTGCTGCCCGACGAGGAGCGGCGTTTCATGCTGGCCGAGCACGGCAAGATGGCCCGCGGTTACCCGGACGTGCGGGCCAACACGGTTGCCTCGTTCGCGCTGGGTGACTACGAGTGGATGCTGGCGTTCGAGGCCGACGAGCTGCACCGCATCGTCGACCTGATGCGTGACCTGCGCGCGTCGACCGCGCGCCGGCACGTCCGCGAGGAAGTGCCGTTCTACACCGGTCGCCGCCGTTCCGTCACCGAGCTCGTGGCTGCCCTGCCCTGAGACCTCTTCATGGGTACGTGGGGGATGCCGTCCTCCAGATACTCGGGTCCGGTCGGCACGAAGCCGAAGCGGCTGTAGAAGCCGGTGAGATACGCCTGCGCCTCCAGCGTGCTCGGCCGGTTGCCGATCACCTCGAGCGCGTGGGTCATCAGCCTGCTCGCGTAGCCGCCCTGGCGCGCGTTCGCGGCGGTCACCACGCGGCCGATCCGCTCGGTGCCGCCGTCGTCGAGGATTCGCAGGTAGGCCAGGATCTCGTCGCCCCGGGCCAGCCACACGTGGCGGGTGCCGGGCTCGTCGTCGCGCCCGTCCAGCTCCGGGTACGGGCATTTCTGCTCCACCACGAACACGTCGACGCGCAGCTTCAGGATCGCGTACAGGGTGGTGGCGTCGAGGTCGCGGAACGACGCCACCCGGATCTCGTCTCGGGGCTCCGGATGCATGAGTCGGATTTTAGGCGTCACCGGAACGCACCCTCACGCGTTGGTGCAGGAGGAGCCGTGCACTCTGGAGGCGAGAATGATCAAGCGAAGCAAGCTCTTCGGCGACAAGACCCGGGTGACGTTCTGCCTGCCCAAGGACGCCCCGGCCGGGCCGGTGAGCGTGGTGGGCACGTTCAACGACTGGGAACCGGGCCTGCACGAGCTCAAGGACCGGCGGGACGGCACCCGGACGGTCACCGTGCGGCTGGAGCCGGGTCATTACCGCTTCCGGTATCTCGCCAGCGACGGGGTGTGGCTGGACGATGAGCACGCCGACGCGGTCGGGCCGCACGGCAGTGAAATTGTGCTCTGACGTTTCGTTCGGCTGCGCCCGGGCAAGCCTTTCCGGAATAGTTGACGCTACAAGCAACTACGGAAGGGGCTTTTGTGGCTAACGTGAAGCTCGCAGTCGTGTACTACTCCTCGACCGGCACGGTCCACGCCATGGCGGAGCGGATCGCCCAGGCGGGGGAGAAAGCGGGCGCCGAGGTGCGCCTGCGTCAGGTGGCGGAGCTCGCGCCGCAGGAGGCCATCGCCTCGAACGCGGCGTGGAGCCAGCACTTCGACCGCACCAAGGACGAGCCCAAGGCGACCGCCGACGACATCGTCTGGGCGGACGCCGTGCTGTTCGGCACGCCCACCCGGTACGGCAACGTGGCCAGCCAGCTCAAGCAGTTCCTGGACACGCTGGGGCCGCAGTGGGGGCAGGGCCTGCTCGCCGACAAGGCGTACGCCGGCTTCACCGCCTCGATGACCGCGCACGGCGGCCAGGAGTCGACGCTGCTCGCGCTGTACAACACGATCCACCACTTCGGCGGCGTGGTTGTCGCCCCGGGTTACACCGATCCGCTGAAGTTCGCGGACGGCAACCCGTACGGCGTCTCGCACGTCACCGGTGGCAACAACGACAACCCGCTGGGTGACTCCGAGAACGCCGCCCTCGACCACCTGGCCCAGCGCATCGTCAAGATCGCCGGCAAGCTCAAGGACTGACGACACCCGTACCGGTTACAGCCCTTACGTCCGCGGCCGTGACTTGGCACACTGTGCGGCGTGAAAAAGTTCGAGGCTGATCTGACCAACGCCGTATGGCGCCGCAGCGGCGGTACCGCGCAGCCGGGTGCCGCCGCCGTGGAGGTCGCCCTGCTGGACGGTGGCGTCGCCGTCCGTGACTCCCGTAAGCCCGACGGCGACGTGCTCTTCTTCACGCCGGACGAATGGGACGCTTTCGTCGGCGGCGCCAAGGACGGCGAGTTCGACCTGTAGCGTGGCCTGGACGGACATTCCTCGGTATCCGGATATCAACCTGAAAAGGGTTCATTTCTGGGTAGCCTGCCGGTATGACCATTCACGAGAGTTCTGACCTGCTCAAAAAGGTGGAGCGGTACGAGGCCGCCGTGCATGAGCTCGAGGCAGCCCACGAGGACGTCAAGGACGTGCTCATGGAGTCCATCCTGTTCGCCCGCTGGCAGCAGCTCGGCACTCAGCTCGGTTTCTCCGCGGTCGACCCGGCCAAGCAGCGCGAGGAACCGAACCGTGACCTCCAGCAGCTGAACCAGCAGATCTCCGCCATGAGTGAGTCCTGGGCCCATTGACGGCGGCGATGTGACCTCCGCCGCCTGGGTCCCTCTCGGCTCCGGGGCGGCGGAGGCGCTAGCGTGGCGCCATGGTCGACACCCAGTACGAAGAGCTGCTGCGCCGGGTCCTCGAGACCGGCATCCCGAAGGCGGACCGCACCGGCACCGGCACGGTCAGCCTCTTCGGTGAGCGACTGCGCTACGACCTGTCCCAGGGCTTCCCGCTGATCACCACCAAGCGGGTGCATTTCAAGTCGGTCGCGGTCGAGCTGCTCTGGTTCCTGCGCGGCGACAGCAACACCCAATGGCTGCGCGAGCGCGGCGTGACCATCTGGGACGAGTGGGCCGACGAGAACGGCGAGCTGGGACCGGTCTACGGCAAGCAGTGGCGGTCCTGGCCCACCCCGGACGGTGGCCACGTCGACCAGATCAGCGAGCTGCTCGCCACGCTGCGCCGCGACCCCGACTCGCGCCGCATGATCGTCTCGGCCTGGAACGTCTCCGAGCTGCCCGAGATGGCCCTCGCGCCGTGCCACGCGCTGTTCCAGTTCTACGTCGCCGACGGCCGGCTCTCCTGCCAGCTCTACCAGCGCAGCGCCGACATGTTCCTGGGCGTGCCGTTCAACATTGCCAGCTACGCGCTGCTGACGCAGATGATCGCGGCGCAGACCGGGCTGATCCCCGGCGACTTCATCTGGGTGGGCGGCGACTGCCACATCTACGCCAACCACGTCGAGCAGGTGCGCGAGCAGCTCAGCCGGCCCGCGTACCCGTTCCCGAAGCTGGAGATCGCGCCGGCGGAGTCGCTCTTCGACTACACCTACGAGCACTTCTCGGTGGTCGACTACCAGCACCACCCGGCTCTGCGCGCGCCGGTCGCGGTATGACCGACTGCACCGGAGCGAGCGTGCCAGTGCAGGGCCAGGAGGGCATGCCGGGGGAAGGCTCAGTATGACGATCCACATGATCTGGGCCGAGGCGCGTGGTGGCGTCATCGGCGCCAAGGGGGCGATCCCCTGGCACGTGCCCGGCGAGCAGAAAATTTTCCGGGAGCGCACGATGGGCGCGACCGTGGTGATGGGCCGGGCCACCTGGGATTCGCTGCCGGAGCGCTTCCGGCCGCTGCCCGGCCGGCGCAACGTGGTGCTGACCCGGCAATCGGGCTGGGCGGCCGCGGGCGCCGAGACCTTCGGCTCGGTCGGCGAGCTGCTGCGGGTCCACGACGACTTCTGGGTGATGGGCGGGGCGGCGGTCTACACCGCGCTGCTGCCGCACGCCGGGCACATCGTGCGGACCCGCATCGACCTCGCCGTCGAGGGGGACACCTTCGCCCCTCGGCTGGGGCCGGAATGGCAGCTCACCGCCGGTGCCGACACCAGGACATCGAACACCGGCGTGCATTACACCGTGGAGGAGCTCACTTCGGGTCGAGCTTGATCGACAGGCTGTTCACGCAATGCCGCGTGTTCTTGGCCGTCATCATCTCGCCGCGGAAGACGTGGCCCAGGTGGCTGCCGCAGCGGGCGCACTGGATCTCGGTGCGGACCATGCCGAGGCTGCGGTCCTCGATCTCCTTGATCGCGCCCGGGATGGCGTCGTCGAAGGACGGCCAGCCGCAGTGCGAGTCGAACTTGGTGTCACTCGGGTACAGGGCGGCGCCGCAGGCCCGGCACTCGTAGGTGCCCTCGGTCTTGGTGTCGACGTACTCGCCGCGCCAGGCCGGCTCGGTGGCGCCCTGGCGCAGCACCCGGAACTCGTCGGGGCTCAGGCGGACCCGCCACTCTTCTTCGGTGGTGGGCAGGGTGGTCTTGTCAGTTGCCATGCTCCAAAGGTACGTCGGTACGGCAGCGGCGCACCGCCAGTGCGCCGACGGGCCGGGCCGCAGCCGTTGAACGGTCATGGATGCGACCCGTTTCAGCCCCACCTGGCAGCAGGCCCTCGCCCGTGGCATGTACCTCGGCGTGCTGGGCGCGGTGGTGGGAGTGTCGGCCGGTCTCCTCGCCACGATGGTGGCCCTCGCCTGGACCGCGGCCGCCGCGCCACCGGCCTGGGTGTGGCCGGTGCTGGCGTTCGGTCCGCCGCTGGCCGGGGCGCTGGCCGGGGTGCTGTTGCGGCCGCGGCTGGGCACCGAGATCGACGCCGGCGGCATCCGGACCGTGACGCCGTTCGGCGCGGGGGTGCAGCCGTGGAGCCGGGTCGTGGATCTGCGGGCCGAGCGCCGTGGCGCCCGCACGGTCGTCTCCGTCTACCTGGAGTCCGGCGCCAGCGTGCAGTTGCAGGCGCCGTACAGCGGTGAGCTGTTCGCCGCCGATCCGCAGTTCGAGCTCAAGCTCTTCGCGCTGTCCCACCTGTGGCGCAGTCACCGCTTCGGTGGCCTGCCGAGCTGAGCCCGTTCACCTATTCGGTGGGGACTCGCCGGAGGGGCAATGCCACCAAATCCGGCATTAGCCGCTAAGCTCCCACCGGACCAAGACGGACTTACCGCAACAGAACGGATTCCCTTCATGAGTTTGACGCGCCGGTTGGCCGCTGGACTGCCCGCGGCCGGCGTCACCGTCCTCGCCGCTCTGGCCCTCACCGGGGCCCCGGCCGCCGCGACGGGCGACGAGTCCGCCGCTCGCGCCAAGCAGCCGGCCGTGATGACCACGCCGTGTTCCGAGGTGCAGCGTGGCGACAAGTGCGACTACGGCTACACCGACGACGAGAAGCCGGGCGACAACACGCCGGGCGACACCGGTGCCACGCCGGACGACAACGGCACCGGGCCCACCCGCGGCAGCGGTGGCTACGGCGGCGAGAGCCCGACGCCGTCGCCGAGCCCCTCGACGCCGACCGCCAGCGTCGACACCGTCCCGCCGGGCGGCGAGAGCCCGGCCACCTCGCCGGCGCCGAGCCGGAGCACCCCGGGCGGCGTCAGCGCGGGCGGCACGCTCCCGCTGACCGGCGCGCCGATGGGTCTCACCATCGCGCTCGGCGGCCTGATGGTCGCGGGCGGCGCGGCCGCCGTGTACTACGGCCGGCGTCGTCGCAGCGCCTGAGCAGCGCCAACTGCCTCGTAAGGCCGTCCCCGGGAACATCCGGGGGCGGCCTTCGCCGTTGCGGGCTTAAGGTCTTGGCATGGCATCGTCGAAGTCACCCGCCGTCGAGGTCGAGGTCGCCGGCCGGCCGGTACGGCTGAGCAGTCCCGACAAGGTCGTCTTCCCGCAGCGGTGCTACACCAAGCGGGACGTCTTCGAGTACTACCTGGCGGTCGGTGACGGCATCATGCGCGCGCTCGACCACCGCCCGACGACACTGCAACGCTTCCCCGACGGCATCGAGGGGGAGATGTTCTTCCAGAAGCGGATCTCCACCCGCGGCGTACCGGCCTGGGTCGAGAGCGCCACGATCACCTTCCCGAGCGGGCGTACGGCCGACGAGCTCTGCCCCGCCGACCTCGCGCACGTCGCCTGGGCCGCGCAGATGGGCACCATCGTCTTCCACCCCTGGCCGGTGCGGGCCGCGTCCCCGGACCAGCCGGACGAACTGCGCATCGACCTGGACCCGCAGCCGGGCACCGACTTCGGCGACGTGATCACCACCGCCGGGGTGGTGCACGAGGTCCTGGATGAACTGGGCTGGACCGGCTACCCGAAGACCTCCGGCGGCCGGGGTGTGCACGTGTACGTGCGGATCGCCCCGACCCACTCCTTCGTGGACGTGCGCCGGGCGGCGATCGCGCTGGCCCGCGAGGTGGAGCGCCGCAGCCCGGAGCGGATCACCACGGCGTGGTGGAAGGAGGAGCGCGGCGAGCGGGTCTTCCTGGACTACAACCAGACGGCCCGGGACAGGACGATCGCGTGCGCGTACTCGCTGCGCGCCAACGGCCGGGCCACCGTCTCCACGCCGGTGACCTGGGCCGAGCTGCCCGACGTCGAGCCGGACGACTTCGACCTGCGGACCGTGCCCGAGCGGTTCGCCAAGGTCGGTGACCCGCACGCCGGGATCGACGACGTCGCCCACGACATCGCGCCGCTGCTGGAGTGGTCGGCGCGGGACGAGCAGGCCGGGCTAGGCGACCTGCCGTACCCGCCCGACCACCCGAAGATGCCCGGCGAGCCGCCGCGGGTGCAGCCCAGCCGCAAGAACGAGGCGAACTGGTGACCGGCTAGAGCGCGAGTTTGAAGCCCTCGTGCGAGGCCTGGAAACCCAGCGAAGCGTAGAAGCGGTGGGCGTCGGTGCGGCGCTTGTCCGTGGTCAGCTGGGCCAGGCCGCAGCCGCGTTCCCGGGCCCGCTCCAGCGACCAGGCCATCATCGCCCGGCCGATGCCGCGGCCGCGCAGGTCACCGCGCACCCGGACCGCCTCGATGGTCATCCGCTCGGCGCCGCGCCGGCTCAGCGACGGGATGAAGGTGAGCTGGCAGGTGCCGACGACCGTGCCGTCCTCGTCCGCCACGATCAGCTCGTTGCGCGGGTCCGCGTCGATCGCCTCGAAGGCCGCCCAGCCGGCCGCGTCCACCGCCTCGGGAGTGAGGCCACCGGCGGCCTCGGCGCCGGGTGGGCCGGACGGCGGCGCGGCGCCGGCCTCGCGGGAGCGGGCGATTTCGTCGTCGGTGAGCAGCTCGAGGATCGCCGGGACATCGGCGCGGGTCGCGCTGCGGAAGATCACGTGGGCCACGCGGCCATCCTGACACGCCCGACGGGCTGAGCCGCCGACTGGCCACGGCCGGGCACGATGACCGCATGCGACTGCTGTTGGTCCCGGTGCGGGGGATCTACCGCGGGCTGGTCTGGCTCGCCAACTCGCCGCCCACGTTGATCCTGTCCTATTCGCTGCTCATCACGATGTGCAGCGTGATCTACCACTTCGTCGAGGACGTGTCCTACGGCGACGCCCTGTGGTGGGCGGTGGTCACCGCCTCGACGGTCGGCTACGGCGACATCTCGCCCAAGACGGGCGTGGGCCGCGTGATGGCCGGCCTGCTCATCTCGCTCATGGTGCTGATCGTCGTCCCGCTGATCACGGCCCAGTTCGCCAGCAAGCTCATCGTCGATCACGACGCGTTCCAGCACGACGAGCAGGAGGAGCTGAAGAACAACCTGCGAGAGGTGCGTCAGCTGCTGGCGGAGCTGGCCGCCCGCGAGGGGATCACCGCGGAGGGCAGCGCAGCCCCTCCTTCGGCATCTCCAGACCGATGAGGTAGCCGTCGACCGCGTCGACGATGCACTTGGTGCTGGGATACGCCGTGTGTCCCTCACCCTCCCAGGTGAGCACCTGCCCGGTGCCGAGCATCTTGGCCAGCTCGGCGGTGTTCTCGTACGGCGTCGCGGGGTCACCGGTGGTGCCGACGACCACGATCGGCGGCGCGCCGGTGGCCGCACCGGCCGGGTACGGGTCCCGGGCGCCCGGCCAGAAGGTGCACGGCAGCATGCCCATCGCCAGCGCCGCACCGAACAGCGGGTACTTCTTGCGCCACTCGCCCTGCAGCTGGCGGATCTTCTCCACCGTGGGGGCGCCGGCGGTGTCCGCGCAGTTCACCGCGAGGTTGGCGTCGAACAGGTTGGAGTAGCTGCCGTCCGGCTTGCGGTCGGCGTACTGGTCGGCGAGGTCGAAGATGTCGCTCGCGTCGCCGGTCTGCAGGCCGTCGACCGCCTTGGCGAGCTGCTGCCAGCCGGACTCGGTGTAGAGCGACGAGATCACCGCCACGAAGATCCAGCCGGGGGTGGCCTCGCGGCCGTCGGGGCCCTCGACCGGGGACGCCTCGGCCTTGGCCAGGGCGTCGGTGACCGCGCCACGGGCGTCCGGGGCGATCGGGCACTTGGCCGCGTTGGTCTTGCACCAGGTGGTGAAGTTGGTGAACGCCCGCTCGAAGCCCTTGGCCTGCGCCTCGGAGCCGGCGATGAAGTCCTGCTTGGGGTTGATCGCGCCGTCGAGCACCAGCGCCCGCACCTTGTCCGGGAAGAGCTGGGCGTACGTGGCGCCGAGCAGGGTGCCGTAGGACAGGCCCAGGTAGGTCGTCTTCTGGTCGCCGACAGCCGCGCGGATCGCGTCCATGTCGCGGGCGGCCTGCTCGGTGGAGAAGAACGGGAGCTGGGGGCCGTACTTCTGGCCGCAGCCCTCGGCGACGCGCTTGTTGAGCGCGACGACCTCCTGGAACTCGGCCTCGCTCTCGGGATCCGGCGCCGCCGCGAAGGTGGCGTCCTGGTCCTTGCTGCTGATGCACTTGATCGGGTCGGAGCGCCCGACGCCGCGTGGGTCGAAACCGACGATGTCGAACCGGTCGGTCACCTCGGTGGGCAGCCCGCCCAGCGCCTGGCCGAAGGAGACGTAGACCGAGTAGTCGATGCCCGAGCCGCCGGGGCCACCGGGGTTGACCAGCAACGAGCCGATCCGGTCGTGCTGCGTGGCCGAGCGGATCCGGATCATCGCGACGTCGTAGGTCTCGCCGGACTGCGGGGCCGCCCAGTTGCGCGGCACGGCCACCTTGGCGCAGTCGTAGGTCATGCCGGAAGCGGCCCGGCCGACCAGCTGCTCGGGCACGTCCGGGCAGGGCGTCCACTGCGCCTGGGTGCCGGGCACCGCGGGCGGCGCCTGGCTGCCGGTGGTCACCGGCGCGGCGCCGTCGGGGTCGTCGGGGGCGAAGACCGGCAGCGTGCAACCGGCGGTCGCGATGACCGCGGCGACCAGTGCGGCCAGGACCAGGCGGGGGGTACGCGGCACAGTGCGCGGCCTTTCTCGATCGGCTCTTGCTCGCACGAGGCTAGCCGAGAAGTCTGACAACCTTGCTCAGCGGCTCGTCAGCACATCGGCGAGCTGGAACCGCACCGGCCGTTCCAGCTGCTCGTAGGTGCACGTGCGCGGCTCGCGGTCCGGGCGCCAGCGCTCGAACTGGGCGGTGTGCCGGAAGCGCAGGCCCTCCATGTAGTCGTAGCGGACCTCGACCACCCGTTCGGGGCGCAGCGGCACGAAGGACAGGTCCTTGCCGTTGTTCCAGCGGCTGACCTCGTTCTTGCGCGGGGTGCGCTCGCCCTGCTCGTGGGCGGCCCAGTTCCACGGGTGCCCCTCGAAGGTGGTGACCAGGTGCTGCATCTCGGTGAAGAGCTCCTCGCGGACGGCCATCGGGAACGAGCCGATGACCCCGACCGAGACCAGCACGTCGCGCTCGTCGTAGAGGCCGAGCAGCAGCGAGCCGATCCGGTTCTCGCCGGACTTGTGCACGCGGTAACCGGCCACGACGCAGTCCGCCGTACGCTTGTGCTTGATCTTGGTCATGACCCGCTTGTCCGGCTCGTAGCCCAGGTCCTTGCCCTTGGCGATCAGCCCGTCCAGCCCGGCGCCCTCGAACTCGCCGAACCACCGCCGCGCGGTCTCCAGGTCGTCGGTCGCCGGCGTCACGTACACCGGGGGTTTCGCCTCGGCCAGGCACTGCTCCAGCCGGGCCCGGCGCTCGGCGAAGGGCCGGGTGGTCAGATCCTCGTCGCCCAGCGCCAGCAGGTCGAAGGCGACGAAGCCGGCCGGGGTCTGCTCGGAGAGCAGCTTGACCCGGCTCGCCGCGGGGTGGATGCGCTGCTGGAGCGCCTCGAAGTCGAGGGTGTTGCGCTCGGTGTCGGCCACGATGATCTCGCCGTCGATCACCGCCCGGGCCGGGAAGTTGGCCAGTACCGCCTCGACCACCTCGGGGAAGTAGCGGGTCATCGGCTTCTCGTTGCGGCTGCCGATCTCGACCTCGGCGCCGTCGCGGAAGATGATCGACCGGAAGCCGTCCCACTTGGGCTCGTAGAGCTGGCCGGCGGGGATGTCCGCGACCGGCTTGGCCAGCATGGGCTTCACGGGCGGGTTGATCGGCAGGTCCATCGGCCCAGTCTCCCCGTTCGGGGCGGGAAAGGAAGCCCGGACGCACCGGTCCGTCACGTTCGCCGGACGGATCGCCGGGTATGGGTGGCCCATGACCTCACGTGTGGTGGTGCTGACCGGTGCGTCCAGCGGGATCGGCAAGGCGGCCGCGCTGGCCTTCGCCGCGCGCGGAGACCGGCTGGTGCTCGCCGCCCGGGGCCTGGCCGATCTGGAGAAAGTGGCCGCGAGCTGCGGCGGGAGTCCGCTGGTGGTGCCGACCGACATCAGCGTCCGGGCGGAGGTGGAGGAGCTCGCGGAGGCCGCCGTCGACCGGTTCGGCCGCATCGACGTCTGGGCGGACACCGCGGCGGTGATGGCCTACGGCAAGTTCGAGGAGGTGCCCGCCGACGTCTTCGACCAGGTGGTCACGACCGACCTGCTCGGCTCGGCCAACGTCGCCCGCGCGGCGCTGGGAGTGTTCCGGCGCCAGGGCGCGGGAACGCTGATCCTGTGCGGCTCGCTGCTCGGGCACATCACCGCGCCGTACATGTCGGCCTACGTGACCTCGAAGTGGGGTCTGCGCGGCCTGGCCCGGACCCTGCGGCAGGAGACCCGCGACGCGCCCGGCATCAACGTCTGCCAGCTGGTGCCGGGCAGCGTGGACACGCCGATCTACACGAGCGCGGCCAACTACGCGGGTTTCGTGGGCCGCCCGCCGCCGCCGGTGGACTCCGCCGAGCGGATGGGCGCGGGGATCGTGCGGCTGGCCGACCGCCCGCGCCGGGAATTGTCGGTCGGCGCGGCCAACAGGTTCGCTGAGCTGGGCTTCAAGACCATGCCACCGGTCTACGACGCGCTGGTCGGGCCGATGATGGGCCGGCTGGGCCTGAGCCGCCGCCGGGCCGTGCCGGACGCGGGCAACGTCTTCCGGCCCGCCGGCCGGGTCGAGGGTGGACCGGCCCGCTGGGGCCGGCTGCCGGTCGCGGCGCTGGCCGCCACCGCGACGGTGCTGGCCTCGACCACCGTGGCCGCCGGCGTTCGCCGGCTGCGCCGCGGCTCTTGAGTCTTCCCCAGGGGCGGGGTGCACACTCGTCCCCATGACCGTGCGGGACCTGCGGGGGCTGACGATCGGCGAGTTCGGCCGCCGGTCCGGCCTGTCCGTCAAGGCGTTGCGCCTCTACGACCTGTCCGGCCTGCTGCCACCGGCCGAGGTGGACCCGGTCAGCGGCTACCGCCGGTACGCCGTCAGCCAGCTCGACCGGGCCCGCCGGATCAGTCTGCTGCGCCGCCTCGACATGCCGCTGGCCGTCGTCGCCGAGGTGCTGGCCGGCACCGACGATGAGGCGGTGGTACGGCTCGACCGCTGGTGGGCGGCGCAGGAGCACGCCACGGCGGCGAAACGGGGCAGCATCGGCTGGCTGCGCGTCCAGCTCGCCGCGGCCACCCAGCCCGCCCTGGCGTACGAGGTGCGCCGGCGTACGGTGCCGGACACCAAGGTCGCGTCCATCCGGCAGGCCACCGACCAGCAGAGTCTCGCCGGCACGATCCACGAGCTGCAGTGGCGGGTACGCGACCAGCTGGCCGGCGCCACCACCACCGCCGAGCACTGGGTGATCTACCACGGTTTCGTGACCCCGGACAGCGAGGCCACGGTCGAGGTCTGCGTGCCGTTCACCGGGCCGGCCGAGCCGGCGGGCCCGATGGTGATCCGGCTGGAGCCCGCACACACCGAGCTCTACACCACGGTCGCCCGCGACGACTGCTTCTATCCGCGGATCATGCAGGCCTACGACACCCTGGCCCGGCACGTCGACGCCAAAGGCCTGGTGCTGAGCGCGCCCGTCCGCGAGATCTACCTGGCCGAATGGCACACGATCGCCGGCACCGACCCGTTCGTGCACGTCGCCCAGCCCGTGGGCCCTTGACCGGGGGTTGAAAGATCTGGTCCATGAAGATCCGGTTCACCGTCCTGGCCGTGCTGCTCGCGCTGGCCGGCGGCTTCCTCGGCGCGGTCGCCGGTTCGCGGCTGGGCTGGGAGGCGGCGCCCGCGTTGCCGGCCGGGGCCGAGGCCGAGAAGCTGAAGGCCGTGATCTTCCCCGGGCTGCGGGTCTGGGGCGGCGGGGACGCCGAGCTGTTCATCGCCCAGCCGGACGGCGAGGGCATCCAGTACGGCAACGTCGACTACTGGGTGCGGCACACGCCGGCCACCCGGGACATCCGCACCTACACCGAGGGAGTCCGGAGCCGGCTGGCCGCCGCCGGCTGGGACCTCGACGATGTCGTCGTCGACGACTCTCCCGACTCGGTCACCGAGGCGCATTCTGTCTCCTTCTGGGCCTCCCGCGGCGACCTGACGCTCGAGTTCGACGACTTCTACTGGCCCGGCCGGCCCTCGTACGACGCCGACGGCGCGGCCATGGTGCGGCTCTACCGCGCCGAACCGGCCGTGGTCACGGCGGCTACCTGGGCCGGTGCCGCGCTCGGCGCGTTCCTGGTGCTGCTGCTGGGCCGGTGGGCGGGCGCCCGCGTGCGTGGCCGTCCCGCGCGACGGGTGGCTGTGGTCGTGCTGTCCTGGAGCGCGTTGTTCTTCCTGCTGCCCGCGGTTCTACTGACCGTGGCCAACGCGGTGGCCGACGGCCCGCCGATCGAACCGTGGTGGATGTACCTGACCTACCTGGGCGGCCCGCCCGCGCTGCTCGGGGGCATCCTCGCCGCCGTGGCGCTGATGGTCGCCGCCTGGCCGCTCCGGCCGGAGCTCGCCGCGGTTTCGGCCTGGATGCGCGGGCACCCGTGGATCGCTGCCGCGCTCGTGCTGGTTGTCCTGGCCGGCACGGTCACCGCCGGCCGGCGTGAGCTCCGCCCGGGCGGGCCCGCCACGACCGGCTGCCGGCCGGCCGGACCACCGGCCGAGCCGCCGCCCGCGAAGGTCCGGCTCAGTCGTGAGGCCTTCGTGTACGTGGCCCAGCAGTCCACGCCGGAGCAGCGCAACCTGATCGAGGCCGCCATCGGCCGGGTCATGGCGGCCGGCCCCGGCAACTTCTACTACGACCCGCTCGGCCCGGAGTTCCGCGCGGCGTACTGCGGGAACGCGCTGCTGGATCCTGAGGCCGGTCGCTTGCTGCCGTACCTCTTCGCCGTTGATCTTTCCAGCCCGGGTGCGTTCCCGGCGCTGGTGGCCGAGGTGCAGGGGATGCCCGGCGTGGTCGCCGTGCGGCACGCCCTACCGGACGAGTAGTTCGACCAGCCGGTCCAGCTCCGCCGACGGGTCCGCGGCCAGGCCCATGTGCACCGGACCGGCCTGCAGGATCGTGCTGCGCGGAGCGACCATCCAGCGGAAACGCTCGCCCTGCTTCATCTCGCGGGCCGCCCCGCCGTCCGCGCCGCCGGCACAGGTGATCTCCCAGGACTGCAGCGACGCGCGGATGCCGTCCAGGTCGGCGTGGGGATCCAGCGCGAGCAGGCGGGGCTCGTGCAGGTGGGTGCGGGCGGCCAGGAAGTCGAGGCGCTGGCAGTACAGGACCACGCCGACGTTGATGAACTCGCCGCGCTCGACCCGGGGGACCGCGCGGACGATCGCGTACTCGTAGGGGACCCTCATGCCGCGACTCCCGGCAGCCAGGCGGCGGGATCGGCGGCCCGGGCCACCAGGTGGTCGAGGTAGGCGCGGCGGGCCTCGGCGGCCGAGGCGAAGTCGAACTCGGCCAGCCACCCGTCCGGGACCAGGTCGATGACCTCGGCCAGCAGCGCGGGCGTGAGCTGGGCGGCCAGCTCCGGGCCGGCGGTCGCCAGGGCGGTCGCGTACGGCTT
This sequence comes from Actinoplanes sp. NPDC051405, assembly GCF_055586185.1. NCBI lineage: Bacteria > Bacillati > Actinomycetota > Actinomycetes > Micromonosporales > Micromonosporaceae > Actinoplanes > Actinoplanes sp. NPDC051405. The sequence goes on from NZ_JBVJIR010000003.1 coordinate 158,352, forward strand.
CAGCACATGGTCGTCCCACTTGTACGCCCGATGCACCACGTTCGCCGCACGCGGCCAGTTGTGGTGGAAGTAGAGGGTCGCGCCGTGGTCGATGAGCCAGAGCCCGCCGTGCCAGATCAGCAGGTTGGGGTTGCGCCAGCTGCGGTCCACGTTCTCCACGAACGCGTCGAAGGCCAGCGTGCGCGAGGCCAGCTCGGCGTCGACCGGGTGGGCCACCGGGTCGTAGCCCAGCGCCCCCGGCAGATAGTCCATCCCCAGGTTGGCGCCGGCGCTGGCCTTGATCAGCTCCTGGACCTCCTCGTCGGGCTCGGCCCGCGCGACGACCGGGTCGAGCTGGGTGACGACGAGCTCGGGCACGGGCAGGCCCAGCCGGCGGGCCAGCTCACCGGAGACGACCTCGGCGACCAGCGCCTTGGGGCCCTGGCCGGCGCCGCGAAACTTGACCACGTACGTGCCGAGGTTGTCGGCCTCGACGATGCCGGGCAGCGAGCCGCCCTCCCGCAGCGGAGTGACGTAACGGGTGGCGATGACCTCGGACAGCACGCCGCTCACCCTAGTGCGTGCAGGTGGCGGGCCACCCAGTCGCGGTACCAGCGCAGCGGGCGGTTGCGGTCGTGGACGATGAGGCCGTACTGCAGGGGCGACTGGAGCACGTAGAGCGAGTCGCGGAGGTCCTCGACGTCGGGCCGGCCGAGCCGGTCCGCCATGGTCTCGGCCAGCAGTGTGGCGCCGGCGAGCCGCTGCTGGTTCAGCTCCCGCAACAGGGCGGCGATCTCCGGGTCGCTGTCGGCGGCGCCGTGCACGACCGCATAGATCGGGTACGACCGCTCGGCCACCTCGGCGAACGCGTCGGCCATCCGCTCGACCACCTCGGCGAAGGTGCCGGCCTCGTGGATGCGCCGCAGCACCGGCCGGTCCCGCAGCGGGCGGTCGTCGGTGTCACCCGCGATGGCGGTGTCGACGGCCTCCTTGAGCAGGTTGACCTTCGACCGGAAGCCGGAGAAGACGGTCGGTGCGGACACGCCGGCCTCCTGGGCGATCCGGGCGACGGACGTGCCGGCGTACCCGTGCTCGACGAACAGCCGGCGGGTCACCACCAGCACCCGGTCGCGGGTCTCGCGGGCCTGGATCTGTCGGCTTCTGGCGTCGTACCGCCTGCGCCCTTGTCCGGCCGTCGTCATTGGCTTAGCTTAAGCCATATTCGATATAACCGAAGTTAAACGAAAGGCGGAGCGGTGGACATCGCTTACAAGGTCAGCGGGGAAGGTCCGGCTGTGCTGCTCATCCACGGCGGCGCGGAGGACGCGTCGATGCTGGATGCGCAGGCAGAGGCGATCGCGGCGCGCGGCTTCCGAGTCATCTGGTACGACCGGCGCGGCACCGGGGGCAGCACCCGCGACGACTGGCCCGGCGGCGGCGCCGACCAGCACGCGGACGATGCGGCGCGGCTGCTGACCGAGGTCGGCGCGGTCGGGGCCACGGTGCTCGGCTTCAGCTCCGGTGGCACGGTCGCGCTGGCGCTGGCCGCCCGGCATCCGTCGGTGGCCGGCGAGGTGATCGCCTGGGAGCCGGCCGCGCTCGGGGTGCTGCCGGACGGGCCGCAGCTCCAGGCGGCGATCAACGCGCCCGGGGAGGAGTATCTGGCCGAGCATCCCGGCGACTGGGTGGGCGCGTTCCATGTGGTGCTGGATGTGCTGTCGCAAGGCCGCGCCGATCACTCGGCCCCGCAGGTCGTGGCGATGGCGGCCAACGCCGAGGCGATGCTGCGCGACGACGGGCACCACATCGTCGGCCGGGGCTTCGGGCCCGGCGAACTGCCCGCGGAACTAGTCACCGTCGCGGTCGGCGAGGAGCCGGATCCGCTGCACGAGGCGATCGCCGCCACGATCGCCGGACTGGTCGGCCAGAAGCCCGTGGTGGTCAAGGGCGCGGACGACCACGAGGTCTACGTCTCGCGACCGGAGATCCTGGCCGACTGGCTCGCCGCCCGGCGGGTGTGACTCAGGCGTCCGGGCCGCGGCGGCGCAGGTCCTCGACCTTGGTCATGGCGTCGCGCAGCTCGGTCAGCCATTCCTCGGTGTGCTCGCCGACCAGCTTGACGCACCAGGCCAGCGCCTCGGAGCGGCTGCGGGCCACCCCGGCGTCGACCAGCGTGTCGAGCACCTGCCGCTCGGGCTGGCGCAGCCGGGTCATCACCGGCGCGGAGAGGTGGGTGAACAGCTCCTCGGTGTCGCCGCAGCGCACACCCCAGCTCACCTTGCGCTGGTAGCGGTGCTCGACCTGGAGGGCGACCTTGATCCGGCCGTCGCGGGTGTCCTCGCGGAACTGGTGGATCCGCCCGGACTGCGCGGCGGAACGGTCGGCGTCGGTGGCGTCGGCGCCCAGGTCGGGCGTGGGCACCCGGCCCCAGATGATGATCTCGTCGCGGTCGACGACGACCTGGGGTGGTTCGGTGAACCAGCCGTCGGGCGTTGCCCCGGTGATCCAGGCGGCAGCGTCATCGGCGGCTGGTGGCTCGGTGCGGGCCCCGGAGGGTGGACGGAAACGCATGAGAACCTCCAAGCGAAGCGATGATTACATGCTTACACCGTTGCGTCGCTTGCGCCAGGAAACGCGTTCAGCTCTCAGAGGACAAAGGCATCGGTCCACAGCTGCCGGGAACGCCCGGACAGGGCGTCCATCAGCGCCACGGCCTGGCTGTCGGTCAGGGCGGCCACGAAGTCGATCACTGCTCGGCCACGGGCCCGGTAGACCCGGTCCGGGGTCCCCTCCGGCAGCTCCGCCTCGGCCAGCTCCACCAGGTCCCGGATCCGCCGCGGGAGGCGCTCGGTCTCGTCCGGGTCGGCCAGCCAGGCCAGCAGGGCCTCCACCAGCGAGCCCAGCAGCCGGGCCTGGCCCCGCTGGTGCAGTGCCAGGTCGGGGCGGGCCAGCACGAACCTGTTCTGCACGAACTTGAGCACCTGCACCTCGTGCCACTGGGCCGGGGCCAGCAGGACGTGCCCCGAACGCACGGCCGGCGTGTCGGTGACCTCGATCGACTCGACCAGGCGCCGGGTCCAGTTCGCCGAGAACGCGGCCACCTGCGCCTCCGCGTCCAGCGAGCCGTCGAAGGCCTCGGCCAGCAGGCCGTCCACCAGCTCCGCGCGGACGTGCTCGACCGCCGCGGCGAACGCCTCGTCGTCGCTGATCCAGCTGTCCTTGCGGTGCAGCTGGCGGCGCAGCGCCTCGATCGAACTGCCCGGGCGGCGCTGGGCGAGGGTCAGGTCTTCGTCCGGGACCTCCCGGAACGACGAGCGCTGCCACGCCATCAGTTCCGCCGCCACCGAGCCCTGCTGCAGCACCCCGACCCGGTGCACGTCCTCGAGGTCGTGGATCGCGTACGCGATGTCGTCGGCCGTGTCCATCACCGAGGCCTCGGCGGTCTGCTGCCAGTCGGCGACCCGCCCGGCGAACGGCAGCCGGGCCTGCACCATGTCCTCGACCTCGGTGGTGTACGCGCCGAACTTCAGCGAGCCGCCGTCCGGGTCGTCCGGAGGCGCCGCCGCACCGCGCGGCGGCGGGTCCATGAACCGGGGATGCGGCGCCGGGTGGGTCCGGCGGGTCCACGGGTACTTGAGGATGGCCGCGCGGGTGGCGGCCGTGAGGTTCAGCCCGATGGTGGCCTGGCCCCGGATCTCGGTGCTGGTGACGATCCGGTACGACTGGGCGTTGCCCTCGAAGCCGTCGCGCAGCCCCAGCCGCTGCCGGGCGAGCTGGTCCAGCACCCGCTCGCCGAGGTGGCCGAACGGCGGGTGCCCCAGGTCGTGGGCGAGCGCCGCGGCCTCGACCACGTCGGGATCGCAGCCGCCGAGCTTGTCCAGCACGTCGGCGTAGCGGGGGTCCGCGCCCAGGCGTTCCGCGATCGCCCGGCCCACCTGGGCCACCTTCAGGCTGTGTGTGAGCCGGTTGTGCACCAGCAGGCCGGCGCCGCCGGGGCTGATCACCTGGGTCACGCCGCCGAGGCGGGCGAAGAACGGCGAGCTGACGATCCGGTCCCGGTCGACACGAAAGGGGCTGGTGGCGAGGTCACCGGGGGCGACGAGGCTGTCGCCGAAGAGGCGCCGGGCGCGTGGATCGTCCATGCGCCCGACGCTAACGCACCGGACTACCGGGACTGGAGCGCGTCCAGGGCCACCGACATCGCGGCGACCAGCCGGCGGTCCAGCTGCGGGTCGTGGATCGTCACGACATACTTGTCGCGCAGGCCCCACTTCTTGACCACCGAGAACGCCGGGCGGCCGTTCAGCAGGAACTCGAAGTGGTACGGCAGCCAGGACAGCGAGTCGACGAAGCGGCGCAGGATCGCGACGGTCAGGTTGGTCTCCCGGCCGATCATCTCGCCGTAGCCGGGCTGCTCCAGGTGCCACGTCGAGCGCAGCAGGGATTCCTTGAAGTTCTTCCGGAACAGGCCGATAGGACTACCGGCGGAGTCCGTGATGTCGTAGGTGGCGCCGAGGTCGAGAACCTGGCGGGCCTTGAAGCCGAGGACGGGAGTGGTCTTGGTGTCGTCGGTGTAGAGAGTCACCTGCTCCTTGAACGCCATCCGCTTCTGCTGGGCGAACGCGAGCACGCCGGCCTCCGATCCGTCCGGGGCGACGGCGTGGACCTCGTACTGGTTGACCATCAAGCGGACGCGCTGACGCACGATGAGCTGCTGCTGGGTCTGAAGGGTGTCGACAGTCACGGCGGCAGTGTGACATACCGGTGCCCGGGGCCTGTCCAGCTGAGGAGATCCTCAGCACGACGGTGGCGCCGGGTGCCGGTGGGCGGTCAGACTTGCAGCCGGACAGAACTGACACGGAGGATCACGCATGGCGAAACAGGCAGACGGCCGTCGGGGGCGCACCGGGGCATTGGTGGCCTTGGCACTGGGGGCCGCTGCGGCCTGGGCCGCTCGTGACATCCCCGCGCAGATCGGCGGCCGCAAGATCGGGGCCCGCGCCGACGGTGAGCGCGGCGAGCGGTACACCCGTTCCCCGCAGTTCTCCGACGGCAAGTTCCGCAACACGGTCCCGGCGACCATGGTGACCGCGGGCTCGATGCCCCGGATCCTGGCCGCGACGCTGACCGACCGCGACCGCCGGCACCCGAGCCAGCCGATCCCGGTGCTGCGCCCCGAGTTCGGCGGCGACCCGGGCGGGCTGCACGTCACCTGGTTCGGCCACTCGTCGGCCCTGGTCGAGATCGAGGGCCGCCGGGTCCTGCTCGACCCGGTGTGGAGCGAGCGCTGCTCCCCGTCCCGGCTGACCGGCCCGAAGCGCCTGCACGAGCCCCCGCTGGCGCTGCGCGAGCTGCCGCCGATCGACGCGGTGCTGATCTCCCACGACCACTACGACCACCTCGACATGGACTCCATCCGCAACCTGGTGGACCTGCAGGCGGCGCCGTTCCTGGTGCCGCTGGGCGTCGGCGCGCACCTGGAGCGCTGGGGCGTACCGGCCACCCGGATCATCGAGCTGGACTGGGACGAGCGGGCGACCGTGGCGGGCATCGAGTTCATCGCGACCGCCGCCCGGCACTTCTCCGGCCGCGGCTTCAGCCGCGACGAGACCCTGTGGTCGTCCTGGGTGATCGCCGGGCCTACCCGCAAGGCGTTCTACTCCGGCGACACCGGCTACTTCCCGGGCTTCGCGCGGATCGGCGAGGAGCACGGCCCGTTCGACGTGACGCTGGTGCAGATCGGCGCCTACGGCGACGCCTGGCCGGACATCCACATGGTGCCCGAGGACGGCGTCGCCACCCACGTGGACGTGCAGGGCGGTCTCATGATCCCGGTGCACTGGGGCACGTTCAACCTGGCGCTGCACGACTGGCCGGAGCCGGCCGACCGCACCTGGCGCGAGGCCAAGGCGCGCGACGTGCGGCTGGCGGTCCCGCGGCCGGGCGAGCGGGTGGACGTCGACAACCCGCCGGCCGTCGACGGCTGGTGGCAAGCTATCGCCTGAGGGTCAAGATCAAGAGCTTGAACCTCATGTCGTAGGTCCGTGCGTGGTGCTGACCGTCGCTCCCGCCGATTGCCGACTGATTGCATGGTGAGAACCCGCCGCCCTTGAGGGCGGCGGGTTCCTTTTTTGACGCCTTGCCTTAGGTAATAGGTATTAGCGTCTTGACCGGCGGGCTCGAATCGACTGACGATGTCACGCAGCCGCAACTAATGCGTATTACCTTCGTAACCGAGGGGAACAGATCGTGACTGTGACGCGGAGGCGCGTGACGCAGCAGGACATCGCCAGGATGACCGGGGTCAGCCAGGCCACCGTCTCGCTGGTGCTCAACGGGCGGGACGACGCCGACGTCCGGATCGCCCCCGAGACCCGGGAACGGGTGTTGCAGGCCATCCGCAGCACCGGCTATGTCGCCGACCCGATTGCCCGCCGCCTCGCCGCCCGGCACAACCGGATCCTCGGCGTCTTCACCTACGAGTCGGTCTTCCCGGCCGGGCTCGGCGACTTCTACCACCCGTTCCTGGCCGGGATAGAGGAGTGCGCGGAGCAGGTCGGCTGCGATCTGCTGCTGCTCACCAGCGCGCCGGTGATCGACGGCCGGCGCCGGATCTTCCACCAGGACAACCGGTTGCGGCTCGCCGACGGGTGCGTGCTGTTGGGCCGCTCGCTGGACCCTGCCGAGCTGGCCCGGCTGCTCGCCGAGGGGCAGCCCTTCGTCAGCGTCGGCCGCCGCGACGACGCCGGCGGCCCGGTGCCCTACGTCGGTGCTGACTATCCAGGGGCCACCGCGGCCCAGGTGCGCGCCGCTGTCGCGCTCGGGCACCGGCGGCTCGCCTACGTGGGTGAGGGCGCCGGTCCGGAGTCGCACGCCGACCGGTTGCGCGGCTTCAACGCCGCGGTGACCGAGACCGGGGTCGACGGACGGCACCTGACCATCGCCGGGTCGTCGCAGGCGGTCGCCCGGGCCGATGCGGACGGCCGGGGCCAGGCCGTCGCTGGGTCCTCGGCTGCGGCGGTGCTGGACGCGATCCTCGCCGACGGGCGTACCTGTGTGTTCGTCGAGGAGTTCGCCGACGGGGTGGTGCTCGCCCAGCTCGCCGCCGAGCGCGGTCTGCGGGTGCCCGAGGAGTTGTCGTTCGTGGCCCTCGGCGACCCGACCCGGCCGGCCGCGACCGACATCGACTTCACCGGCTACCGGATCCCGCGCCGGGAGATGGGCTGGCAGGCGGTGGAGGTGCTGGCCGCCATGCTGGAGGGGACCACCGCGGTGACCCAGCGGATCCTGCCCTGCGAACCGGTGGCCGGCGCGACCCTGGCGGCGGTGGCGCATGCGTGAACTGCGCGCGGACGTCGTCGTCATCGGCGGCGGACTCGGCGGGGTCGCGGCCGCGCTCGGTGCCCTGCGGGCCGGGCGGTCGGTGCTGCTGACCGAGGAGTACGAGTGGCTGGGCGGCCAGCTGACCAGCCAGGCAGTGCCGCCCGACGAGCACAGCTGGGTCGAGCAGTTCGGTGTGACGGCGAGCTACCGCGCGCTGCGTGACGGCATCCGGGAGTACTACCGGCGGCACTACCCGCTGACCGAGCGGGCGCGGCGTACCCCGGACCTCAATCCCGGCGCCGGGCACGTGAGCCGGCTGTGCCACGAGCCGCGGGTCGCCGTCGCGGTCATCGAGGCGATGCTGGCGCCGTACCGTGGGTCGGGTTTGCTCCGGGTCCTGATGGGTTTTGTGCCCATCGCGGCGGAGACCGACGGTGATCGGGTCACCGCGGTCACGGTCCGCGGGCCGGGCGAGGAGCTGGTGCTGAGCGGTCCGTACATTCTGGACGCGACCGAGACCGGTGAGCTGCTGCCGCTGACCGGCACCGAGTACGTCACCGGGTTCGAGTCGCAGGCCGAGACCGGGGAGCCGAACGCGCCCGACGTCGCCGACCCGGGCAACATGCAGGCGTTCTCGGTCTGCTTCGCGATCGACCACGTGGACGGCGACCACACCATCGACCGGCCCGCGGCGTACGACTTCTGGCGCGACTACCAGCCGCCGTTCTGGGGCGCGAAGATGCTCTCCTGGCAGACGCCGAACCCGCGCACGCTGGCCACCTCCACCCGGTCGTTCACCCCGAACCCGGACGACGACCCGTGGCTGGTCCAGGCCGACCAGCGGGTCAACCCCGGTGACGGCAACCTGTGGACGTTCCGGCGCATCGCGGCCCGGCGCACGTTCACCGACGGTTCCTACCCCAGCGACATCTGCCTGGTGAACTGGCCGATGATCGACTACTTCGAGGCGCCGATCATCGACGTGCCGGATGCCGCCCACCACGTGCGGCGGGCCCGGGAGCTGTCCTACAGCGTCCTCTACTGGCTGCAGACCGAGGCGCCGCGCCCGGACGGCGGCACCGGCTGGCCCGGGCTGCGGTTGCGCGGCGACGTCACCGGCAGCGCCGACGGGCTGGCCCAGGCGCCGTACATCCGTGAGTCCCGGCGCATCCGTGCCGAATACACGATCGTCGAGCAGGACCTGTCGCTGGCCGTACGCGGCGACAAGGGTGCGGTCTCGCACGCCGACTCGATCGGCGTCGGCATGTACCGCATCGACCTGCACCCGTCCACCGGTGGCGACACCTACATCGACGTCGGCTCCTGCCCCTTCGAGATCCCGCTCGGCGCACTCATCCCGCGGCGGGTGGAGAACCTGCTGCCCGCCGGCAAGAACATCGGCACCACCCACATCACCAACGGATCCCACCGCCTGCACCCCGTCGAGTGGAACGTCGGCGAGGTCGCCGGCATCCTCGCCGACTTCTGCCTGACCCGCGCGGTCACCCCGCGCGCGGTCCGCAACACCCCGGCCCTGCTGGCCGACTTTCGCCAACGCCTGACCGCCGACGGCGTCGAGCTGCGCTGGCCCGACATCAGCGGTTACTGAGGAAGGACCCCCACCGATGAAAGCAAGGGCACTCATAGCGGCAACGGTTCTGCTCGGCGGACTCGCGGCGTGTGGCAGCGACTCCACCTCCGACGGACCGCTCACCCTGCGGATGACCACCTGGTCCGCCAACGAGGCACACGTCAAGCTCTTCACCGAGATCGCCGCGGAATACAAGACCACCAATCCCGACGTCACCGTCCAGTTCGACGCGCTGCCGTTCGAGAACTACACGACCACGCTGACCACGCAGATCGCCGGCGGCAACGCACCCGACCTGGCCTGGATCCTGGAGGGGTCGGCGCCGGACTTCGTCTCCTCGGGCGCGCTCGCGCCGCTGGACGGAAAGGTCGAGAAGGAGTCCGACCTGGCCCCGGCGGCCACCAAGCTGTGGCAGGCGGACGGCAAGCTTGCCGCGTACCCGTTCTCGACCTCGCCGTTCGGGGTCTTCGTCAACACCGACCTGGTCAAGGACCTGCCCACCGGGGACAAGTGGACGTGGGAGAACGCGATGGCGGCCGCCGCCGGCGCGGCGAAGGCCAGCGGCAAGCAGGGACTCGTCGTCCGGGACTTCGACTACAAGGCCTGGGACAACCTGGCCAGCATCTTCCACGGCTGGGGCGCCGAGGCGTGGAGCGCCGACGGCAGGACCTGCGGCTTCAACCAGCAGCCGATGGTCGACGCGATGACCTTCATCCACAAGGCGATCTTCACCGACAAGGCCATGCCCGGCCCCGGCGTCGCCGCCGACTTCTTCGCCGGTGAGTCGGCGATGACGATCACCCAGATCTCCCGGGCCTCCCTGCTCAAGGAGGCGAAGTTCAAGTGGACCCTGGTGCCGCTGCCGGCCGGCCCCAAGGGTGAGTACGCGGTCATCGGCCAGGGCGGGCTCGGCGTGCTGAAGAAGGGCAAGAAGGCCGAAGCGGCCGCCGACTTCCTGGCGTTCTTCACCAACGAGGCCAACTCGGCCAAGCTCGCCCAGTTCTTCCCGCCGCCGCGCCGCTCGCAGCTCACCGCGGCCACCCTGGCCAAGTCCAACCCGCTGCTCAAGCCCGAACAGCTCCAGGAGGTCGTCATCGACGGCATCTCCACCGGCGTGGTCAAGCCCAGCCACCGCGACAGCGCCGAGATCGGCCAGGCGGTCCGCTCCGCGCTGGACCCGCTGTGGAAGACCGACGCCCAGGTCAAGCCGGTGCTGGACGGGGTCTGCGCGGCGATCCAGCCCCTCCTGGCGAAATGAGCACCCTCACCGCGGTGCGGTCCTCGGCCGAGGAGACCCGGCCGAGGCCCGCGTACTGGACGACCCGGCGGCGTGACCGGCTCACCGCCTACCTGTTCATCGCGCCGCAACTGCTCGGCACGGTCGTCTTCGTGCTCGTCCCGCTGGTGCTGGTCGGCTGGTACAGCCTGCACGAGTGGAACGTGCTGGCCGACACCTTCGACTTCGTCGGCACGGACAACTACCAGCGGCTGCTCGACGACCCGAGGCTGCCGTCGGTGCTGCGGGCCACGCTGCTCTTCTCGGCCGGCCTGGTGCTGCTCAACCTCGCGCTGGCGTTGCTGCTCGCCGTCCTGCTGAACCAGAAACTGCGCGGCACCACCGTCTTCCGGGTCCTGTTCTTCTCTCCGGTGGTGGTGTCGCTGGTGGCCTGGACCATCGTGTGGCACTTCATGCTCCAGTCCAACGGCGGCATCAACGGGCTGCTCGACACCATCGGCGTGCAGGGCCCGAACTGGCTGCGTTCCGGCGGCACGGCGATGGCGGCGGTGATCGTGGTGCAGGTCTTCAAGAACGTCGGGCTCAACATGGTGCTGTTCCTGGCCGCGCTGCAGGGTGTGCCACAGGACCTCTACGAGGCTGCCCGGGTCGACGGGGCCAGCCGGTGGACGGCGTTCCGGCGGATCACCCTGCCGCTGATCAGCCCGACCATCCTGCTCACCTCGATCATCACGGTGGTCGGCTCGTTGCAGGTCTTCGCCCAGATCGCCGTGCTCACCCAGGGCGGGCCGGGCACGTCCACCACGGTGCTCGTCTACTACCTGTACCAGCAGGCGTTCCAGTTCCACACCTTCGGTTACGGCGCGACGCTGTCGGTGCTGCTCTTCGGAATCGTCCTGCTGCTCACCGTCGTGCAGTGGCACCTGCGCAAGAGGTGGGTCTTCCATGAGCAATAGGGCCAAGGTCGCGCTGTACGCCGTCCTGCTGGTGCTCTGCGTCCCGTTCGTCTTCCCGACCTGGTGGATGGTCACCTCGTCGCTGAAGCCGAACGCGGAGATCTTCGCCTTCCCGCCGCGGCTGTGGCCCGACGACCCTTCCCTCAAGGCGTGGGGCGACGTGTTCACCATGCAGCCGTTCGCCCAGCAGTACTGGAACAGCGCGTACATCGCGGTGGTGGTCACGGTGGGCACATTGGTGGTGGCCTCGATGGCCGGCTACGCGTTCGCCCGGATCCGCTTCCCCGGCCAGAACGCCCTGTTCCTGGTGGTGCTGACCGGCCTGCTCATCCCCAGCGAGGTGACGATCGTCCCGCTGTTCCGGATGTTCAACGGGCTCGGGATGATCGACACCCACTGGCCACTGATCCTCGTACCGATCTTCGGTGCGCCGTGCGTGCTGGCGACCTTCATCATGCGGCAGTTCTTCATCACGCTGCCGGCTGAGCTGGAGGAGGCGGCGCGGATGGACGGCCTGGGCCGACCGGCGATCTTCCGCCGCATCGCGCTGCCGCTGGCCAAACCGGCCCTGGGCGCGGTCGCCATCTTCACGTTCCTGCACAGCTGGAACCTGTACCTGGAGCCGATCGTGTACCTCTCCAGCAAGCAGAAGTTCACCCTGCCGCAGGCGCTGACCCAGTTCACCGACGTCTACCAGGGACCACTGTGGAACGTACAGCTGTCGGCGGCCTCGATGACGGCGATCCCGGTGCTGATCGTCTTCGTGATCGCCCAGCGCCAGTTCATCGAGGGACTCGCCCACACGGGCCTCAAGGGCTGAGCCTCAGTCGTCGTACCAGGAACCGGCGGCGGCCCGGACCGTCCAGTCGCCGCCGGGCAGCGGGATGGTCAGGGTCACGTCGTCGGCGGTGACGTCCAAGGCCGGCCGGCCGGTGAGAGTCAGACCGTCCGGGGTGACGGTCAGGGGAGCGCAGCCCAGCGGTTCGCTCAGCACGATCACGACGATCGTGTCCCGGTCACCGCGCCGGGCGTCCAGGTGAATGACGGTTTCGCCGGCGGCGACATCCACGAGACGCAGCCGGCCGCCGGTGAAGTCCAGCTCGGCCGGCAACCGCCCGGCGGTGCCGACCGTGATCCGGCTCGGAGCCGGTGGTACGGCGGCGCCGGGCAGCTCGGGCACCTCGAGCGGCAGATGCCGGCCGACCATCCGCAGCAGGGCCCGGGCCTGGCTGTCCTCGATCTCCAGCATCGTACGGATCCGGCGTGCCGCCCAGCGGGCCCGCAGCGCCGTGGGGGTCACGCGGAAGAGCTGGGCGTTCAGCCCGCCGCAGAGGGTGCCCGCCGCGGCCAGCTCCCAGCGCCGCAGCAGGCCGGCGTAGCGCATCCGGCGCAACTGCCACATGATCGTGAGCTGCAGGATGCCCAGCACGTCGGCACCGCGCGCGGCGAGCTCGGGCAGCTCGGGCGCGTTCTCGGGGACGCCTTCCAGTGAGGCTTGAGCTGCCGCGGACTCGGACCAGTACGGGTCGTCCGGATACCAGCGGAAATCCCGGCCCGCGAATCCCAGTGCCGTGCCTGAGGCGGAAACGTCCAGACTGACCTCTTCCGACGTGGTCACGACGGTTGGCTGCCCCTCCAGCCGCGCCGAGCCGTGCGGGAAGACCCCGGACGTCAGCTCGCCGACGTGGAAGTACAGGGCCGGCGGGACCGGGCTGTCCGCGGGATGTCGCCCGCTGTCCGCGGACAGCGTGGGCCGACCGGCAGGCCGGTCTCCGTAGCCGGGCGGGACCGACCCGTCCGCGGGATACCGCCGGCTGGCTGCGGTGAGCTTGAAGGCCCCGCTGATCCGCTGCGGATCGCCGCCGCGCACGTCGATCCGGGCACCGGCGAGAGTGCCGCCGGTCAGGTCGTAGTCCGCGCGGATCAGCTCGGCGGCCTCGGCGGTCAACGGCTGCGGCACCGGGATGAGCCGGCCGTCCTGACTCCGGGACGGCCGATGGTCCCGCTCGGGACCGAGCAACGCGACCGGATCGTGCCCGAGACCGTCGAGATGATCGGCCATCCACCGCCGGTGCTCATCGCCGGCCGCGAACCCGAGCCGGCGCCACACAGCCCGCGCCGCGGACCGCCGGGTCCACGGAGGAGCGGTCCCCGCGGCCACGGCAGGCAGCAGATGGTTGTCCCACAGGTCGAACTGACCGATGAGGAACTCCCGATCGAGCGACCGGGGACGCGCGGCCGCCGCGGCCACGTCGGCGTACGTGCGATCCAGCAGCAAGCCTAGGGCGCCGGCCTCGTCAGCCCGCCCGGTCCACATCATGGAGGCACTCTGCCAGGTCCGGCAGCACCGGGCCACAGATCCGCATACCCGACATGCCCCGGGTTTTCCCCACCGGCTCCACCGGCTTCTGCCGGCGCGACCTCAATGGCCGGCGTCGTAGGCCGCGGCGGCGAACGTCAGGATCAGGAAGAGTGCGCCGAAGACCAGTGGCCGGGTGTGTCCCCAGGCGATCTTGCGCTTGGCCGGCAGGTCGCGCTTGACCGAGCGGACGTCACGCCAGGCGGCGTGGGCCCGGCCGATGCGGTAGCCGATGATGATGACGGTGGCGGCGGTCATGACCGTTGCGACGCTCACTGCGGAACTCTGGTGGTAAGGCATTGCCGTCCCCCTGGAGATGCGTAGCGGTGCCCGACGCCACTCAGTGTGGGGTCGCGGCACCGCACGGACCAGAGGATTAATCGGTCTTAAGAGCGATGAATCCGAATTAACGGTATGGAGGGCGACATAGGTCTTCTGTCGCCTATCCGATCCGCTGTTCCGGGACGCAGACCTTGACGGCGGCCGGGGCGACCTGCACGCGGATCTTCTTGACCGCTTCCCGGGCGCCACCGTCCAGCTCGTACATCAGCGGCTTCTTGAGCTTGACGTCGATGCGCCGGGCCCGGGTCATGTGCACGAACGGCGAGTCCTCGGAACGGCCCACGGCCATCCGGCCCATCGTGCGCGCCCACTGCGTCACGCCGCGGGCCGTCGCGACGCCGACGTCCAGCCAGCCGTCGTCCGGCTTCGCGTCGTCGAAGGCCTTGATGCCGCCGGTCACCGTGCTGACGTTGCCGACAAGTACGCAGCTGGCGTCGTCGGCGAACCACGGAGTGCCGTCCACCTTGATCGTCGCCTTGGGAGCCTCGGCGTTGAGGTGGCGCAGGCCGGTGTAGACGTACGAGAGCTTGCCCAGCCGGTCCTTCAGCTTGCCGTCCGCGTCCTGGATCATGGCGCCGTCGAAGCCGATGCCGGCCATCACCGCGAAGTGCTCGCCGTTGAGCACGCCCAGGTCCAGCTTGTGCCGCCGGCCGTGGAAGGCGATCCGGACCGCCTCGGCCAGGTCGTGCGGCACACCGAGGTTGGTCGCCAGCAGGTTCGCCGTGCCGGCCGGGATGATGCCGACCGGGACCTCGGCGCCACCCTTGGTGCGGGCGACGGTGTCCAGGCTGCGCTGCACCATGCCGTCCCCGCCCCACACCAGCAGCAGGTCCGGTTCCCGGGCGAGGGCCTTGCGGACCTGCTTGGGCGCCTTGCGGCTCTTGGGCACCTCGTGCCAGTCGAGCTCGTCGACACCCTCGTCGGTGATGAGCCGGCGCAGCTCGTCGAGCCCGCCGCCGAGAGTCTTGCGCCGGTGGGCGACCACGGCGACTTTCCGGGGATTCCGCATGGCACCGGCGTTTACCCGATGCCACACATTCCTACGCCCATGGCGGTGGGCGCGGCTCCGGACCGGCCCTCAGCTTCCGCGGATCATCTGGATCACGTGGTGGACGATGGCCACCACCGATGCCAGCACTGATCCGATGGCGGAGAGCAGACGAAGAACGGACCCGGGTCGGGTCCGCTTCGTCGCGATCATTGTGCGGGTGACGCCTCGGCGATGGGGCGTCAGGCGTTGCGCCTCGCGGCGCGCGAGCCGGTGCTCGACGCTGCGGGGCCGGGGTCGATTCCGTCGTGCCATCGGGCCGCTCCCTCCCGAACGAGCGGCACGACGATGCCCTTTTTAGCTACGTCTGGCCGCTATATCACCAGGATGAGGCATGGCGGGCGGCAGCACAAGACATATGGATGATAGCTAATTCGCAACCTGCTACCTGGCACCTCAAGAGGGAGGGGCGGCCGCGGTGGCCGCCCCTGCTCCCACGCCGCGGATCCTCAGTGCACGCTCTCGCGCATGCGCTGCTCGGCGGCCGCGCTGCGGATCACCATGAGCCGCAGCTCCAGCTCGTCCGACACCATCGACGCCAGGTGCTCCAGGGCGGTCAGCTGCCGCTTCGTCACCTCACGGGGTCGGTTGTCGATCACGTTGACGGTGCCCAGCCGGTAGCCGTCGTGGGTGCGGATCGGGGCCGCGGCGTAGAAGCGCAGGCCCAGCTCGCCGCGCACCAGCGGGTGCTCGAGCGTGCGCGGGTCGACCGCGGCGTTGTTGATCACGTAGACGTCGTCCTGGGCGATGACCGAGGCGCACAGGCCCGGCTCCTTGCCGACCTCGCGGACGCCGGTCAGGCCCTGGCAGGCGGCCAGCCAGACCCGGTCCTGCTCCACCAGGGACACCGTCGCGATGGGGGCGTCGAAGATGGCGCCGGCCACGAAGGCGATCCGGTCGTACGCGTCCTCGACCGGCTGATCCACCAGCCGGTAGCGGCGCACCGCCTCGAGCCGGCGCTGCTCCTCGGGGTCGACGCTGTCCAGGTATTCATAGGCGTTGCCCGATACGGGGCTGCTGTTCGTCATGGGACCCACCTCACGCAATGATCGCTCGCGGTCACTGAGAGCCTAGTGAAACCAGGCAGGTCATTCGCAATGGGCGCACCCGCCAAAATGGCCACGATGATCGCGGCGAGCGCGAATGTCGCACAAATTGTCAGGCGCGGTCAGTCCTCGTCGTCCTCTTCGGTACGAGGCAGCGCACGCAGCCGGACCCGGGTGATCGCCCGGCCGGTCACCTCGACCACCTCGGCGGTGAACTGCGGCAGGGTCACCACCTCACCCGGCTCGGTCGGGATGTGCCCGAGCACCGCGAGCACCATGCCGGCGACGGTCGTGTAGTCACCCTCGTCGTTGCCCGAGTTGTCGAAGCCGATGTCGGGCAGGTCGTGGATCGGGAACGACCCCGGCATCAGCAGTGCGCCGTCGGCCTCCTTGACCACCGACTGCACGTCCCGGTCGGTCTCGTCGTAGATCTCCCCGACGATCTCCTCGACCAGGTCCTCCATGGTGATGATGCCGTCGATGGCGCCGCGCTCGTCGACCACGAGGGCGATCTGCTGACGCTCCGAACGCATCTGGCGCAGCGCGTCGGAGACCCGCAGTGTCTCCGGCAGGAACAGCCCCGGCCGGGCCACCGCGTCGACCGGCCCCTGCGCGCCCACCAGGTCCCGCAGGTGCACGACGCCGAAGACGTCGTCCAGCCCGGCCGGCCCGACCACCGGCGCGCGGGAGTGCCCGCCGGCGATGAGCTGGCTCAACGCCTCCGGGGCGGCCAGCCCGGTCGCGAGGGTCAGCACGTCGCGGCGCGGCACCAGGATCTCCCGTAGGATCCGGTCGGCGATCTCGAACGCACCGCTGATGATGGTCCGCTGCTCGATCGAGAAGTCCTGCTGCGCCGCGACCATGTCGCGGATCTCCTCGGTGCTGACCTCCTCGCGCTGCGCCGACGGGTCACCACCGGCCAGCCGGACCAGCAGGTTCGTCGCGACGCTGAGCAGCCAGACCGCGGGCCGGGAGATCGTCGACAGGATGTCCAGCGGGCGCGCCACCAGCAGCGCCCAGCCCTCGGTGCGCTGCATCGCGATCCGCTTCGGCGCCAGCTCACCGATCACCAGCGTGACGAAGGTCAGCACGATGGTGACGATCACGATGGCGGCCGGCTCGGCGGCCGAACCGAGGAAACCGAGCGGCTCGACGAGCGGCCGGGACAACGAGACCGCGGCGGCCGCCGAGGCCAGGAAGCCGGCCAGCGTGATGCCGATCTGAATGGTGGCCAGGAACCTGTTCGGATCCCGGGTCAGCCGGCCCAGCACGCGGCCGCGCCGGGAGGCCCGTTCCAGCTTGTGCACCTGGCTGTCACGCAACGACACCAGAGCCATCTCGCTACCGGAGAAGGCCGCGTTGACCAGCACCAGCACCAGCACGAGCAAGACCTGCCCGCCTATGCCATCCACGACAGTTTCAGCCCTTCAGGCGTTCGGATCACGAGCCCCACAGGCTATAGACACTCGGTTACCGCCGCGCGGCGGCAGGCAGGAAAAACAGTTCAAACCCGCTTTTCCAGGTACGTGATCCCGACCGGCGCCGCCCCCGGCCCCCAGCCGGACTCGACGTACCCGAGGCCGCGGTACAGCCGTAGGTTGGCCGCACTGGTGGCGCCGGTGAACAGCTCGAAGCGGTCGACCCGGCCGGCCAGCGCCTCCTCGACGGCAGTGGTCAGGCGTCGCCCGAGCCCCTGTCCCTGCAGGTCGGGAGCCACGGAGAGACGGCCGATGTGCCCGGTGCGGTCGGTCACCCTGGCCCGTACCGACCCGACCAGCCGGTGCCCCAGCCGGGCCACGAGCACCACCGTGTCCGGGTCGGCGAGCACGGCCCGCACCTCGTCCAGGGTCTCGGTCAGCGGTGGCAGCGTGAACGAGTTGTTCAGCGCCCCCTCGGCCAGGAAAGCGGCCCGCTGCACGGTGAGCACCTCACCGGCGTCGGCCGGATCGGCCGCCGCGATGGTGATCTCCATCAGCTGACCTCGTCGGCCCAGACACGCCAGTCGTCCAGCACGCCGAACAGCGCGGGCGTCAACCAGCCCGGTGCGGACCGCTGGAAGACACCCGGCTCCATCCCCCCGGCGCCGTCCGGCAACGCGCCGACCAGGTGCGGAACCAGCTCGGTCAGGTTGGCCCAGTGCACCAGCTCCGGCTCGGCGGGCCACGCACCCAGCACCACCTTGGCCGGCACCCCCCGGCGATCCAGCGCCTCCAACGTCAGAGCGGTGTGGTTGAGCGTGCCCAGCCCGGCCCGGGACACCACGATCGTCCGGCCCCCGAGCGTGGTGGCGAGATCGGCGACGGTCCAGGCCTCACCCGAAGGACGGACGCCCATCGGCACCAGCAGACCGCCGGCGCCCTCGACGAGCACCAGGTCGTGCTTGTCGGCCTCGGCCCGGATCGCGTCCACGACCTCGTAGAGCTCCAGCGGCTCCATCCCGGCGACCTTCGCGGCGGCCAGCGGGGCCAGCGGCTCGGGATAGGACGCCAGGGTGCGCGCGGTGTGCGGATGCGCGAGCCGGGTGATCAGGTCGATGTCGGTGGGGCCGCCGTCGGCGGTGCCGGTCTGCCCGGGCTTGACCACGGCGACGCGCAGGCCGGCGGCCTGGGCGGCGGCCGCGATGGCCGAGGTGACGATGGTCTTGCCGACGTCGGTGTCCGTGCCGGTGACCAGGACGATGCCACGCCACTCGCCGGCCTCGGCGGGGCGGGCGGCGGAGCGGGTGGCCGGCTCGGGCTCGGCGGCGACGGTGGCCTGGATGGTCTCGGGGGAGAGATCGGCGTCGTCGGGGGAGGCGGGGCCTACGCCGGGTGAGACCGGCACCGGCATGGCCGGGCCGTCCGGTTGGGGGTCGGGTTGCGGATCGCCTGGTTGATGGCCCGGCTGAGGAGTGCCCGGCCGGGGGTCGCCCGGCTGGTGCCCCGGCGGCGGGGTGCCGGGGAAGCCGGGGTCCGGGACCGCCGGGGAGACCGGGCGGGGGTCTTCCTCCGGGGAGCGGGGCGGGGCTGTCTGGTCCCACGTCACGGTGCGCACTCCACGATCACGTCCAGGGCTCGCGCGAAGTCCGCTTCCGTGACGCCGGCGTTCAGGGTCAGGCGCAGCCGGGACGAGCCGTCCGGCGTCGACGGCGGTCGGAAGCAGCCCACGGCGATGCCCCGGTCGGCGCAGTCCGCTGCCCAGGCCACCGCCGCTTCCGGGCCCGGCGCGGGCACCGACAGCACCCCCGCCGCCGGCCGCGACACCTCGAACCCGGCCGCGCCGAGCCGCCGTGCGGTCAGCTCACCCCGCGCGGCGAGCACCGCCCGTCGGTCGTCCGCAGCCCGGGCCACCCGCAGCGCCGCGTGCACACCGGCCACCACGGCCGGCGGCGGCGCGGTGTCGTAGATGAACGTGCGCCCCGTGTCGATCAGGTGCCGGATCAGTGCCGCCGGACCCGCGACCACGCCACCCGCTCCGCCCAGGGACTTCGACAGAGTCGCCGTCACGACGACGTCCGGCCGGCCCGCCAGGCCTGCCGCCGCGACACCGCCCCCGCCCTCGGCGCCGAGCACACCCACCGCGTGGGCGTCGTCGACCAGCAGCAGCGCGTCGTGCGCGGAGGTCACCGCGTGCAGCTCGGCCAGTGGCGCGAGGTCGCCGTCCACGGAGAAGACCGACTCGGTGACGAACACGGCGGGCCGGCCGGGGTGGGCGTCGAGGATCGCCGCGAGGGCGGCCGGGTCGGCGTGCGGGGCGACGACCACCTCGGCGCCCGAGCTCTTGCAGCCGTCGATCAGCGACGCGTGGTTGTAGCGGTCCGAGACGAGCAGGGTCTGCGGGCCGGCCAGCGCGCGGACCGCACCCAGATTGGCCAGGTAGCCCGAGGAGTAGACCAGTGCCTGCTCGGCGCCGAGCCAGTCGGCCAGGTCGGTCTCCAGCGCGGCGTGGGCCCGGGTGGAGCCGCGGACCAGACGCGAACCGGTGGCGCCCAGGCCGTACTCCTGCAGAGCCCGGACCGACGCCGCGATCACCTCGGGGTGCACGGCCAGGCCGAGGTAGTCGTTGCCGGCCAGGTCGACGACCCGGTCGTCGGCCGGGCGCGGCCGCAAGGTCCTGGTCAGCCCGGCCTTGGCCCGCGTGCGGGCCTGGCGCTCGAGCGCCTCCTGCCAGCCCGCCAAAGCACCCTCGCCCTCATCGCCGGAACCCCGTCCGCCGGGCAAACTATCACCCGGCTCCGACATCCCGGCCGGGCGGAACGCCTTGTAGGGTACGGGCATGCCAGAGATCCTCGACCGGGCCCGGGCCCAGGTTCTTGCCGATGGTGCCGGGCTCGACGAGGCGGGGATCCTCGAGGTGTTGCGGCTGCCCGACCAGGATCTGCCGGAGCTGCTCCAGGTGGCGCACGACGTCCGGATGAAGTGGTGCGGCCCGGAGGTCGAGGTCGAGGGCATCGTGTCGCTCAAGACCGGCGGATGTCCCGAGGACTGCCACTTCTGCTCACAGTCCGGCCTGTTCACCTCGCCGGTGCGCGCGGTCTGGCTCGACATCCCCTCGCTGGTCGAGGCGGCCAAGCAGACCGCGGCGACCGGGGCGACGGAGTTCTGCATCGTGGCCGCCGTGCGCGGGCCCGACCAGCGGCTCATGGCCCAGATGCGCGAGGGCGTCAAGGCGATCAAGGAGGCCGTCGACATCCAGGTCGCGGCCAGCCTGGGCATGCTCACCCAGGAGCAGGTCGACGAGCTCGTCGACATGGGCGTGCACCGCTACAACCACAATCTCGAGACCTGCCGGTCCTACTTCCCGAACGTGGTGACCACCCACTCGTGGGAGGAGCGCTGGGGCACGCTCAAGATGGTGCGCGACTCCGGCATGGAGGTCTGCTGCGGCGGCATCCTCGGCCTGGGCGAGACCGTCGAGCAGCGGGCCGAGTTCGCCGCGCAGCTCGCCGAGCTGGACCCGCACGAGGTCCCGCTGAATTTCCTCAACCCGCGCCCGGGCACCCCGCTGGGCGACCGCCCGGTGGTGGAGGGCAAGGACGCGCTGCGCGCGATCGCCGCCTTCCGGCTGGCGATGCCCAGGACCATCCTGCGGTACGCGGGCGGCCGCGAGATCACCCTGGGCGACCTCGGCACCCGCGACGGCCTGCTCGGTGGCATCAACGCGGTGATCGTCGGCAACTATCTGACGACGCTCGGCCGCCCGGCCACCTCCGACCTGGAGCTGCTGCAGGAGCTGAAGATGCCGGTCAAGGCGCTCTCGGCGACGCTGTGACGGTCCTGGTGTATTGCGACCGGTGCGGCCAGACAGCCGCGGAGGGTGACCACTCGGCGTGCGTGGCGGCCCGTGAGCTGGAGCCGCCCCGTTTCTGCCCGGACTGCCGGCGCCGGATGAAGGTGCAGGTCGTGCCGACCGGGTGGACCGCAACGTGCGTCGAGCACGGGGTGCGCCGCTCCTAGGGTGACCCATCGGCGACGGCGGACCTCGGGAGGTCCGCCGTCGCCGCTCTCACCCGTCACCCGGAGGTGGCAGGAGTCTCATCGCTCGCCGACCGGTGACCCGCCACCGGCAGGGTCAGGGTCCGCAGAGCCCCGTCACGGTCGCCGCCGTCCGCGACGCCGAAGCGGCGCAGCGTGCGGAGCATCGCGACGTTGTCGGCACCGGTGTGCGCCACCAGGGCCGAGAAGTTCATCCGGGCCGCCCAGGCGGTCAGCCGGCGCAGCAGCACCGTGCCGATGCCCCGGCGCTGCCAGGCGTCCTGCACCAGCAGAGCCACCTCGCCGAGGTCGCCCTCGGTGAGCAGGTTGGCCATCGCGACGACCCGTTCCTCGCCGCTCGCCGGGTCGACGTGCAGGGCCAGCAGCGTCAGGCCGTTGGCCGGCTCGAGCATCCGGCGCAGACGGGCCTCCGAGGGCATCTGCCCGCCACCGAGATAGCGGCGCTGACGCGACAGCATGGAGCTGTGGGCGTGCATCCGCCGTACGCCTTCGACGTCATCCCCGGTCGCGGCGCGGATCAGCAGCTCGGCGCCGTCCGGCAGCAGCAGAGTGGTCTGGTCGGTGGTGCGGCGCACCAGGGCGCCGCTGACCTCGACCAGCGCCTGGGCCCGGGCGTACTCGGCGGGGGTGAAGGCCGGCGCGGGCCGCAGCACCTCGTAGCTGCCGCCGGCCGGGTCGATGAGCGTCATCCGCTCCTCGTCGAAGCCGTGCAGCACCACCGTGCCCTCGGGCCGCCAGCGCACTTCGGCCGCGTCGAGCAGGGTGACCAGGGCCTCGCCCAGCGAGTCGGGGTCGTGCACCAGCCGGCCGGCCAGCGCGAGGGCCCGGGTCGGCTGGTCGGCCAGGCCCTGGGCCTCGGCGCGGGTGACGAACGCGTCGCGGCCCCGGCCACGGGCGATCGCGGCCTGCAGCTCCTGCTCCGACATGGTGTCGGGCGCGTCGACCAGGAAGTCGTCGACCGCGCCGCCCTCGGTGGTGTGCACCTGGACGGCGAGAATGTTGACGGACCGCAGCGCGAGGCTCGCGGTCAGCACAGAGAGGTAGCCCGGCTTGTCCTCGACGGTTGCCCTGATGCGCCACAGCGCCATGCTCGGCACTCCCTCTCCCGGATCGACTCCCTGACTAAGCGTGCCTCGCCGGTGTTACCTGCGCATTGCTTCAGCTGGGACGGCTATGAGGGTTCAATCACAGCCGTGGCGACCGACGGCACACCGGCCCGGTCGAGGCGGTCACCGAGGATCACGGCAGCCGCGCGGACCAGCTGGGCGATCCGGTCCACCTCGGTGATGTGGAAGGCGGCGGCGGGCAGATCGTCGTCGTCGGCCCGGGCGATCACCAGGACCAGGCCCGCGCGGCCGAACGGGGCCACCGCGTACCGGGTGCCGTCGGATCCGGTCATCGGCCGGGCGCGCAGCGGGGTGACCTCGGGCAGGAGCAGGGGGGACGGGGCGCGCCAGCTCGCGTACGTCACCGCGGGCTCGCTGCCGGTCGGCAGGCGCAGGGACGGCTCGTCGGCCGGGACCGGCCGGGGCGCGGCGGTGCGCGCGGCCCAGTCGGCCGGCACGATCGCGGCAGCGGCCCAGTCGGCGGCCAGCAGCCCCGGTACGGCGTCGACCAGCGTGGCCAGCCCGTCCGCCGGGTTGGCCGCGACCTGGGCCAGCAGCTCGGCGTCGTGACCGCCGGAGACCGGTGCGCCGATCGCCCGCCAGACGCCGTCGACCTGCACACCGGGGATGGCGGCGAGGCCGGCCAGGAGTCGTTCGACGCGGGCGGCACCCGGCCAGACGACGGTGAAGTCGTCCACGGCCCGCCCGCCGAGCCGCTCCAGCACGACGACCTGGACGATGTCGGCCCCGGCGACGCCGAGCGTGCGCGCGACCTGACCGAGGGCTCCAGGGCGGTCCGGCAGAGTGACCCGTACCCGCAGCAACATGCAACTCCTCCCGTCTGGAGAACGGCACGGCAGTGCCGTCCCAAGCGCCAACATTGCCCAAGCGGCGTTTCGCACCGGTTGCGGCGCCGTGTCCCGGCCGTCAAGGCACAGAGATATGCCCGGAATCACACTTCAGGGTAGGACGGGTCAGGCGGAGGCGCGACGGACCAGATGGGTGTCGAGCAGAACGTGGGAAATCTCCACCGGCTCGCGGCGGATCCGGCACACCAGCAGCTCGGCCATGCGCCGGCCCATCTCTTCGACGGGCTGGTGGACCGTGGTCAGCGGGGGCTCGCACTGGCGGGCCACCGGTGCGTCCTCGAAGCCGATGACCGCCACGTCCTGCGGCACGCGCAGGCCCGCGTCGCGCAGGGCGCGCAACGCTCCGCTGGCCATGAGGTCGGAGGCGACGAAGACGGCGTCGAGGTCGGGCTCACGGTTGAGCAGGGCGCGCATCGCCTTGGCCCCGCCGGCCTCGCTGAAGTCGCCGTACGCCACCAGCTCCGGCCCGCTCACCGCCGCGCGGTAGCCGGCCAGCCGGGCCCGGCCGACCTCCATGTCCTGCGGCCCGGCGATCGTGGCGACCCGCCGGGCGCCGTTGCCGATCAGGTATTCGACCGCTTTGCGGGCGCCGGCGGAATTGTCGACGTCGACCAGGAAGTCACTCTCGGCGGCGCGCGCGGAGCGGCCGCCGAAGACGAACGGCATGCCGCGCTCGCGCAGCACGGCCGGCAGCGGGTCGTCGTCGTGCAGGGAGAGCAACAGGACGCCGTCGACGTGCTGGCCGGTCAGGTGGTGCTCGACCCGCTCGCGCTGCTCGGGGGACGCGGCCATCGCCAGCCACAGCTGCAGCGGTGTCTCGAGCAGGGCCGCATTGATGCCGCGCAGCACGCCGGCGAAGAACGGCTCGCCGAAGACGCGCTCCTGCGACTCGGAGACGACCAGCGCCACCGAGTCCGTCCGCTGGGTCACCAGGGAGCGCGCCGCCCGGTTGGGCACATAGCCCAGCTCCTGGATGGCGGCCTCGACGGCGGCCTTGGCCTGCGCGCTGACCTGCGACGACCCGTTCAGGACGCGCGATGCGGTGCCGCGGCCGACGCCGGCGCGCGCCGCGACGGCGTCGAGCGTCGGTCGACCCGGTGCACGGACGGGTTGCCTGGTCATCCGGGCATTATCGCCCTCAGGACCGCCGATGTCTCGCCCGTGGGCTGTCTAGATTTGACCTTGCCCGGTTCCGGGCTGTCCGCACGACGCCGGGCGCCTAGGGTTCAGGGATGATCTGTCACGCTTGCCGCGAGCGCCGTCACGAGGACTGCCGGGGCGGGTCGTGGTGCGACTGCCAGCACCGTCCCGTCGAGCCGACTCCGCCGGTCACGGGCCCGGCGTCACCGTGATCGACGTCCATGACGCCGACCTGGCCGCCTGCTATCCGCGTCGCCCGGAGCCCACCCTGCGGGTGAATTTCGTGGCCAGCATCGACGGCGCCGTGACGGTGAACGGCAAGTCCGCCGGCCTCGGTGGCCCGGGCGACAAAATGATCTTCGACACACTGCGGATGCTCTGCGACGCGCTGGTGGTCGCGGCGGGCACGGTCCGCACCGAGAACTACGACGCGTTACGGATGACCGGGCCGGCGCGGGAGTGGCGCCGGGCGCACGGGCTGAGCGAGTTCCCGCTCATGGTGGTCGTCTCGGGCTCTCTGGAGCTGGACCCGGAGCAGCTCGTCTTCTCGGATGCGCCGGTCCGGCCGCTGATCGTCACCCACGCCGGAGCTCCCGCCGGCCGCCGGGCGGCCCTGGCCGAGGTGGCCGACATCATCACCGTGGGTGAGGAATCGGTCGACCTCGCCGCGGCGGTCCGCGAGCTGCACGCGCGGGGCGCGACCCAGCTGCTCTGCGAGGGCGGCCCGCACCTGTTCGGGGCGATGATCGCCGCCGATCTGGTCGACGAGCTGTGCCTGACGGTCTCGCCCCGGCTGGTCGCCGGGGGCGCCGGCCGGATCGCGGCCGGGCCCGACGGCCCGCCGCGGGAGATGTCGCTGGCCGGCATCCTGGCCGACGGGGACATGCTTTTTCTCCGGTACGCCCGCAGCCGCTAGAAGTTGTGGACAACCCTGTGGATGACCCCTAGAAGTTGTGGACAACGCGTGCCAACCGACGTGCCGTCCGTCGTTTGTCATACGTCTGGTGCAACATGATCGGCGTGTCTGACGAAGTGGTCGAAGTAAGCGAACCGGTCGGGCGTGTCCTCGGCACCGCCGACGCCACCCCGTTGCAGTTCTGGACGGCGGTCACGCCGGGCAGCTACCTGCAGCTCGACGACGTCGTGGTGACCAAGCGCGAGCTGCCCGGCCGCGAGCCGGTGACGATCGCCGGCGTGGTGACCCAGGTCCGCGCCCGGCACGAGGGCGCGCAGTTCGACTCCGACGTCTTCGCCATCGCCGAGGGCACCCTGCCGGCCCTGGTGCAGGAGGCGGCCGAGATCACCACCACCCGGGTCGACCCGGAGCTCTACGTGCCGCCCGCACCCGGCGCCGTCGTGCACCGGGCCTCCGGCGCCGCGCGCGACGCGGCCCTGCACTTCGACCGGATGGAGCGGCGGGTCCCGATGGGCACCGGCCGAGACGGCGTGCCGGTCTTCCTCAACGCCGACTTCCTCGACGGCACCCGCGGCGCCCACGTGTCCATCTCCGGCATCTCGGGCGTGGCCACCAAGACCAGCTTCGCCACCTTCCTGCTCTACTCGGTGTTCCGGTCCGGGCAGCTCGGCGGCGACGCGGTCAACGCCCGCGCCCTGATCTTCAACGTCAAGGGCGAGGACCTGCTCTTCCTCGACCACCCCAACACCAAGCTCGACGAGGCCACCGAGGCGGCGTACGCGCGGCTCGGCCTGCCCGCCACCCCGTTCCCCGACGTGCGGGTCTACGCGCCGCCGCGGGCCGGTGACTCCTCCGGGGCGCCCGACGTGCAGAGCCGGCTCACCGGGGTCGACAGCTTCTATTGGACGCTCGAGGAGTTCTGCTCCAAGCGGCTGCTGCCGTACGTCTTCGCCGACGCCGACGACGAACGCCAGCAGTACACGATGGTCGTCCACTCGGTGACCGCGCACCTGGCCCGGCACGCGGTGCCCGCCGAGGGTGGCATCAGCATCGACGGGCGGCGACTGTCGTCGTACGGCGACCTCGTGGACCACGTCGTCGACCAGCTCACCGACGACGAGACCCGTTCCACCTGGGCCGGCAGCGCGGTCAACATGGGCACGGTCAACGCGTTCGCCCGCCGGCTGATCGGCAGCAAGCGCGACCTGGCCCGGCTCATCCGCGGCGACCTGGCCGCCCGCCGCCCGCACCAGATCAAGACTGCCGAGAGCGCCCAGGTCACCGTCGTCGACCTGCACAATCTGCCGGACCGCGCGCAGCGCTTCGTGGTCGGCGTGACCCTCAAGACGGAGTTCGACGACAAGGAGAAGTCGGGCACCGGCCGCCCGCTGTTGTTCGTCGTGCTCGACGAGCTCAACAAGTACGCCCCTCGCGAGGGCTCCTCGCCGATCAAGGAGGTGCTGCTAGACATCGCCGAGCGTGGCCGCTCGCTGGGCGTGATCCTGATCGGCGCGCAGCAGACCGCCAGCGAGGTGGAGCGCCGGATCGTCACGAACTCGGCGATCCGGGTGGTCGGCCGCCTCGACCCGGCCGAGGCGTCCCGCCCGGAGTACGGCTTCCTGCCCCCGGCGATGCGCCAGCGGGCCCTGCTGGCCCGGCCCGGCACGATGTTCGTCAACCAGCCGGACATCCCCGTCCCACTGTGTGTCGAGTTCCCGTTCCCGGCCTGGGCCACCCGCAAGTCCGAGTCGGGACCGCCCCCGGCAGCCACGATGCGCTCGATCGTGCAAGGGGTCGACCCGTTCGCGGTGGTCGGCGGCCGCGGCGGTTCGTCCGACGACGACATCCCGTTCTAGCCTTCCAGGGCGCCTCCGGCGCACGTCAACACCAAACGGCGAAAGATAGAGCGATGCGCATCTTGCACACGTCCGACTGGCATGTGGGGAAGGTCCTGAAGGGCCGGACCCGGCACGAGGAACACATCAAGGTGCTCGGCCAGGTCGTGGAGATCGCCCGGGCCGAGCAGCCCGACCTCGTGATCATCGCCGGTGACCTCTACGACACGGCCGCGCCCTCGCCGGACGCCGTCCGGGTGGTGACCCGGGCGCTGTCCGCCCTGCGGCAGACCGGCGCCACGGTGATCGCGATCGGCGGCAACCACGACAACGGCCAGGCGCTGGACGCGCTGCGCCCGTGGGCCGAGGCGGCCGGGATCACGCTGCGCGGGTCCGTACGCGACAAGCCCGACGACCTGATCCTGACCGGGACGACCGCCGGCGGTGAGCGCTGGCGGCTGGCCGCACTGCCGTTCCTCTCCCAGCGTTACGCGATCCGCGCCGTGGAGATGTACGAGCTGACCGCGGCCGAGGCCAGCCAGACGTACGCCGACCACATCGCCCGGCTGATCGCCCGGCTCGCGGAGGACTTCGGCGAGCCCGGCGTGGTCAACCTGCTCACCGCCCACCTGACCGTGGTCGGCGCCAGCGCCGGCGGCGGCGAGCGCGAGGCCCACACCGTCATGGGGTACGCGGTCCCGGCCACCGTCTTCCCGCCCGGCACGCACTATGTCGCCCTGGGTCACCTGCACCGTTCCCAGGCGGTCATCGGCCCCTGCCCGGTGCGCTACAGCGGCAGCCCGCTCGCCGTCGACTTCGGCGAGGAGGAGAACATCAGCTCGGTCGCGATCGTGGACGTCTCGGCCGAGAAGGCGGCGAAGGTCCGCGATGTGCCCGTGAACTCGGCCAAGACGCTGCGCACCGTGCGCGGCTCACTCGACCAGCTCGCCACGGTGAACCTTCCGGATGCCTGGCTGCGTGTATTCGTCCGTGAGACGCCACGGGTCGGGCTGCGCGAGGACGTCCAGGAGCTCTTGCCCAACGCCCTGGAGGTGCGCATCGATCCGGACATGGTGCCCGACCGGGCCGGGGAGCGGATGGCGCAGCGCGCCGGGCGCAGCCCCCGCCAGCTCTTCGGTGACTATCTGGACAGTCGCGGCAACGCCGAGGAAGGCGTCCGGGAACTCTTCGACGAGCTCTACGACGAGGTGAGCACCCACTCATGAGGCCGCTACGGCTCGACATGGCCGGTTTCACGGTCTTCCGGGAGGAGACCACGGTCGACTTCACCGACGCGGACTATTTCGCGCTGGTGGGACCGACCGGCTCGGGCAAGTCCACGGTGCTCGACGGCATCTGCTTCGCCCTCTACGGCAGCGTGCCCCGCTGGGGCGGCAGCCGCGGCATCGGCAACGCGCTGGCGCCCTCGGCCACCGAGGCCCGGGTGCGGCTCGTCTTCGAGTCCGCCGGCTCCCGCTACGTGGCGACCCGGGTGGTGCGCCGCGACGGCCGGGGCAACGTCAAGACGGCCGGCGCGGGCCTGCAGCTCATGCCGCCGGGCTTCGACGTGACCCGGCTCGACACCGGGATGAGCCTGGAGGACCTCGGCGATGTGCTCGCCGGAACCCCGGCCGAGATGGACAGTGCGATCGTCGAGGCTGTCGGCCTGCCGTACGAGCAGTTCACCAGCTGCGTGATCCTGCCGCAGGGCCAGTTCGCCGACTTCCTGCACGCCAAGCCGGCCACCCGCCAGCAGATCCTGGTCAACCTGCTCGGCCTGCACGTCTACGAGGAGGTCCAGGCCAAGGCCTCGACCCGCGCGACGAAGGCAGAGGCCCAGCTGGCCACCCTCGACCAGCTGCTGGCCGGGCTGACCGACGCCGACGACGAGGCGGTCGACGCCGCCGAGACCCGCCTGACCGCGATGCGCGAGCTGACCCGGGCCGTCGAGCAGGCGGTGCCCCAGCTCAGCGTGGTCCGGGCCCGCGAGACCGAGCTGGCCGCGGCCCGCGACGCGATCGCCGGCGAGCTGGCCGTGCTCGCCCGGGTCAAGATGCCCGCCGGCAGCGCCAAGGTCGCCGAGGCCGCGGCCGCCGCCCGGGCCGGCGCCGACGAGGCGGCGGCGGGCGTGCGCGCGGCCGAGGAGCGCGAAGAAAAGGTACGGGGAGAGCTGGCCGCCGCCGGCGACGCGGGTTCGCTCGGGTTGCTGCTCGACCGCCACCTCGAACTGGACCGGCTGACCGGCCAGGCGGAGTGGTTCGCGGGCGAGGTCTCCGTGGCCGAGGTGGAATACAAGGACGCCGTGGCGGCCGCCGACCTGGCCCGGGCCGCGCACACGGGCGCCGAGCAGCTGCTGGAGCAGGCCCGCCTGGAATACGCCGAGGCCCAGACCCTGGACCGCGCGGCCGCTCTGCGGGCGCACCTGACGGCCGGTCATGACTGCCCGGTGTGCGCCCAGCCGGTGACCGAGGTGCCGCCGATGCCGGAGGGCTCGGCGGTCCAGGCCGCCGAGCGCACGGGCAAGGCGGCCCGGGCAGCGGCGGACGTGGCCTCGACGGCGTTCAAGCAGCGCGACGCCGTGGCGCGGGAGCTCGAGCGTGGCCTCGACCGCAAGCGTGCCCAGCTGGAGCAGCACCGGTCCCGGCTCACCGAGGTGCGCGCCGCGCTGGCCGACTCGCCCGGCGTCGACGCCCTGCGCCGGCAGCTGGAGGAGCTCACCAAGCTGCAGAAGAAGCTCGACCACGCCGGCGCGGCGGTCCGCGAGGCCCGCGACACCCAGCGGCGGGCGCACGCGGCGGTCGCGGCGGCCGACGAGCAGCAGCGTACGGCCTGGCGTTCGTTCGACACGGTCCGCGACGCGGTGGCCCGGTTCTCGCCCCCGCCGGCCGACCGTGACGACCTCGCCGCGGCCTGGTCCACGCTGGTCGAGTGGGCGCGGACGTCCGCCCGGGAGCGGGAGGAAGCCCGAGCCGAGGCCGCGGCGGCGGTCGAGGCCGCGCACGCGGAGACCCAGCAGGCCCGCGCGGCCGTGCTGGCCCTGTTCACCGACGCCGGGCTCAACGCGCCGTCCGGCGGTGCCGACGCCGACCTCATCCGGGCCGCCGCGGTGGCCGCCGAACGGGCCGAGGCGGCGTGGCAGCGGCTGGTCGACCGCCGCGAGCAGGCCCGGGCGCTCGCCGAGCAGCGCGCCACGCTGCTGCGCGACGGCCGGGTGGCCAAGGCGCTGGCCGGGCACCTGCGGGCCAACAACTTCGAGCGCTGGCTGCTCGAGGAGGCGCTGGATCTGCTCGTCGACGGCGCGTCGCGGATCCTGCGCGAGCTGACCGGGGGACAGTACGACCTGATGCACGACAAGGGTGAGTTCTTCGTCATCGACCACCACGACGCGGGCCTGCGGCGCGGGGTGCGCACGCTGTCCGGCGGCGAGACGTTCCAGGCGTCCCTCGCGCTGGCGCTCGCCCTCTCCGAACAACTGGCCGGCATGTCGACGACGGCGGCGAGCCTGGAGTCGATCGTGCTCGACGAGGGCTTCGGCACCCTGGACGCGGCGACGCTGGACGTGGTGGCGGCGACCTTGGAAAACCTGGCCGCCCGCGGAGACCGGATGGTCGGGGTGGTCACCCACGTCAACGCTCTGGCGGAACGCGTACCGGTGCGGTTCGAGGTGCACAAGGACGCCCGTACGGCCTATGTGGAAAGGGTTGGTCTGTGACGCGGATGTTCGTCGACGCCTGGGACCCGTCGTACGGGGCGTCGTTCGAGGGCGACTCGTCGGACGGCCCGGCGTCGCCCAGCAGCGCGCAGGTCGACACGGACGTCGAGGTGCCCGCCGACCAGTGGGCCCCGATCGACGTCTCGTCCCGGGTCCGCTGCCCCGACGTGGTGTTCCTGGTCGACGGCGTCCGCCGAAACGACGCCGGCTTGTGGACGGCCGAGGAGGACGGCCTGTCGTACGCCGGCCTGGCCGCCTCGTACGCCGCCGGCGTGGTGCGCTGCGACCTGCGCAACGGCATCGCGGAGCTCGCCGGAGCGCGCGTGGCCCGGGGTCTGTTCACCGCCTCGCCGAGCGCGGAGGACCTCCAAGCGGGCTCGGTGCGCTACGAGGTGCACCGGGTCAGCGGCACCGGCGAGGCAAGCAAGCTGCCGGCCGCAGTCCAGGCGCCCCTGACCGCCCTGGAGATCGACATCTCAGGCGCGGCCCGCGACGGCGGCTCGGACGGCGCCGACCTGCTGGTGGTGGACGGCCCGCTGCGTAACAGGAGGCAGCTGCCGCGCACGATCGGCTATGTGAAGACGCAGCAGAAGCAGTATTTGCCAACGGCACTGACCGCTGTGGTGACCTCGCTGCGGCCGACCCAGCGCACACCGGTCTTCCAGATGGGCACGGTCTGGGGCGGCTGGTCCTGGTACCTCCGCCTGCCAGGAGCCTCAGGAGCGCCGTGGTCGGGCATCGTCCGGATCGAGTGCTCCCCGGACCTGACCCCGGCCGAGGCGATCGAGCTGGCCGACCTGTCGTCCGCGACCTTGCCGAGGTTCGCCTCGTCGTCGTACAAGGACCCCCGGGCACCGCAGAATCTGGTGCCGATCGCGGGTCTGGAGCGGCGCTTGCGGGGAATGCTGGGCGACGCGCGGGTGCTGCACCGCGCCCTCACCCTGGCTACCGCCCGGAGTCGCTGACCTCACCGCCGGCTGACCCCGCCGCGTTGCCGCCGCTCGCTGATCGCGCCGCTGGTTGGTCGCACCGCCTGCCGCTGGCCGCATCGCCTGCCGCTGGCCGCACCGCCTGCCGCTGGCTGATCGCGCCGCGTTGCCCGCCGCTCCGCTGGCTCGCCGCGTAGACCGCCGCGGGCGGATCCCGCTGCGCGCTGACCCACGCCGCGGGCCGGGCAGCGTATCTTCTGCCCGTGGGACTGCGGTTCGAGACGCGCCGGTCCGACTCGCCGTGGGTCGACGCCGTGTGGACCTGTGCGAGTGAGCAGGTCACTGCGATGACGTCCGTCGCCGGGGTGCGCTGGGGCCTGGTGTTCTGGGCGCGGGCCGGCCGGGCGTACGCGGGTATCACCGGTCCGGAGACCCGGACCGGCGCGGCGCCCGTGCCGGAGGGCGCGACCTTCATGGGCATCGAGTTCGCCGTGGGCACCTCGTTGCGGGCCGTGCCCACGCCGGCGCTGGTCGACGGCGGCATCGGACTTCCCGACACCACGCGCCGGACGTTCCGGCTGGACGGTACGCGCTGGGAGACGCCCGGCCCCGACGACGCGGAGGCCCTGGTCGCCGGTCTTGTCCGGGCCGAGATCGTGGTCCGGGACCCGCTCGTCGCGGACGTGCTGCGGGGTCATCGCCCGGCTGTCTCAGACCGTACGGTCGAACGCCGGTTCCGTGCCGCGACCGGACTGACCCGGGGCGCGGTCCGGCAGATCGAGCGGGCCCGCACAGCGGCGGAGCTGCTGGCGGCCGGCGACCCGGCCGCCGATGTTGTCGCCAAGCTGGACTACTTTGACGAGCCGCACCTGGCCCGGGCCCTGCGCTGCTACGTCGGGCGCACCGCGAGGCAGTTGCGCGAGGGCGACGGCGGCGCGATCGCCCTCGACCTGGATCAGCCCTTGACGTCGTAGACCAGCTTCAGGATCCCGTTCGAGTAGCTCTCCGACTCGCGCAGCGCCAGCATGTGCTTGTCCCGGTCGGCCCGGCCGAACAGGCTCTTCCCGGCACCGAGCAGCACGGGGAAGACCAGCAGGTGGTACCGGTCGATCAGGCCCGCGTCCGACAACCGCCGGGCCAGCTCCGCGCTCCCGTGGATGAAGATCGCGCCACCCTCGCCCTGCTTGAGTGCGGCGACGTCCTCGGTCGAGCGCAGGATCGTCGTCGGACCCCACCCGTCGACCAGGGCGTCGTCGGTCAGCGTGCTCGACACCACGTACTTGGGCAGGTCCTTGTAGGCGGCGTGATCCTCGGAGCCGGGCCAGATCGGCGCGAACGCCTCGTAGCTGCGGCGGCCGAACATCAGCGCCGTCGTGTCGGCGAGTTCTTCGCCCTTCAGCGACCAGGCCTCCGGGACGAACTCGAGGTCCTTGACCACCCAGCCGCCGCTGCGATGCCCCTCGCTCGGTCCGCCGGGCGAGTCCACGACGCCGTCGAGCGACATGAAACCGGTGTAGACCAGGTCACGCATGGTGCTGTCTCCTCATGCTCGGGGGAGCGGTCGGGGTTCACGCTAGAACGCGGCCACGGCCGCCGTCTTGGACAGAAACGACAGCCACCCGAACGGCCAGGTGGTCGGGGACCGCTTCAGCCTGGCCACCCGGCACGCCGGCGGCACCGACCCACCGGCCCGGCCGGGCGGGGATGGCCGAGGCCGCCCACTTCCGTTGAGCGGGATGGGCGGCGGTCCGGTTGCGGCCGGGCATGCCGGGACCGCTCACTTCGCTGCCTGAGACCGGCGGCGGGCCGGTTCGGATGGCCGGGCGGGACAGCCCGGACCGCTCACTTCGCTGCCCCGGGCTGGCGCTGGGCCGGTTGGGCCAGGCCGGGCGGGACAGCCCGGACCGCTCACTTCGCTGCCCCGGGCGGGCGCTGGGCCCGGTTGGGCCAGGCCGGGCGGGATGGCCGGGACCACCCACTTCGCTACCCCGGGCTGGCGCTGGGCCGGTTGGGCCAGGCCGGGCGGGATGGCCGGGACCACCCACTTCGCTACCCCGGCCGGCGGCGGGCCGGTTAGTGCCCGGTCTGGCGGGATGGCCGAGGCCGCTCACTCCGCTGCGGGCAGGCTGTAGGCCAGGCTCGGGAACGCCGCGGACCAGCCCGGTGGGCGATTCGGAATCTTTGTGAGTTTTCCGGGACGGACGGGCCGCTGACCGTTCGCGCCCCCGCCGTGGCGGACCGGTCGGTTTCCGCTGGCCACGCGGCCCGGCACCGCCCGCACCAGACCCCACCCCCGCCCACCCTCTTGGCCAAATGCCAACAGCCGGTGAGGACGCCCGCACCCGCCGCGACCAAGACCACCTCCCGGCGAGCCGATGGCGGACTCCGCGTCTGTCGTCTCCGCCGGCTTGCTGAGTATTATTCGCGTGCCCCCGAGTACATATCGGTGTCTATGCATGAAAGTCGCGCCCCCTCGCGGCTTGGACCCGGAGGAATCTCTTGCAACTGCGCCTCGCTGCCGGCCGGCCCCTCGGGCTTCCGGAAATTTTCCCGTTCGCTTTGATCCCGGCCGGTGTTCCGAGCCGTATGACAGGCGACGGGGAAAGCACCGGCTGGAGGATTCGATGCATGCGTTGGTCATGGAGCGGCTCACGCCGGACAGGGTGTGCGCGATGACGCAGCAGCGGTCCGGTGGCAGGTGGCAGGCTCTCGACGGAGGCCGTGGTGCGGACAATGATGATGCCGTGATTCCACGACAGGCCCGGCACGGGGCTGCGTCGGAGACGGCGAGCCACGAGGACACGCTTGTCCGCATGCTCTACGAGGAGCACGCGGGTCCCCTGCTGATGTTCGTGCTGCGGCTCACCGGCGGCGACCGGCAGCGGGCCGAGGACATCGTGCAGGAGACGCTCCTGCGGGCCTGGCGCAACGCGCACCGGCTCGGTGCCCAGGGCCAGCAGTCGTTGCGTCCGTGGCTGGTCACCGTCGCCCGGCGCATCGCCATCGACGATCACCGCAGCGTCAGCGCCCGGCCGCCGGAGACGTACGACCGCGAGCTGGAGAGTTTTCCCAGCACGGCCGACGACACCGACCGCGTGTTGCAGCTCATGACCGTGACCGACGCGCTCCGTACGCTCAGCCAGTCGCATCGTGAGATCCTGGTCGAGACGTACTTCCGCGGCAAGACTGTTCCGGAGGCGGCCGAGGTTCTCGGCCTGCCGCTGGGCACTGCCAAGTCTCGTGTGTACTACGCCCTGCGGGCCCTGCGTACGGCCTTGCAGCAGCGGGGGGTGACGGAATGACACAGGAACAACACTTCGACGTCGCGTCGTACGCGCTGGGCGTGCTCGACGAGCGTGACGCCTCCCGCTTCGAGGATCACCTGATCGACTGCCCGGCCTGCGCCATCGAGCTCGAGTCGCTGCTGCCGGTCGTGGACATCCTCTCGGACGTGGACGCGGACGCCCTGGTGGCGACCGAGCAGTCGCGCCGGGACGGCCTGATGCTCAAGACGATGATCGGCGAGGTGAAGCGGGAGCGTCGCCGGGCCAACAGCCGGCGGCTCTACTCACTCGCCGCGGCGGTCGTGGTCTTCGCGATGCTCTCGATCGGCGCGCTCTTCGCCGGTGGTCAGTGGCTCGGCAACTCCGACCCGCAGAACCCGAACCAGCAGGCCCGGTCGAGCAAGCAGCTCGATCCGCTGCCGGCCGCCGAGGGTGGCACCGGCATCGGCGGGCCGGACCTGGTGGGCGAGCGGCTCGGCGGCACGGATCCCCGCAGCGGCGTCAGCGCTGACGTGGGGCTGGAGGCCAAGGACTGGGGCACCCAGGTGTCGTTCGCGGTCTCCAACATCAAGGGTCCACTGACCTGCCGGCTGGTGGTCGTCCGCCGGGACGGCGCTTCGGAGGTGCTGTCGTCCTGGAAGGTCGGCGACAAGGGCTGGGGCACGGCTGCGCAGCCTGAGCCGCTGCTGCTGCAGGCCGTCACGGCGCTGCCGCGGGCGGACATCGCCTTCCTGCAGATCCAGTCGGTGGACGACAAGGGCGGCACAGAGACTCTGGTCCGCGTCCCCTGACCTGAGACAGAAGTACGAAGCACCTGAGACAGAACTACGAAGCCCGGCCGCGTCAGCGCGGCCGGGCTTCGTTGTTTCCCGCGCCGGGGATCGCCCGGCGCAAATGAATGGGCCGCGCCGCGCAATTACTGATTGCTAATCGGTCCGGCACGCTGTGCGACAAAAGCGCAGGTGGGCCACTGAATCACGTACCGCGCCGGCGTTCGGTTCAATCGAAATTCAGGGAAATTGATTGGCCCGATTCTTCAACCGCCGGCGGCGCCGGCGCGTACTACAGCCCGGACACGGAGATCGACGATCCCAGTTGGAGGGCACCAGTGGTACCGGAGAAGCGGAAGTTGAAGGTCGTCGGCGCCTCTATCGCGGCGGCGTTCGTGCTGACCGGTTGCGCCCCGGCGGGACTGGACAACGCCAGCGACTACGGCG
Source organism: Actinoplanes sp. NPDC051405 (assembly GCF_055586185.1). Classification (NCBI taxonomy): domain Bacteria; kingdom Bacillati; phylum Actinomycetota; class Actinomycetes; order Micromonosporales; family Micromonosporaceae; genus Actinoplanes; species Actinoplanes sp. NPDC051405. The sequence goes on from NZ_JBVJIR010000003.1 coordinate 194,715, forward strand.
CGGAGCCGGCGGCGAACGCGGTCGACGCGACCGCCACCCCGACGCCCGGCGCCGAGCCGGAGGGTGACGCTCCCGAGGGCGACGAGGCCGATGCCCCGGAGCTCAGCGCGGACGAGGTCACCTCCGAGCTGACCGCGGCCAAGGTCAAGCGGATGGGCGAGACGGTCCAGAACGAGGACGGCTTCGTTCTGTACCGCTTCGACGACGACAAGGTGAAGCCCGAGGTCGTCTCCGAGTGCAACGGTGACTGCGCCAAGGTGTGGCCGCCCGCGGTCATCAACAAGGGTGAGAAGCCCAAGCTGAAGGGCGTCGACGCGGACAAGGTCGGCACCGTCACCCGCGAGGACGGCACGCTGCAGCTGACCATCGACAAGTGGCCGGTGTACACCTACATCGGTGACAAGAAGGCCGGTCAGTGGAAGGGCCAGAACGTCGGTAAGAAGTGGTTCGTCATCACTCCCGACGGCAAGAAGAACCTGACCTGTCTCCCGGCCCCGTCCAAGGCGGTCGCACCGCCCGCGGACGAAGAGGAAGAGGGCGGCAGCGACTCGGCCGGCGACGCCGGCAGCGCAGAGTCGGGCTCCGACTACAGCTACTGATCGACCCGTACGGGTGGCGGCCGGTCGACGTCCACGGCGTCGGCCGCCCAACACCACGAAACACCGGAACCGCTATAAGTCTTCGTTAAATCGGGCCTAAATACATCGCATTGACGGGCCCGTCAGGAAACGCTTCTCGTAGCGTTTCGCTCGACCGGCCGACAGGCCACCGGAATTGTTTACCCGAATCGTTGTCGGAGGTGTGAAAGATGATTGCCGCCCGCTCCTCGCGCCGGCTGCACCGCTGGCTGGTGGGCGTCCTGGCAATGGTCCTGACGGTGCTGCTGGCGCCGGCCGGAATGGCTCGCGCCGCGGAGCCCGGCCCCGTCCCGGTCCCGCCGAACACCGGCCTGACCGACAAGGGCGCCGGCGCCGTCAGCGCCGCCGACCGGGACTTCGTCATCAAGGTCCGGCTCGCCGGCCTGTGGGAGATCCCGGCCGGCAACATGGCCATCGAGAAATCCGAAGACCCCCGCGTCGTCAACATCGGCAAGACGATCTCGCAGCAGCACGTGGTGCTGGACAAGCTCGACATCGCGGTCGCCAAGAAGCTGGGCATCGCGCTGCCGAACCAGCCCAACAGTGACCAGCAGGGCTGGCTGAACGAGATGAAGAACGCGTCGTCGGCCGCGACCTTCGACCAGGTCTACATCGACCGGCTGCGGGCCGCGCACGGCAAGATCTTCCCGGCCATCGCGACGATCCGGGCCAGCACCCGCAACGACTCGGTGCGCAAGCTCGCGCAGCAGGCGAACCAGTTCGTGATGACCCACATGACCCTGCTGGAGAGCAGCGGCATTGTCGACTACGGCTCACTGCCGACTGCCCCGGCTCCGGCCGCGGCCGGTGGTGGCCCGGTGCCGGTCGACAACCAGATGCTCGCAGCCGCGGGCGCCGGCGGTGTACCGGGCGTGAACACCTCGGTCATCCTCCTCGTTCTCGCCGGTGCCCTCGTGGCCGGTGTGATCACCACCATGCGCATCTTCCGGACGCGATAGCCCGCGGACGGTCCGACCTGGCCAGCCGACCAGGCCGTACGGCATCACCCCCAGGCGGCTGCTCCACCGCCCGCCACGTGTGCGACAGAGAAAGGTGTCACCATGCGAAGGTCGCAGTACCGGCGCGAATCCTCGAAGTCAAAGTGGTTCACCGGTCGGCGCCGGATCATCGCCGCGGTAGCCACCCTGGTTGCCTTCGGCGGCATCGTCACCGTCACGCAGGTCTCGGACGCGAGCACCAAGCGTTCCACCCAGCGTGCTCTGGCCGCCTGTAACAACATCCAGGCCCCGAAGTCGGCGAAGCTGTCGACCAAGACCAAGAAGGGCACCTACACCACCAACGGTGGCAAGGTGACCCAGCACGCGGACGACGGCGCGGGCGACGTGCCGACGACCGCGCAGATGCGCGCCCGCTGCCGGCAGTGGGTCATGCAGAACGCCGGTAACAACAGCGGCGGCGGCAACAACGGCGGTAACAACAACGGCGGCGCCGCGTCCCCGGCCCCCTCGTCCAGCAACGGCACCAACGCCGGCGAGGGCGGCAACACCGGTGGGGGAAACACCGGTGGCAACACCGGCGGTAACAACGGTGGCAACAACAACGGTGGCAACAACGGCGGCGGCGCCGCGACCCCGCCCCCGGGCGCCGGTCTGGGCATCCTGGCCAACAGCTGCGAGGGCAGCCAGCTGACCGCGCACGACGGCTTCCAGAACGGCAACCGTTGTGTCTCCACCGAGTTCGGTGAGGTCGGCGCGCAGGAGAACAACCCGTCGCTGCTGATCACCGAGGCGCCCACCGAGGTGGCCCCGAACACGCCGTTCACCCTCAAGGTGAGCACCCGCAACCTGATCCGGGACCGCTTCCTCGCGGCCGGCCAGGGTGGTTACTACGTGGAGAGCTCGGTCCTGCAGGGCGGTCTCGTCCGCGGTCACTTCCACACGGCCTGCCGCATGCTCGCGAACACCGACGAGGCGCCCGACCCGGCTCCGGTTCCCGCGTTCTTCGTGGCCACCGAGGACCGGCAGGGTAGCGCCGCCCCGGACGTGGTGACCATCCAGGTCGCCGGACTGCCTGCCGAGGGCACCGCGCAGTGCGCTTCGTGGGCCGGTGACGGTTCGCACCGCATCCCGATGATGCAGCGCGCCAACCAGACCCCTGCCTTCGATGCGGTTCGCATCGAGGTCGGCGGCGGCGGCAACCAGGACCAGGGCGACCAGGGCCAGGGTGACCAGAACCAGGGCGGCGACCAGAACCAGGGTGGCCAGCAGGGCGGTCAGCAGGGCGGTCAGCAGGACCAGGGCGGCCAGCAGGGTGGCAACAACGACCAGAACCAGAACGACCAGAACCAGAACTGAGTACGGAGCCCTGCCGCACCGGGACCGAACCCCGCGGGGCGCGCCACCTTCAGGTGTCGCCGCCCCGCGAGGGACCCCCCGTCGGAACCGGCCGCCGTCCACCCCCCTGAGGACGGCAAGACCTGCGGCAGGCGGTTCGAGTAAGGAATCGGCTGACGAAAGGAGGCGCGGGACCGCTCGAGCCGAGCTACGCAGCTCCGCTACCGGGTGACGCGGACCGACTCGGGTGTCCGCCAACCCGCACCGATGGCCCTGACCAGGAGCGCGGTCAGGGCCATCGGCATGTCCGCACGCCGGGGACGGCCGGCCCGCCGGAAGTGACCCGGCGCCGGGGAAGGTGGCCCGGGCGGCCGGATGGTGGCACAGTGTCCCGGGTGACGACGACGCGCCGGCTGCAGCTGCCGGACGGCTACCACTTCACCCGTACGGTGCGATCGCTGCTCGTCGTCCGCTACGACCCCTGCGGCAGGTTCGACGACCGCGACTTCTGGCTCTGCGCGCGTACCCCCGAGGGTCCTGGCTCTTTGCATCTCGCCCGCGCCGGCGCGGAGCTCACCGCGACCGGGCACGGGCCCGGCGCGGCCTGGCTGGTCGATCGCGCTGACGCGATCGCCGGCCTGCGCGACGACCTCGGCGACTTCCCGGCCCGGGCGGCCGCGCACCCGCTGGTCGCACGGCTGGCCAAGACCTTTTCGGGGGTACGCTTGCCCGCCACCGGCCAGATCTTCCACCGGCTGCTCCGGGCGATCCTGGAGCAGAAGGTGACCGGCATCGAGGCGCACCGGGCGTACCGGGCGATCGTCCAGCATTTCGGCGAGCCGGCGCCGGGCCCGGCCGAGCTGTTGCTGCCGCCCGACCCGCAGGCTGTGGCCGCGACGCCGTACTGGGTCTTCCATCCCTTCGGCGTCGAGCAGCGCCGCACCCAGGCCCTGCAGCGGGCGGCCGTGGTCGCCGCCCGGCTGGAGCAGTGCGCCGACAGCGCCGAGGCCACCCGCCGGCTCACCGCGATCCCGGGCATCGGCCCGTGGACGGCGGCCGAGGTGGTCCGCACCACGTACGGCGACGCGGACGCGGTGAGCGTCGGCGACTTCCACATCCCGAACACGGTGGCCTGGGGGCTGGCCGGCGAGGCCCGCGGCACCGACGCCCGGATGCTGGAGCTGCTGGAGCCGTTCGCCGGGCACCGCGGGCGGGTGTGCGAGTTGCTCGCGGCCGGCGGGATCAGCGCGCCCAAGTTCGGCCCGCGGATGCCCATCCGATCGTTCGCGAGGTTCTGACTGTCATCCGCCGGACGCACGTTGCACACTGGGGCGTGGCTTTCACGTTGACGATCGACTGCGGCGGCGGTGGCATCAAGGGGTCGGTGCTCGACGAGGCCGGCACGATGCGCGCCCAGCCGTTGCGTGTCCCGACGCCGTATCCGCTGCCCCCCGACCTGTTCGTCAAGACGCTGGTCGAGCTGGGCGAACGGCTGCCGACCGCGGACCGGGCGACCGTCGGGATGCCGGGCATGCTGCGCCACGGGGTGGTGGTCGCGACGCCGCACTACGTGACCCGCAGCGGCCCCCGGACGAAGGTGGATCCGGAGCTGGTCGACGCCTGGCACGGCTTCGACGCGCGGACCGCGCTGGCCGAGGCGTTCGGGCTGCCCACGCTGGTGCTCAACGACGCCGAGGTGCACGGCGCCGGCGTGGTCGCGGGCACCGGTTGCGAGCTGATCCTGACCCTGGGCACCGGGCTGGGCTGCGCGCTGTTCGACGGCGGCCAGCTCGCCCCGCACCTGGAGATGTCGCAGGCGCCGGTGCGGTGGGGGATGAGTTACGACACGTACATCGGCGAGCACGAGCGGCGCCGGCTCGGTGACGCGCTCTGGTCGCGGCGGGTCCGCAACGTGGTGGAGGGGCTGCGCCCGGTCTTCCTCTGGGACCGCATCTACCTGGGCGGCGGCAACTCGCGGCTGATCACGCCGACCCAGCTGGCCCGGATGGGCGACGACGTCGTGGTGGTGCCCAACACCGCCGGCATCGTCGGCGGGGTCCGCGCGTGGACGCTACGGGCGGACGGCGGCCGATAGGTTCGCCTCGATAGGTTGGAGGCATGCTGAGCGTCCCGGCCGCCCTGCTTCTCGATTTCGGTGGTGTGCTCGCCGACGCCCCGCCGCAAGATCCGGCGCCACCCGAGCTGGTGCTGCGGCTCTACAACCTGGCCGACGGGGTGCTGACGCCCGGCGAGATCAACCGGTCGCTGACCGCCGGGCATCAGGCCTACGCGCGGTGGCGGGACGAGGACCATCCCGATGAGCTCGGGCACGCCGAGGTCTGGCAGCGCTTCGTCACCGGGGACTGGCCACGGCGGGCTAAGGACGCCGTACGCCTGCACGCCACGAAGCTCAGCTACGACTGGGCCTGGCGTTCGACGTGGGCCCTGCGCCCGGGCATTCCGGAGGCGTTGCGGGCGGCCCGCGCCGCGGAGCTGCCGATGGCCGTCGTCAGCAACACGCTGTGCGGGGCCGCGCACCGTGACTTCCTCACCAAGGCCGGCATCGGCGGCCTCTTCGGCGTGCAGATCTACAGCGACGAGGCAGGCGTCCGCAAGCCGAACCCGGAGATGATCTGGCGCGCCGCCCGCGACCTGGGCGTACGCGCGGAGAAGTGCTGGTTCGTCGGGGACAGCCGGCAGCGCGACGTCGTGTGTGCCCGGCGGGCCGACGCCGCGGCGGTCATCCTGATGCGGTCGTCGCGCACCGACCGTGAGGACCCGGCCGCCTTCCCGGAGCCGGATGCCGTGGTGGAGGACGGCTTCGGCCTGCGTGACCTGCTGCCAATGCCCTGAGACGGCCGGCTCAGGGCAGGTGGCCCAGGACCACGCGTTCGGAGGTGAGCAGGTAGTCGCGGAGCATCGCGGCCGCCTCGCGGGCCTGGCCGGCCTCGTAGCGGGTGGCGATCTCGTCGTTCATCGCGACGAACGGCTGGTGCAGCGCCTCGATGTTGGGCGCCGCGGCGAAGGCCAGACGCAGCTCGGCGGTCAGCTGGCGCATCCAGCCGTCCAGCCGCGGGCTGCCGGCCAGCGCGACGATCTGCTCGTGGAAGTGCATGTTCGCCGTGCCGACCGCGCGCCAGTCACCGGCCGCGACCCCGCGCTGGGCCTCGTCGACCGCGGCGCGCATCCCGGCGGCGCGGGGCGGATCGGTCGGGGCCTGCTCCAGCGCCGAGCACTCCAGCAGGACCCGCACCCGGTAGATGTCCGCGATCTGCGCCGAGCTCAGGGTGGCCACGAAGACGCCCCGGTGCGGCCGGCGGACCAGCAGCCCCTCCTCGATCAGCGTCGAGAACGCCTCCCGCAGCGTGTTGCGGGAGACGCCGAGCGGACCGGTCAGCGAGGACTCGGAGAGCCGGGTGCCCGGGGCCAGCTCACCGTTGATCATCGAACTGCGCAGCTGCTCCACCGCCCTGGCCGCGGAGCCGGGCTTCTCCACCGTCGTCACCGGGTCAGTCAACCAGCCGCCGGAGCCGGCCCGTCACGCGGGCGCGACCACGAACCGCAGCCGGGCGCCCGGGCGGGCCTGCGCGGCGCGGTCGGCGGCGGCCGGGGTGAGCACGGCGATCACCGGATAGCCGCCGGTCACCGGGTGATCGGCCTGGAAGACGATCGGGTGCCCGTCCGGTGGCACCTGCACCGAGCCGCGGACCACGCCTTCGCTGGGCAGCTCGTCGGTGCGGGCGCGGGTCAGCACGGGTCCGTCGAGCCGCAGGCCGACGGAGTCGCTGCTGGGGGAGACGGTGAACTCGGCGCTGAGCAGGGTCTCGATCGCCGCGGCGGTGAACCAGTCGTCCCGGGGCCCGAGGTCAACCTCAAGCGGCCCGTCCGGGTCTCCCGCTCGGGGCGGCGCGTCGACAGATGACGGGTTGGTGGGAGCGGGGCCGATGGGCAGGGTGTCGCCGACTGCCGGTTTGGCCGGGCCGATTCCGGCGAGCCGGTCGGTGGAGCGCGAACCCAGCACCGCCGGTACGGCGAGACCACCGCGAACGGCGAGATAACTGCGCAGCCCCCGCCGCGGCATGGTCACTGCCACCTCGGCGCCGGCCGGGACGCTGACGACCTCTTCGACCGCGGTGCGTGTACCGTCCACAGTGAGCACCGCGTCCGTACCGGTCAGCGCGACCGTCGCCGGCTCGTCGAAGCGGACCCGCAGGCCGCCGAGGGTGCATTCCAGCACGGCGGCCCCGCGCGGGTTGCCGACCAGCGCGTTCGCCCGGGCGTACGCGCCGCGGTCCACCGCCCCGGAGGGCGCCACTCCCTGTCCGGCGTGCCCGGGCCGGCCCTCGTCCTTGATCACCGTCAGCGGTCCCGTGCGCAGGATCGTCATGGTCATCGGTCCACCGCCTTGAAGATCACCTCGACGCCGGGGACCAGCAGGGCCGGCTCCGGCCGGTCCAGGTCCCACATGCGTTCCGTGGTGCTGCCGATCAGTTGCCAGCCGCCCGGGCTGTCGCTGGGGTAGACGCCCGAGAAGCGGCCCGCCAGCCCGACGGAGCCGGCCGGGATCCGGGTGCGGGGCGAGTCGCGCCGGGGCACGTCGAGCCGGGGGTCGCCGCCGGTGAGGTAGCCGAAGCCGGGCACGAAGCCGGCGAAGGCCACCGTCCACCGCGAACCCGTGTGCAGGGCGACCACCTCGTCGGGGCTGAGTCCGGTGCGTTCGGCCACCTCGGCGAGGTCCGGGCCGTCGTAGCGCACCGGAATCTCCACAGTGCCGCTCCCCGTCTCACGCTGGGCGTCGATGCGCAGGCCGGCAGTGGCTTCCCGTACGGCCGCCGGCGAGGTGACCGCCGGGTCGATCTTGATCAGGACTGTCCGGGCGGCGGGCACCAGGTCGACCACGCCGGGCAGGGCGGCCGACCGCAGCGCGGCGTAGAGGGCCAGGGCCGCGTCGAGATCGTCGACCTCGGCCAGCAGCGCCTCGCGGCCGCAGCGGAGAAAACTCGTCATCGCTCATATTCCGTGTCGGGGGCGTCGGTCACGAACATGTGGCCGGGCGCGTGGGTGATCGCGTACGGCACCTGGGATGCCATCACGGCTGCCTGCGGGGTGACGCCGCAGGCCCAGAACACCGGGACCTCGCCCGGGCGGATCTCCACCGGCTCGCCGAAGTCGGGCCGGTCCAGGTCGGCGATGCCGAGCCCGGCCGGGTCACCGATGTGCACCGGGGCGCCGTGCACGGCCGGGAAGCGCGCGCTGATGGTGACGGCCTCGGCCACCCGCCCCGCGGGAATGGGCCGCATCGAGACGACGAGCTCACCGCGCATCCGCCCGGCCGGGCGGCAGTCCCGGGCGGTACGGAACATCGGCACGTTGCGCCCCGTGGAGATGTGCCGCACGTCGATGCCGGCGGCGATCAGTGATGCCTCGAAGCTGAAGCTGCACCCGATCAGGAACGTCACCAGGTCGTCGCGCCACGCGGCGGTGGCGTCCGGCACCTCCTCGACGAGCCGGCCGTCCCGCCAGATCCGGTACAGCGGCAGGTCGGTGCGCAGGTCGGCGCCCTCGGCCAGCACGGTGGCCGGTGAGCCCGGGTCGCTGACGTCGAGCACCGGGCACGGCTTGGGGTTGCGTTGCGCGTACAGCAGCATGTCCCAGGCCCAGTCGCGGGGCACGGCGATCAGGTTGGCCTGGGCCACCCCGGGGGCCAGTCCGGCGGTCGGGCGGACCAGCCCGGCCCGGAACGTGGCCCGCAGGCCGGCGGCCGGCTTCACGAGCCGGTCCCGGCGAACGCGGTGATCGGAATTCCGGCAGCGGAGAGGGTGTCATGGACTGCCCGGGCCATCGCGACTGCACCCGGCGAGTCACCGTGTACGCAGATCGAGTCGGCCTCCACCTTGATCACCGAGCCGTCCACCGCGACCAGGGTCCGGTCCGTGACCAGCCGCAGCATCCGCTCGGCGACCTCGGCCGGGTCGTGCAGCAACGCACCGGGCTCGCGCCGCGACACCAGCGTTCCGTCCGGGTTGTACCCGCGGTCGGCGAAGGCCTCGCGGACGGTGGTCAGCCCGGCGTCCTCGGCCAGGTGCAGGAAGACCGAGCCGGGCAGGCCCAGCACGGGCAGGTCCGGGTCGTACCGGCGGACGGCCTCGACCACGGCGGCGGCCTGCTGCTCGTGGTGCACGATCGAGTTGTAGAGGGCGCCGTGCGGCTTGACGTAGAGCACCCGGTCGCCGGCCGCCCGGGCCAGCCCGTCCAGGGCGCCGAGCTGGTAGATCACGTCCGCGGTCAGGTCGGCGCTGTCGTAGTCGATGAAGCGCCGGCCGAAGCCCGCGAGATCCCGGTAGCCGACCTGGGCGCCGATCACGACGCCCTGGGAGACGGCCCGTTCGCAGGTGGCCAGCAGGGTCCGCGGGTCGCCGGCGTGGAAACCGCAGGCGATGTTGGCGCTGCTGACCACGTCGAGCATGGCGTTGTCGTCGCCGAGCTGCCAGGTGCCGAAGCCCTCGCCGAGATCGCTGTTGAGATCCATTCTGTCCTCCTGAGGTCAGCCGGCGAGGTATTCGAAGATCGAGCGGGCCGAGGTGATGCCCATGTACCAGGTCACTGCCGCGACGAGCGCGCCGAGGACGAGCAGCCACACCGGGTACGCGTACCCCCGCAGCAGTTCCCGCCGGCGCCAGGCGGCGTACAGCAGGATGGTGAACCCGATCGGCAGGATGAGCCCGTTGAACCCGCCGGCGAAGACCAGCAGAGCCGACGGTGCGGTGCCGATCAGCAGGAAGATGGTCGTGGTGACGGCGATGAACGCGACCGTCGCCCAGGACCGGGGGCGCGGCTCGCTGAAGCGCTTGGAGAAGGCGTCGAAGAACGACACCGAGGTGAACGCCGCGCCGACCACGGAGGTGATGGCCGCCGCCCAGAGGATCACCCCGAACGCCCGCAGCCCGAACTCGCCGGCCGCCGACTCGAAGGCCTGTGCGGTGGCGTTGCCCTTGGTGTCGAGCACGACACCGCTGCTCACGACGCCGAGGATCGCCAGGAAGAGCACGAAGCGCATGAGGCCGGTGACGGCGATGCCGGTCAGTGCGCCCCGGGTGACCTCGCGGGCGTGCTCGGGGCCGGTGGTGCCGCTGTCCAGCAGCCGGTGCGCGCCGGAGTAGGTGATGTAGCCGCCGACCGTACCGCCGATGATCGTGGTGATCGCGGCGAAGTCGATCTCGTCGGGCAGGACCGTCTGGCGCAGCGCCTCGCCGACCGGTGGGTCCGAGACGATCGCGACGTACACGGTCAGCAGGATCATCAGGACGCCGAGCCCGATGAGCAGCCGGTCCATCGCCATCCCGGCCCGCTTGACCAGGAAGATCGAGATTGCGATCAGCGCGCTGATCAGGCCGCCGAGCTTCGGGTCCAGGCCCAGGGCGGCGTTCAGGCCGAGTCCCGAGCCGGCCACGTTGCCGATGTTGAAGACCAGGCCACCGAGGATGATCAGGGCCGCGAGCAGGTGGCCGGCGCCCGGCACGACGGCGTTGGCGAGCTCGTGCGCCCGCTTGCCGCTGACCGAGATGATCCGCCAGATGTTCATCTGGACGACGAAGTCCACCAGGATCGACATCAGGATGCCGAACGCGAACGCGGCGCCCAGGGCCGCCGTGAAAGTGGTGGTCTGAGTGATGAATCCGGGCCCGATCGCGCTGGTCGCCATCAGGAAGATGGCACCGATCAGGGCGGTACGGCGGGTGCGGGCGGGGGTTGGGGTCTGCGTGGCCATGGGCACTCCTCGGATCGGGGTAGTTCGATGGAGGCACCCCTGACGGTAGGGATTGTTCAACGATCCCACAAGAGTTGTTGAACAATCTGCGGTTACCGGCTCGTAAAATCCACCTGCCACACGCTCGTCCGCCGTACCGGCACCGACTCCAGCGCCTCCAGCACCGGCACCTCGTACGTCGCCCGCCGGATCATTCCGTCGACCGGCAGGTACGCCCGCCCCGGATCCCCGACCAGCACCAACGCGCCGCGCCCGGCCGCGCGCCGCAGGAACGGCAGCACCCGTCCGGCCATCTCCCGGCTGTAGAACACGTCCCCGGCCAGGATCACGTCGGCGTCCGGATACCCGCTCGCGAGCAGATCACCCTCCACCAGCCGGATCGGCACACCGTTGGCCTCGGCGTTGGCCTCGGCGGCGGCCAGCGAGAGCGGATCGATGTCGTTGGCCGTCACCGTGCGGGCCCCGGCGCGGGCCGCCGCCACCGCGACCAGGCCCGAGCCGGTCGCCAGGTCCAGCACCGCCCGCCCGCTGACCAGGTCCGGTTCGTCGAGTACGTGCCGGGCCAGGGCCTGCCCGCCGGCCCAGGCGAAGGCCCAGAACGGCGGCGGCTGCTCGGCGCCGGCCGCCTCCGTGCGCTCCCAGAGCTCGATCGGCTCGTCGGCCTGGTACAGCACCAGTTCGGGAAGGAAGGGCACGGGCGCGAGCCGTGTGTTGGCGCGGACGAAGTCGGTGGACACGTACCGATTCTGCTCAGTTGCTCCGGTGCGGGACCGATCAGGGCAGCGTCCGGCTTTCACTCCGCGGAGAGGAGCAGCATGTCGACCAGAGTGACGGCTGCCCTCTTCGGCACCTGGATGGTGGCGCTCGGCGCTGTCTTCGCGCTGGAGCCGGCCTGGCAGATGCCCGTACACCTGGCCGCCGGGGTCTCCGCCGTGCTGGCCGTGGTCTCCGGCCTGCGCCGGCACGACCCGGTCCGGCGCGGGCCGTGGTACCTGTTGTCCGTCTCGGTCGTGCTCTCGGTCCTCGGCACGGCGGCCTACAGCGCCGGCCCGGACGCCCTGCGGGTCGTCCCCAGCCTGCATTCGATCGGTACGGGCATGCTCCTCGCCGCCTACCCGGCGCTGGCCCTGGTGCTCTACTGGTTCGTCCGGCTCCGCACGGGTGGCCGCCGCGATCGGGGCGGACTGCTCGACGCCCTCACCCTGACCTCCGGCGTGGCCCTGCTGGCCTGGACCTTCGTGATCGGCCCGCACCTGCGCGACACCGAGCTGTCGACGGTCGGGCAGTGGATCGCGGTCGCGTTCCCGGTCGGCGATCTGCTCTGCCTGGCCCTGCTGACCCGGCTGCTGACCGCCTCCGGACGGCGGCTGCCGGCCGGCGGCTGGCTCGCCGCCGGTGTCCTGGCCCTGCTGCTCGCCGATGTCGGCGGCAATCTCGTCACCCTGCGCGACGACATCGCCTTCCTGGCCGCCTTCGGCCGGGTCCCGCTGTACGCCGCCGTCGGCCTGGCCGCGCTGATCCCCTCGATGGGCGCGCTGACCCGGCCGGTCGCCACCCCGCTGGCCGAGCTGGGCCGGGTCCGCCTCGCCCTGCTCGCCCTCGCCTCGCTGGTCGCCCCGGCCGTGCTGATCTTCCAGATGGGCGTCGACGGTGAGGTGCCCGACCTGGACGTGGTCGCCGTCCTCAGCGCCTGCACGTTCCTGCTGGTCCTGGCCCGGATGGCGGGCATCATGGCGAGTCACCGGCTGGCCCTGGCCCGCGAGCGGGGGCTCCGCGAGGCCTCGGCGGCGCTGGTCTCCGCGGCTGATGCGGACGAGGTCGGCAACGCGGTCCGGACGGCCGTGGCCCAGCTGCTGCCGGCCGACGTGCCGCACCGGGTGGTGCTCGCCATGGCCATCACCGAGCCGGAGGAGCCCGTCTCACCCGAGGCCGCGGCCCAGTCCGACCACGACCGCAGCACCGGTACGGCCGCCCGCCTGGTCGCCACCCGCGACGTCGACTGGGCGGTGGCGGTCCGGCTCACCCAGTTCAACATGGTGCTGCGCTGCCCGCTGGTGCTGCAGGACCGCCCGACCGGCGACCCGCTCGTCGGGGTGCTGCACGTGGGCGGCCCCACCTGGGCTCTGCTCGGCCTGCAGCGGGCCCTGGAGGTGCTGGCCACCCAGGTCGCGCTCGCGCTGGAGCGGATCGCGCTGAGCCAGGAGGTGACCCGGCGCAACAGCGAGGCCTACTTCCGCACGCTGGTGCAGAACACCTCCGACGTCATCCTGATCATCGACGAGGAGGACCGGGTCCGGTACGCGAGCCCGTCCGCCGGTCACGTGCTGGGCGCCGACCCGGTGGGCGTGTCCCTGCCCGACCTGATCCATCCCGGCGACCGGCTGCGGCTGGCTGACGTGCTCGCCGCCGTCCGTGGTGGCGAGGGGACGCAGGAGGGGCTGGACTTCCGGGCTGTCGGGCGGCGCCGTACCGAAGTGATGCTGGAGATGCACTGCCGGGACCTGCGCGCGGACCAGACCGTCGCCGGCCTGGTGGTCACCCTGCGCGACGTCACCGAGCGCCGCCAGCTCGAACGCGAGCTCACCCACCAGGCGTTCCACGACTCGCTGACCGGGCTGGCCAACCGGGTGCTCTTCGCCGACCGGCTCCAGCACGCGCTGGCCCGCGGCGCCCGGGACGGCTCGGTGGTCGGCGTGCTCTTCATCGACCTGGACGATTTCAAGGTCGTCAACGACACCCTGGGCCACGCCACCGGCGACCAGCTGCTGATCGCGGTGGCCGGGCGGATCGCCGGCGCGCTGCGGGCCGACGACACGGCGGCCCGGCTCGGCGGCGACGAGTTCGCCGCGCTGGTGGAGAACGTGCAGGACCCCGGGGCGGTCGAGGAGACGGCCACCCGGATCCTGGCCGCGCTGTCCGAGCCGATCATCGTCGACGGCGGGCCGCTGCAGGCCGTCGCCAGCATCGGCATCACCACCACGCCGGAGGCGGACACCGCCGACGCCCTGCTGCGCCAGGCCGACCTGGCCCTGTACGTGGCGAAGGGCGCCGGTAAGAACCAGTGGCGGCGCTACCAGTCCCACCTGCACAGCGCGATGGTGGAGCGGCTGGAACTGCGCTCGGCGCTGGACCACGCGGTCAACGAGGGGCACTTCCTGCTCCAGTTCCAGCCCATCGTCGACCTCGCCACCGACGAGGCGGTCGGCTTCGAGGCGCTGGTCCGCTGGCACCATCCGCAGCGCGGGGTCATCGCGCCGGACGAGTTCATCGAGGTGGCCGAGGAGAGCGGGCTGATCGTCCCGATGGGCCGCTGGGTCCTCGACCAGGCCCTGCACACGGTCGCGCAGTGGCGGCGCATCCTGCCGCGGGCCCGCCAGCCGTACGTCTCGGTCAACGTCTCGGTCCGCCAGTTCCGCCAGTCCGGCTTCGTCGAGCAGGTCAAGGCCTCGCTGGAGTACGCCGGGGTGCCGGCCCGGGCGCTGATGCTGGAGATCACCGAGACCCTGCTGATGGGCGACGACGAGCAGATCTGGGCTGATCTGGCCGTGTTGCAGGAGCTCGGCGTGCGGATCGCGATCGACGACTTCGGCACCGGCTACTCGTCGCTGGGTTATCTGCGGCAGCGCCCGATCGACGTGCTGAAGATCGACAAGACCTTCATCGACGACATGGTCGGCAGCGAGCAGCAGCTCGCCCTGGTGGCCGGCATCGTGAGCCTGGCCCGCACCCTCAATCTGACCGTGGTCGCCGAGGGCATCGAGGACGCCACCCACCGGCTCATCCTGGCCCAGCTCGGCTGTCCGCTGGGGCAGGGCTACTACTACTCGGCGCCACTGGACGCGACCGAGGCGCTGGCCTGGCTGCGCAACCCGCTGCCGCTCGCCGTGGCCTGACTTTTCCACTGCATTTGATTTTTATGCGGAAGCCCTCTCGGCCGGCGAGGGAACGCGAAAGACTTTCGGGTGTTCACCAACCGACCCTGAAAGGACAAACCATGCGACGTCCGGGCCTGCTCCTCGCCGGTGTGCTGCTGGCGATCGGCTCCAGTCTCGCTGTCTCGGCCCCCGCCTCAGCCTCCGGCTCGGTGCCCGACCACCGGCGCCACTGCTGGTACCAATCGAACGGCCATTGGTTCCCCTGGCACCACAACTGGCACGACTGGGACGACGGCGACGACTGGAGCGCTCGCACGCCGAGCCGCGACGACCGCCGCCGGCACTGCTACCGCTACCGCGGAGGTGGCGGTGGCGTGGTCATCATCAGCACCGGGGGTGGCCGGCGCTGACCCGCCATACGGTGTTCCAGCAGGCCCGGACGCTTCGGCAGCCGGGCCTGCCGCAGCATGTCAGTACGGGTTGCCCGAGCCGGGCAGCCGGCCGCGCAGGACCCCGCCCAGGCGGCCCGGCAGCGCGGGATCACCGGACAACGGCGGGCTGTCCGTGTGGGCCCGGTCGGCCAGGCCGGCCACCAGCTCCTTGAGGGTGTGCACCGCGTCCACCAGCGGCCGCCAGCCCAGCTCCGCCTTGATCCGGTCGCACGACATCAGCGGCGCCTTGAGCCCCAGCCGAACCCAGCCCACGTCGACCGGCTGCAAGCGCAACCGCCAGCTCAGATCGGCCGCGCCGCGCAGGACGAAGCCCGGCACCGGCACCTCCCGGCCCTGGAACGCGGCCGCCGCGACCGCGGGATCCAGCACCGGACCCGCGGCCACGTTGAAAGCGCCGCGCACATCGGCCAGCAGAGCCCGGGCGTACGCATCAGCCACATCGTCCGCGTGCACCGCCTGCACCCGCAGCCCCGGATGCGAGGGGATCACCGGGATGCGCCCGAACTTCAGGAGCCGCGCGGGCAGCAGCGGCCCGGCGAAGTACCGGCCGATCTCCGTACCGATGTCGCGCTGGAAGATCAGCCCCGGCCGCAGCCGGACGATCCGCAGCGTCGGATGATCCGACTCCACCCGGTCCAGCAGGCCCTCGACCAGCGCCTTGTGCCGGCTGTAGGAGGAACCGAGCACCCCCGTGCGGGGCCACGCCTCGGTGACGAAGGCGTGCTTCGGGCCGGGTGCGTAGGCCCCGACCGAGGAGGCGTAGGCCAGCGTCGGCACCCCGGCGCGCAGCACGGCCTCGACCACCGTCCGGCTGCCCAGCACGTTGGTGCGGAACAGCAGCCGCTGGTCGTGGCTGGGCTGGATCTGCCAGGCGAGGTGCACGACCGCGTCGGCGCCCCGGAAGATCTCGGTCAGCTGCTGCGCGGCGCCCGGAGCCCCGATGTCGCAGGAGTGCCACTCCACCGCGTCGTACGGCTCGACCCGGGGCGGCAGCCGGCGGACGACCCCGGCGAGATCGACGCCCGGCTCGTTCCGCAGCCTGCGGAGCAGGGCCGTGCCTGAGTTCCCGGTCGCTCCGACGATCACCACTCGCATCGTGTGCTGGTACCCGGCGGGCCGAGGTTGAACCACCGGGGCCCGGGTGGGAGCGGTGGGCAGCAAGGGCATCGGCGAGATCGGCATCGTGGGCTCGCCCGCGGCGATCGTGAACGCGGTCCGGGCACGCCACCGGCATCCGGGTGCGGGATCTGCCGGCGGCTGGACAAGCTGTTGCCGTACCTGGGCGGAGAACGCCTTAACCATCCTTAAGCACAAATCGGCGCCGCCCACCGGGCGGCGCCGATTTGCTGGTGCGGGAGCTATCGCTTGCTGTGGTACGCCTCGACGATCGAGCTCGGGATGCGGCCCCGCTCGGAGACCTCGTAGCCGTTCTTGCCGGCCCACTCCCGAATGGCCTGATTCTGGTCCCGGCTGGCGCGGCCGGTGCTCGCCGGGGCGCCACCGCGGCGGGTGGAACGCGACTCGACACCGGACCGGCCGACCCGCGTCGCCACCGCGAGGTAGGGGTCCAATGCCTTACGCAGCTTGCCGGCGTTCTTCTCCGACAGGTCGATCGTGTAGTTCACACCGTCGAGTCCGAACTCGACGGTGCGGTCGGCCTCGCCGCCGTCGAGGTCATCGGTCAGAAGGGTAATTACCTGCTTGGCCATGATGTGGTTGCTCCCGGGACGGTGCCATTGTCTATGAGAATTCCTGCGTATTCATTCTGTCCGGCCGTGCCGACGTGTGCAAATTGTCCGCCCTGCATGTCGCGCAGATCATCCGTCCCCATTCTCCGGGTCCGGCCCACGGTGCCGCCGGCGAATGGGCCGCCGGACCCGGGGTGGGCGGGCCGCCGGCGCGGAGAACTTTACGAAACTTCTCCGCAACACTTCTCACGCCTGTCAATGTGTTGTACGTTGCGTGGGAGCGCTCCCACGCCGCCCCTTCCCCGGGGCATCCCCACCACCAGGAGCAGTCATGAGACGTGTCATCCGGGCCGTCACGGCCGCCGCTCTGCTCGCCGCGGGCGCGATCACGACAACCGTGGTCGCCGGTCCCGCCAGTGCGGACACGCAGATCTGCGAGCAGTACGGCTCGACCACCATCGGTGGCCGTTACGTGGTGCAGAACAACCGCTGGGGCACCACCGCCCAGCAGTGCATCAATGTCACCGGCAGCGGCTTCTCCATCACCTCCCAGCAGGGCGTCGGCAGCACCAGTGGCGCGCCGGTGTCCTACCCGTCGATCTTCTTCGGCTGCCATTACACGAACTGTTCGCCCGGCACGAATCTGCCGATGCAGGTCAGCTCGATCAGCAGCGCGACGAGCAGCATCAACTACAACTTCGTCTCCGGTGCGACCTACAACGCGTCGTACGACATCTGGCTGGACCCGACGCCCCGGCGCGACGGTGTCAACGCCATGGAGATCATGATCTGGTTCAACAAGCAGGGCTCGATCCAGCCGATCGGCTCGGCCGTGGGCAACACCACCATCGGCGGCCGCACCTGGCAGGTCTGGCAGGGCAGCAACGGCTCCAACAACGTCATCTCGTACGTCGCGCCGTCGGCGATCTCGAGCTGGAGCTTCAGCGTCCTGGACTTCATCAACGACGTGCGCAACCGCGGCGCGATCACCAACTCCTGGTACCTGACCAGCATTCAGGCCGGCTTCGAGCCGTGGATCGGCGGCACCGGCCTGGCCGTGAACAGCTTCTCCGCGGCGGTCAACGGAGGCGGCGCCCCGCCCGCGAACCCGACGACCCCGCCGCCCGGCGGACCCACCACCCCGCCGCCCGGCACCGCGGCCTGCCGCGTGACCTACGCGGCCGACTCGTGGGGCAGCGGCTTCGTGGCCAACGTGACCGTGGCCAACACCGGCAGCAGCACGCTCAACGGCTGGACGCTCGGCTTCACCCTCCCGGGTGGCCAGGCGGTGACCAACTCGTGGAACGCCACGCTGTCCGGCACCAGCGGCGCGCTCACCGCCCGGAACTCGACACACAACGGCAGCATCCCGGCCGGCGGCAGCACCTCGTTCGGCTTCCAGGGCACCTACAGCGGCACCTTCGCCAGCCCGTCCGCGTTCACCCTCAACGGGTCGGCCTGCACCAGGGCCTGATCCCCACCAGCATCACAGCAGCCCCGCCCCGTCGCCGATCAACCCGGCGGCGGGGCGGCCGGCGTTATCCGCAGGGCCGCGGGGGCGTGGGCCGGCACCGCGGGGGAACGGGGTGCCACCGGATCGCGGCGTTCGTAAGGTGCGCCGAGAGCGGGCCGCGGATCGGCCTCACCCTTGTTGGGCCACAGCGACAGGGCCCGCTCGGCCAGCGCGGTGATGGTCAGCGACGGGTTCACCCCGAGGTTGGCCGGGATCACCGAACCGTCCACCACGTGCAGGCCGGGGTAGCCGTACACCCGCTGGTAGGGGTCGACCACGCCGGTCGCGGGGGAGTCGCCGATGGTCACGCCGCCGAGGATGTGCGCGGTCATCGGGATGTCGAAGACGTCACCCACCGAGCCGCCGGGATGACCACCGATCTTGGCGGCCATCCGGCGTACCGCCTCGTGACCGACCGGGATCCAGGTCGGGTTGACCGGGCCGTGGCCGGGCCCGGTGGTGAGCCGGCCGCGCTTGGTGCGCCGTACCGTCAAAGAGTTGTCGACGGTCTGCATGACCAGCGCGATGATGGTCCGGTCGCTCCAACGTCGCTTCGACAGTGACCGCAGCAGCGTGCGCGGGTGCCGCAGCGCCTGGCCGAGGAAGCGGACCGGCCGCGGCACGCGGCCGCCGCCGTCCACCAGCAGGGTGGTGAGCAGGCCCATCGCGTTGCTGCCGGGCCCGTAGCGGACCGGCTCGATGTGGGTCTCGGCGTCCGGGTGGAAGCTCGAGGTGATCGCGACCCCGCGGGAGAACGGCTTTTCCGGTACGGACACAGACTGCGCGCCGAGCAGCGCCTCGGAGTTGGTCCGGGTCAGCGCGCCGAGCCGGTCGGAGAGCGCGGGCAGCACACCGGTGTCCCGCATGGCGTGCAGCAGCCGCTGCGTGCCGAGCGCCCCGGCCGACAGCACCACCTCCCGCGCGGTGAACGTGCCCTGCGAGGTGGTCAGCTCCCAGCCTTCGCCGACGGGCCGCAACGCCGAGACCGTGGTGTCCGGGTGCACGACCGCACCGGCCCGCTCGGCGAGGTAGAGGTAGTTGAGGTCGAGCCGGTTCTTGGCCCCGAGCCGGCACCCGATCATGCAGTCACCGCACTCGATGCACCCGGTCCGGGCGGGCCCGGCCCCGCCGAAATAGGGATCCGGCACGGTCTTGCCGGGCTCACCGAAGAAAACTCCGACCGGGGTACGCCGGAAAGTGCCGCCGACTCCCATGTCCTGCGCGACGGCCTGGATCACCTCGTCCGAGGGCGTCATCGACGGCTGCACGGTGACGCCCAGCATCCGGGAGGCCTGCGCGTAGTGCTGCTCCAGCTCGCGGGCCCAATCGGTGATGCCGGCCCAGCGCGGATCGGCGAAGAACGCGGCCGGCGGCTGGTAGAGCGTGTTCGCGTAGACCAGCGAACCGCCGCCGACGCCCGCCGCGGAGAGCACGACGATGTCCTTGAGCAGGGTGATCCGTTGGATGCCGCGCAGGCCCAGCGCGGGCGCCCAGAGGAACGCCCGCAGATCCCAGGACGTCCTGGGCAGCGTCTCGGGGGTGAAGCGCCGGCCGGCCTCGAGCACACCGACCCGGTAACCCTTCTCGGTCAGCCGCAACGCGGTGACACTCCCGCCGAACCCACTGCCCACGACGACGATGTCGTAGTCCGTCATGCCGCTCAGCTCACCACGTCGACGCCGATCGAACCAGACTTGACGAGCACCTTGATGTGCTCCCCGCTCTCGGCATCGGCGAAGGCCGCCGCGGCCTCACTCAAGGGCCGGACCGCCGTCACGAAATCGGCCGCGGTAACTACGCCGTCGCGGAGCAGCACCATCGCATCCGCGTAGTCCTCCGGCAGGTACGTGGCACTGCCCTCGATCCGCAACTGGCTGTCCTGCAGCAACGCGAGCGGAATCGTCACCTCGCCGGCCGGCACACCGACCACCACGACGGTTCCACCCTTGTCGGCGATCGCCAGCGACTGTGTCATCGTCGACTGCTCGGCCACGCAGTCGAACACCACGTCGGCGCTCTCGCCGAGCGCTGCCCGTACCTGATCGGCAGCGTCCGCAGCCGTCGCGTCCACGGCGGCGTCCGCGCCGAACGCCAGCGCCCGCTTGCGGCTGCTCGCCGAGCGCGCCGTCACGACGATCCGCCGGGCGCCCTGCGCCCGCGCCGCTTTCAAGGTCAGCAGACCGATCGTCCCCACCCCGAGAATCGCCACCGCCCGGCCGCGAACCCCGCCGGCCAGCCGGATCGCGTGCACGGGAGTGGAGAGCGGCTCGATCAGGGCCGCGGTCGCATCGTCGAAGTCGTCGGGCACAACATGCAGGCGCCGCGCGTCGATGGTGAACACGTCGGCCATCCCGCCCTGCTCGGACCCGCAGCCGAAGAACCCGAGCCGCTCGCACAGGTTCTGCCGCCCGGCCCGGCACTGCTTGCACTCCCAGCAGGGCAGGTCGGGTTCGACGGTGGCCCGCTGCCCGACCCGGACCGAGGTCACATCCGCTGCGACTGCGGTGACCACCCCGACCACCTCATGCCCGGGCGCGTACGGCGGATGAACGTTCGGATGCCGGCCCCGCAGGGCGTGCGTGTCGGAGCCGCAGACGCCGGCCACCACCATCCGCAACTGTGCCTCACCCGGTCCCGGTTCCGGGATCGCGGCCTCGACGACCTGGACCCCGCCCGGCAGCACCACGACGCGCATCATGGCTGGAGCATAGGACCTGGGTTTACGCTAAGCCGTGCGAGCAGCGACGATGGCCGACATCGCCCGGCGTGCCGGCGTGTCCCGGATCGCCGTCTCGTACGCGCTGAACGGCCGTCCCGGCGTCTCCGCGGACCTGCGCCAGCGCATCCTGGGCATCGCCCGCGAACTCGGCTACCGCGCGAACGGCCCGGCGCTGGCACTGCACGGTGCGGCGGCCCACGCGATCGGTCTCGTGCTGCTGCGCTCATCGGCCGCGCTGACCGTGGAGGTCTTCCGCCGCCAGCTGATCGCCGGCATCCAGGAGGAACTGGCCGTCCGCGGCTTCGGTCTGGCGTTGCAGCTGGTGGCCGACCTGGAGGAGGAGGCACAGGTCCACCGCCGGTGGAGCGCCGAACGCCGGGTCGACGGCGTACTGATCTGCGACCCGCGGGTGGACGACCCCCGCTTGGCGGCGGTGCGCCGGCTGGGCCTGCCGGCGGCGCTGATCGCGAGCACACCGGACGACGGCATGCCCGGGGCGTGGTGCGACGACCGGGGATGGACGTTGGAGCTGGTGGAGCACCTGGCTGAGCTGGGCCACGTCCGGGTGGCCCGGGTCAGCGGGCCGGCGGGGATGGTGCATACGGCGATCCGGGACGAGGCGATGGCCCGGGCGTGCGCGGAGCGGGGGATGACGCTGACGATCGTGCGGGCTGACTACACAGGTCGGGCGGGGGCGGAACGGACTCGGGAGCTGCTGCTGGCTGGGCCGGAGCGGCCGACGGCGATCGTTTACGACAACGACGTGATGGCGGTGGCCGGGCTGGGGGTGGCGGGGGAGATGGGGGTTGCGGTGCCGGCGGATCTGTCGGTAGTGGCTTGTGAGGATTCGCCGCTGTGTCAGGTGGTGGGGCCGCCGTTGACGGTCGTTCGGCGGGATATCGCGGCTTATGGGGGATTAGCTGCGGCGCAGTTGTTTGCGGCGTTGGATGGGGAGGTTCGGGCGCCGGTGCAGGCTGAGGGTGGGCGTCTTGAGGTGCGGCGGAGTACTGGGCCTGCTTGAGGGGGTTTGCTTTCCCGTTCGCCTTGCGTCTTGGGCTTTTGTCCTTGCGTCTTCGCCCCGCGCCCTTCTGTCTTCGGAGTTCCGCCTTGCGCGTTTCGCGCTGCGCCTTGGGCCTCACGCCTTGCGGCTTGCGGCTTGCGCCTTGCGGCTCGCGCCTCGCGCGTTCGCCTCGCGCGTTCGCCTTGCGCCTCGCCTCGCCTCGCCTCGCCCGTTCGCCTTGCGCCTTGCGCGGGTCCCGCATGCCGCTTTGTGCGTTCGGGGTGCTGCCTTGCGCGTTCCGCGCTGCGCGTTCGCCCTACGCCTCGCGTGTTCTCGCCGTGCGCGTTTGCCCTGCGCCTCGCGTGTTCTCGCCGTGCGCGTTTGCCCTGCGCCTCGCGTGTTCTCGCCGTGCGCGTTCGCCCTGCGCCTCGCGTGTTCTCGCCGTGCGCGTTCGCCCTGCGCCTCGCGTGTTCTCGCCGTGCGCGTTCGCCCTGCGCCTCGCGTGTTCCCGCCGTGCGCGTTTCGCGCTGCGCCTTGCATGTGCGCCTAGCGCCTCCCGCGTTCCACGTTCCGCGCTGCCCGTTCCGCCTCCCGCCTCCCGCCTCCCGCCTCCCGCGTCCGGCGTCCGGCGTCCGCTTCGCCGGGCTCAATCAGCGGCGGCCGTTCTCCTCTGCTCTTTGTTTTCCGTGGCCGGCGGCGGCGGTGCCGTGCTCGCGCGGGCGACCAGATGGGCCGGCTCGTCCAGCCGACTGGCGACCTCGTCGCCCGCGATGACGGCCAGCAGCAGCCGGGCCGCGTTCTCGCCGTAGGCGACGATGTCGCGGGTGAGCGCGGTCAGCGGCGGATGCACGAGCCCACAGACCGGCGAATCGTCCCAGGCGACTATGGACAAATCGGCCGGCACGGCGAAGCCCAGTTCCTGAGCGGTGGCGAGCCCGGCGATCGCCATGATGTCGTTGTCGTACACGATCGCGGTCGGCCGCGGCCGGGTGTGCAGCAGGTCGCG
Source organism: Actinoplanes sp. NPDC051405 (assembly GCF_055586185.1). Taxonomy (NCBI): domain Bacteria; kingdom Bacillati; phylum Actinomycetota; class Actinomycetes; order Micromonosporales; family Micromonosporaceae; genus Actinoplanes; species Actinoplanes sp. NPDC051405. The sequence continues at coordinate 217,668 of NZ_JBVJIR010000003.1, forward strand.
GGTGGCCTGGGCGCCGGCCTCTCCGGTGTAGTCGGTCCAGATCGGGGGCGCTTCGGTGATCCCCAGCCGTTCGCAGGTCTCGGCGAAGGCGCGGCTGCGGGCGCCGGTGTGGGCCAGCTCGGGAATCCCGGCGACCCGGGCGATCCGGCGGTGACCGAGCCCGGCCAGGTGCTCGACCGCCTCGGTCACCGACACCGCGTCGTCGGACCAGAGACTCGGCACCAGCTCACCCTCGGTAGGCGGCCCCACGACGACGGCAGGCAGCCTGATCTCCGCCACGGCCGGCACCCGTGGATCGTCCGCGCGGACGTCACAGAGCAGCACCCCGTCGACCCGGCCCTCGATCCACCACTGCCGGTAGACCTCGATCTCGGCCGCCGGGTCGTCGTCGGGGACCATCTGCAGGAGCAACGCGTACGAGCGAGTGGACAGTTCGGCCTCGAGCCCGCTGACCAGCTCCATGAAGAACGGCTCGACACCCAGCGTGCTGGCCGGCCGCCGCAACGCGAGCCCGACGACCTTGGCGGGTGCCCCGGCGAGCGCCCGTGCGGCAGCGCTGGCCCGGAAACCCAGGCGGTCGGCGATCGCGAGGATGCGCGCGCGGGTGTCCTCGGATACGCCGGGCCGGTCGTTCAGCGCGTAGGAGACGGCGCCCTTGGAGACCCCGGCCTCGCGGGCGATATCGGCGATCGTCGGTCTCTTCACTCTCCTGACCCTAGGCCTCGTCAGCCAGTCCTGTTGCCGCCATGGCCGTCCTGTTGCCGCCGGTCACGGCAG
>NZ_JBVJIR010000003.1:218541-273455 GCF_055586185.1 Actinoplanes sp. NPDC051405
CAGGAGGCCAAGGCACCGGGCCGTCACGACTTGCCGCCGGTCACGGCAGGAGGCCAAGGCGCCGGGCCGTCACGACTTGCCGCCGGTCACGGCAGGAGGCCAAGGCACCGGGCCGTCACGACTTGCCGCCGGTCACGGCAGGAGGCCAAGGCGCCGGGCCGTCACGACTTGCCGCCGGTCACGGCAGGAAGCCGAGCCGCCGGGCCGTCACGACTGTCTCCATCCGGCCGTGCGTGCCCAGCTTGCGCATCGCGTTGCGCAGATAGCTCTTGACCGTCTCCGGCAGGAGCCCGAGCCGCCGGGCAGCCTCCGCATTGCCGCAGCCCACCGCGACCATGGCCAGCACGTCGAGCTCCCGCGGCGACAACGGATTGGGCGACCGCGCCGAGCCGCCGGACTGGGCGAGCAGCGTGCACACGTCCTGGAGCCGGGACCGCAGCGCAGGGTCGTCGACCTCTTGAGCGATCGTGCGGAGGTCGGCGTGCGCCTGCCGGACGTCCTCCCACTCCGGGGCTGTCGGCGCCGCCCGGGTCAGGGCCGCGGTCGTCTCCAGCTCCGCGATCCGGCGCTGCACTTCCCGGCGTACGGTCACCTCGGCGCCGACGCGCACCGCCACCTGGCTCATCGCGTCAAGCGCGCGGGTCCCCACCGACAGCGGCTCCCGCGTGCCGGCGTACAGCACCGCCAGCACGGAACCGCCCATCGCGACCGGCACCGCGGCGATCGCCCGCAGCCCCTCGGCGGTGACCGGTTTGTCGTACTCGTGGGTGATCCGCGGGTCGGTGGCGTAGTCCTCGACCCGGCCCGGCCGCGCCGTGCTGACGACCCACCCGCCGAGACCGTTGCCGGCGCCGACCACCAGCCCATGCAGCGCGCCGGTCACCGTGCCCGCGAAGTCGGTCAGCCGCATGGCCCGGCCGTCGGCGGCGACCGTCCCGCCGAACGCGACCGGCAGCCCGGTCACCCGCCGGACCCGGCCCAGCGCGGCGGACAGATCGGCTGTTTCGAGCACGTCACCAGCATGTCGCGGACCGGGTTCGCGGTCCACCCCTGAACGGGGGTGGCGCCGCCACGTGGACCGGCTCATGCTGCAGAAATGCTCTCCTACGCTTCCGGGACCTCCGACGTGCCGCTGCTCGGCGAGACTATCGGCGCGAATCTCGAACGCACGGTCGCGACCCACGGCGACCGCGAGGCGCTGGTGGACGTGGCCGCCGGCCGCCGCTGGACGTACGCGGAATTCGACGCCGCGGTGAACGAGGCCGCCCGTGGCCTGCTGGCCCGCGGCATCGACAAGGGCGACCGGGTGGGAATCTGGGCGCCGAACTGCGCGGAGTGGGTCATCACGCAGTACGCGACCGCGAAGATCGGCGCGATCCTGGTGAACATCAACCCGGCGTACCGCACCCACGAACTGGCCTATGTGATCCGGCAGGCGGGCGTGCGCCTGCTGGTCAGCGCGGTCGCGTTCAAGACGAGCGACTACCGCGGCATGATCGCCGAGATCGGCTTCATCGAGACGATCTTCATAGGCACCCAGGACTGGGACGACCTGATCGCCGCCGGCCAGGGCCGCTCGCTGGAGGAACGCGCCGCATTGCTGGCCTTCGACGACCCGATCAACATCCAGTACACGTCCGGTACGACGGGTTTCCCGAAGGGCGCGACGCTGTCGCACCACAACATCCTCAACAACGGCTTCTTCGTCGGCGAGCTGGTCGGCTACACCGAGCAGGACCGGATCTGCATCCCGGTGCCGCTCTACCACTGCTTCGGGATGGTGATGGGCAACCTGGCGGCGACCTCGCACGGTGCGTGCATGGTGCTGCCGGCTCAGGGCTTCGACCCTGCGGCCTCTCTGAGAGCGGTCACCCAGGAGAAGTGCACTTCCCTGTACGGCGTACCGACAATGTTCATCGCCGAACTGGGGCTGCGCGACTTCGCCACGTACGACCTGTCGTCGCTGCGTACCGGGATCATGGCGGGCTCGCCGTGCCCGGTGGAGATTATGAAGCGGGTGGTGGCCGAGATGCACATGACCGAGGTGGCGATCTGTTACGGCATGACCGAGACCTCGCCGGTCTCGACGATGACCCGCCGCGACGACGGCCTGGACCGCCGTACGGAAACGGTGGGCCGCGTAATGCCGCACCTGGAGTCGAAGGTGGTCGACCCGGCGACGGGCCTGCCGACGCCACGCGGCGAGGCGGGGGAGCTGTGCACACGTGGCTACTCGGTGATGCTCGGCTACTGGGACCAGGCGGAGGCGACCGCGGAAGCGATCGACGAGGCCCGCTGGATGCACACGGGCGACCTGGCCACGATGGACGAACACGGTTACGTGAACATTGTCGGCCGGATCAAGGATCTGGTGATCCGTGGCGGCGAGAACGTGTACCCGAGGGAGGTGGAGGAGTTCCTCTACTCCCACCCGGACGTGTCGGACGTCCAGGTGATCGGCGTCCCGGACCAGAGGTACGGCGAGGAACTGATGGCCTGGGTGGTGATGCGCCCGGGAGCGACGCCGCTGACCACCGAAGCGGTACGCGACTTCTGCAAGGGAAAGCTCGCGCATTACAAAGTGCCGCGGTATGTGCATGTGGTGGATGGCTTCCCGATGACGGTGACCGGGAAAGTGCGAAAGGTGGAGATGCGAGAGCGGGCAGTGGAGATCCTGAACCTCCATGACGCCGCGGGCATCCGCAACGCCTGACTCCATTCGCAGTTCATTCCGTTCCCCGTCGTCCCTCCGCATCTCGTCCGAGTCCACGGAGTCAGCCGCGGTCCAGGTATTCGCCGTCGGGCGTTGCGTCCGCGGACGCATGCTTGGTGCGTTCGGCCTCGCGGAGCTGGACCCGCCGGATCTTGCCGGAGATCGTCTTCGGCAGCTCGGTGAACTCCATCCGTCGCACCCGCTGGTAGGGCGACAGGTGTGCGCGGCAGTGCGCGAAGATCGCCTGGGCGGTCTCGTCGTTGGCCGGCCATCCCTCGGCCAGGACCACATAGGCCTTCGGCACGTTGAGTCGCAGTGCGTCCGGTGACGGCACGATGGCGGCCTCCACGACCGCCTCGTGCTCGATCAGCACACTCTCCAGCTCGAACGGCGAAATGCGGTAGTCCGACGCCTTGAACACGTCATCGGTGCGGCCGACGTAGGTGATGTAGCCCTCCTCGTCGCGGGAGCCGATGTCACCCGTGTGGTAATAGCCGTTCGCCATGGCCTGCGCCGTGAGCTCGGCGTCGCCGTGATAGCCGACCATCAGGCCCAGTGGGCGCGGCTCGAGCTGCAGGCAGATCTCACCCTCGTCTGCGTGTTCACCCGTCAGCGGGTCGATCAGCGCCACCTGGTAACCGGGCACAGGCCGGCCCATCGAGCCCGGCCGTACCTTCTGGCCGGGTGTGTTCGCGATCTGGACCGTCGTCTCGGTCTGGCCGAAGCCGTCGCGGATCGTGACGCCCCAGGCCTTCTGCACCTGCTCGATGACCTCGGGATTCAGTGGTTCGCCGGCACCGACCACCAACCGTGGCGGGTTCTTCAGCGCCGTGAGGTCGGACTGGATCAGCATCCGCCACACCGTCGGCGGCGCGCAGAAGCTCGTGACCCCGCAGCGCTGCATCTCACGCAGCAGGCGCGGCGCGTCGAACCGCGTGTAGTTGTGGATGAACACGCATGCCTGGGCATTCCATGGGGCGAAGACGTTGCTCCACGCGTGTTTCGCCCAGCCCGGTGACGAGATGTTGAGGTGGACGTCGCCGGGCTGCAGTCCGATCCAGTACATCGTGGACAGATGGCCGGCTGGGTACGACGCGTGCGTGTGCTCGACCAGCTTGGGACGCGCAGTCGTGCCGGAGGTGAAGTAGAGCAGCAGTGTGTCGCTGGCCTGCGTGACTCCGTCCGGCGTGAACTCGGTGGAGCCGGCGTAGGCGTCGGAGAAGTCATGCCAGCCGTCGGTGGGCGAGCCGACCGCGATGCGTGTGACCTCCGCACCGACGTCGGCGAACCGCTCGGCTGCCGAGGCGAGGGCGATGACGTGCTGCGCACCGCCGCGAGTCACCCTGTCCCGGACGTCGGCCGCACCGAGCAGCGGCGTCGCCGGGATGATGACGGCGCCGAGCTTCATGACCGCGAGAATGGTGTCCCAGAGCTCCACCTGGTTGCCGAGCATCATCACGATCCGGTCGCCGCGGGCGACGCCACGCTCTCGCAACCAGTTGGCGACCTGGTTGGAGCGGTCGGCCATCTCGGCGAACGAGTAGCGTTGCTCCGAGCCGTCCTCCTCGACGATCCACAGGGCGGGGCTGTCGTTGCCTTCGGCGATCACGTCGAACCAGTCGAGCGCCCAGTTGAACGCGCTGAGCTGCGGCCAGCCGAACTGCGCGTACGCCTCGGCGTAGTCGTCGCGATGCTCCAGCAGGAAGTCCCGGGCCTCGCGGAACGCCGTCGTACCGTCAGTCGCCGCCATTTCTCCTCCTCAGGCTGATCTGGGTCAGACTGCCCCGCCGCCGGGTAGCCCGCCACCCCCGCGCGGGGGTGGCGGACGTGGTCACTCGGAACAGGTCATGTCGCCGGCAGGCAGGCGGCCGCTGCCCAGGTAGGCGTCGACTGCCTGGTCAACGCAGCTCGCGCTCCGGAACAGATACACACCGTGGGTACGCGCCCCGGCCAGCACGATCATCCGCGAGCCGGTCAGTGCCCGGTGCAACGCCCGTGCGCCGGGAAGCTGGGAGTTGACGTCCTTCTCGGCCTGGACGATCAGCGCCGGCGTGCTGTTGTGCACGTCGATCGGTCGCTCCGCCGGCGCGTACGGCCAGAAGGAACAGGGAGTGATCGTGCGAGCGAGTGGCTCGAACAGCGGTGCTGAGGCTCGGTGCCGCTGAATGTCACGCCAGTAGACCTCCGGGTCCCGCGCGACAGCGGCGTCACCGCAGAGGATCGCGGTCTGAGCGGTGTGCGTCGCCGATCCCGCGCCGTCGACAAGGCTCGTGAGCGTCTCGGTCATGCCCTCGGTGGGCTCGGCGGGCAGTCCGTCGGCTGCCCGCGCGAGGATTCGCACCACGGTGGCCAGCTCACCGTTCTCCGTGTCGTCGGTGAGCGGCGTGACGATCAACGCCGGCAGCAGCGTGTCATCCACCCGGTACGCGCCAACAATCAGCGGACGCCGGGCTGAGGCGGCGTAGACCCGGCGCACGGTGCCGAGGACCGCGTCGGCTGTCTTGCCCAGGTGATGGTCGGCGTCACGCGCCGCAGCCCATGTGGCCCACTCCCGCAGCGCAGCCTCGCGTCCCGCAGCGCCATTCCGCAGCACGCGCGTTCCGGACAACGCCGGATCGATAGCGCTGTCCAGGACCATCCGATCGGCTCGACGGGGGAACAGCTGGGTGTAGACCGCGCCGAGATAGGAGCCCTGCGAGTAGCCCAGGTAGGAGAGCTTCGGCGCGCCGAGCGCGGCCCGGATCTGATCCATGTCGCGGGCCATGGTGGCGGTGAACGCGTGCCGGAGCAGCTTCCGCTCCGCGTCCCCACAGCGCCCGGCGAGGTCACGGTCCAGGGCCACCGTCGCGTCGAATCCCGCTCGGTCGGCGCCGGCTGAGCGCGGCAGCCAATAGGCGGGCCATTCGCAGTCGACCGGAGTGCTGCGACCGGCAAAGCGCGGGTCCATGCCGATCAGGTCGAAGCGTTCACCCATCGCGCCCATCGCAGCCCGGGCAAGCGGAACGCTGTCCAACACGGGCGACGCCGGGCCACCCAAGTTGATGATCATGGGACCGATGTGGTGCGCGGTGTCGCTGCCGCGGCTGCGGGCGATCGCCACGGTGATGGTGCGGCCGTGCGGCTCGGCGTAGTCCAGCGGCACAGTCACGTCCCCGCACTCGACGCCGGAATCGTCCAGGGCCTGTCCCTCAGTATCGTCCGGCCCGACAGCACAGGGATGCCAGGAAAGTTGTGGGTGATTGCTCGGGTTGATCTGCGGCTCAGTGGGGAGGGCGGTCCCCGAGAGGCCGGCGGTCAGGGACAGCGCGGTGATGATGGTGGCGACGGTCAGCATCTGTGGACTCCTGGCGTTAGCAGGTGGTGGGGGTGGGGTGAGAGATCAGGCATCGCTGCGTCGGAGGCGCCATGCGGCCACTGCGAGCAGACCGGCGGCGTAGAGCATGAAGACGGCGAACCCGGCCCAGGGGGACAACAGCGTCGAGTCGGGGCGCGTCGTGGTGATCGCCAGACCGGCCGGGGAGGGCAGCCAGCGGTAGACGTCGTCGGCCAGCTCCGACGGCAGGAAGCCGGCCAGCATCTGCGGTCCGAACAGAATCCCGATGACCGCCGCGACACCGCCGGCCGTACGACGCAGGATCGCGCCGAGCCCGAGCCCGATAACCGCGACCACCGTCAGATAGAGCGCTGCGCCGACGACGGCTCGCGTCACTCCAGGCCCGCTGAGTGAGACGTCGAGGTGCTCGGCCGACAGCACCGACTGACCGGTCAGGAAAGCTCCGAACACGGCCGGCAGACACAGCGCGAAGATCGCGATGGCGAGCACTGCGGCCTTGCCCCACAGCACCCGGCTGCGCCTGGGGACGGCCGCGAAGGTGGTGCGGATCAAGCCGCTCGTGTATTCGTTCGTGATCACCAGGACCCCGAGGACTCCCACGGCGAGCTGGGCCACTTGGACTCCGGAGAGGCTCACGCTGACCGCGTCGAAACCGGTGGGATCGGCCGGTGGGCGGGTGACACGGACCATCGCGTACAGGACGCCGAAGCCGATGATCAGGGCGAGGGCGCTGAGCAGGGACCAGGCGGTGGAGGAGACCGAGCGGAACTTGGTCAGCTCGGCGCGCATGACGCTCATCGGTGGCTCCCGTTCCGGGCGGCGGAGGGGAACTCGATGGCCGAGCTCGTGAGGTCGACGAACGCGTCCTCGAGCGAGCTGTGACCCGAATCGGCCACGAGGCTCGCCAGACTCGTGTCGGCGACCAGGCGCCCCTTGCCGATCACCACCACGTGATCCGCGGTCAGCGCCATCTCGGTCATGAGGTGGGAGGAGACGAACACCGTGCGACCCCGCGCGGCGAGGTCGCGCAACAGGCCGCGCACCCAGCGGATGCCCTCGGTGTCCAGGCCGTTCAGCGGCTCGTCGAGGATGAGCGTGTGCGGGTCGCCCAGGAGCGCGGTCGCGATGCCGAGCCGCTGCTCCATGCCGAGGGAGAACCGGCCCGCGCGGCGTTTGGCGATGTCGGCCAGGCCGACCGCGTCGATCACGTCCAGCACCCGCGCTCGCGGCAGACCGTTGGACTGCGCCAGAGCGAGCAGGTGGTGGTACGGGCTGCGCTCCGGATGCACAGCTCGCGCGTCCAGCAGTGCCCCGACCTCCCGCAGCGGCGTGCGATGGGCCGCGTACGGCTTACCGTTGACCGTCACCGAGCCGCGGGTCGGCCGGTCCAGCCCCAGCATCATGCGCATCGTCGTGGACTTGCCGGCGCCGTTGGGCCCCAGGAAGCCCGTGACGACGCCCGGCCGCACCGTGAAGGTCAGGTCCTCCACCGCGCACTTGGCGCCGTACCGCTTGGTCAGGCTCTTTGCCTCGATCATGATGGCTCCTTCCGTGGTCGCCTTCCAGGTTTCCGGCACGACGGTTCTGCGTCAGTGGGGTGTGCGCGCTGCCGAGGGTGGGGTTTTCCTCACCCCATGCCCGCGGTTTTCCGGATGGTCAGGCCGGTCTCCGATCCCTACCGTCGACGGCGTGGACATCCGCTTCTTCCCGACGGACCGCGTGACGACCGGGCGATCGATCTGCCATCTCCTGGCCGGCGCCGCGCTGTCGATGCTGGCTGCCGGTCTGTTCGGGTTGCTGGTGACCCTGTGGGGTGCCGCGCTTCTCAGCCTGGTCACCGGGCCGACCGGCGGCGTGTTCCTCCTCGTCCTCTACGTCGTGGCCGTGCTGGCCTTGCCTCTGGTCTTCGCCTGGTTCGTGCACGAGGTGGCCGTGCTGCACCGGTTGCGATTCCGCCGGCTGCTGGAGATCCCCATCCCCGAGCCGGCCTGGACGCTGCGCAGCACCGGACGCCAGCTGATGTATCACGCCTGGGCACTCCTGATAGCCGTCCCGGCGACCGTGCTGATCGTTGCGCCGCCCGCGGCCCGGCGCTTCGTGCGCCACGATCGGCAGACCGCCGACCGCCTGCTCGGGCCCACCAACGTCGAGATCCTCAAGCAGCGGGTGGACTGGCTGCGCAACAGCCGGGCGGCGATCGTCCTCGCCACCGATGAGGAACGCCGGCGCATCGAACGCGATCTGCACGACGGCGCCCAGCAGCGGCTGCTGTCCCTGGCGCTGAATCTCGGCATGGCCCGGGAGGCGATCACGGCGCCCTCACCAGAGGCCGATGCGATCGTGGCGGCGCACGACGAGGCGCTCACAGCGCTCAGCGAGCTACGGCAGTTCGTACGGGGTCTGCACCCCGCTGTGCTCAATGACCGTGGTCTGGACGCCGCCATCTCCGGACTGGCCGCCCGGGCCAAGATTCCGATCCACGTCTCCGTGCAGGTGCAGCCGCGCTGCCCGGCGTCGATCGAGGCGGTCGCCTACTTCGTCGTCTCGGAGGCTCTGACGAACGTGGCCAAGCACTCCTCAGCGTCGACCGCCTCCGTGACATTGACTCGCCTAGGGAGCGAATTGCATATCGAGGTTGCCGACGAGGGCCGCGGTGGCGCTACCGCGAAGCCCGGTGGTGGGATAGCGGGACTCATCCAACGAACCGCGTCCGTCGACGGGCAGCTCTCCTTGAGCAGCCCGGTCGGTGGGCCGACCATCCTCAAGGTGGTTCTGCCGTGCGGCTGATCCTCGCGGAGGATTCGGTGCTGCTGCGCGCCGGCCTGACGAAATTGCTCAGCGACGGTGGCTTCGACGTGCTGGCCGCCGTGGGCGACGGCGAGGAGCTGCTGCGTGCGGTTGCGGAGCACGAGCCTGAGGTGGTGGTCGTCGACGTGCGGATGCCGCCGACCCATACCGACGAGGGCATCCGTGCAGCTCTGACGATCCGCCACCGATATCCGAAGATCGCCATTCTGGTGCTGTCACAGTACGTCGAGGAGCGGTACGCCAACGATCTGCTGTCGGCGGCCACGAGTTCGGTCGGCTACCTGCTCAAGGACAGGGTTGCCCGGGTCCGTGACTTCCTTGACGCGCTGCGCCGGATCGCCGAGGGCGGCACGGCCCTGGACCCCGAGGTGGTCGCCCAGCTCATGGTGCGCCGGCGGCCGGATTTCCGGGAGCGGCTCACGCCACGCGAGCTGGAGGTGCTGCGGTTGATGGCTGAGGGGCGTTCCAACAACGGCATCGTCGACTCGCTGGGGGTCAGTCATAGTGCGGTCGAGAAGTACGTCAGCAACATCTTCGCGAAGCTCGACCTGCCGCCGACCGACACAGACCACCGCCGCGTCCTGGCGGTGCTCAAGTACCTCGGCGATAGCTAGGATCCGCCGATGATCACACTCATCGCCCGTGCCGCCAACGACGATTGGGAGGCGGTGGACGAGCTGGAGCAGATCGCCAAGGCCGACCCCGCGGTTCTGCGCCCGCATCTGCGGGAGCTGTTGGACCGCGGGCTGCTCTGGCCCTCTGTGCTGTTCGCGGCGGCGGATGAGGAGACGGTGCACGAGGTCATCATGCGGATCGACCGCGGTGACGAGCGCCTGGGTCATCTATTGCTGATCTTGTCCGAGGTTCGCAGCGCGTCGGCCGCAGCGGCGTTCCGGCGGTGGCAGGAGAGCCCGCCACCGGGGATGGACCGACTGCACATCGACGCCTTGGCGTACGCGCGCCAGGGCGGCTGGGACCTCCGCCCGGACGGTACGAACCACGAGCTCCACGGCCCGATCGCCTACGAGCTCCACATGGTGGACAAGGAAGAGGCAGAGACCGAGACCGACGGCGACGGGATCTGTCCGTGGTGTGCGTCGCCGATCTGGACCGTTCTTGATCTCGATACGGCGGATCCGGATGTCGCCCGGGCGCTGGCGCATACCGGCTGGTCGGGCCGGCTGCGCGTCACCACCTGCTTCCTCTGCACCAACTACACGACGCTGTTCACCGACGTCACCCCTGACGGCGGCGCGGTCTGGTCGGCTTGCAACGAGCGCCCCGACTATCTCCGCATCTCCGCGGAAGAGCCGCCCCCGGTGCTCCCCGAGCTGGGTCCGATCCGCGCGAGTCCGCGGCTGGCCAGCGCCTGGGGTGAGGGCGGCTCGACGCTGGGTGGCGCCCCGGACTGGATCCAGGACGCGGAGTATCCGCAGTGCCCAAGCTGCGCCATGACCATGGACTACGTCGGCTTGGTGGGTGGCGCCGACCTGGGCTGGGGAGAGGGGGCGGACTACATCTTCCTGCACACCAGCTGCGGCATTGCGGCCGTCACCTACCAACAGAGCTGACCGGCCCGGTGATCGGTAGGGGCAATCCTGCGGCGCCTAGCGCGACGACGTGGTCTCGCTGAGCTCGAGTTCCTCATCCCGGCTCTCCGGCCGAACCGGCGGCTGCCTGCGCAGCTTCGCCGTCGCCTCAGCCTTGGCCAACGCCACCGGGAAACTCCGAGTAGCCCGCCAGAGCTTCACGATCAACAGCAGCTCGAAGCCGACCAGCAGCGTCCCGGCCACCACCGACGTGGCGATGACCTGACCGGTCAGCGGGCCGATGATGAACACGGTCATCTCGAACTCGATGCCGCTGAACAGGTGAGTCCGGATCCGGCGCTGCAGCAGAGCCTCCCGGAAGCGGGCACGTGGCCCCTGCGGCGGCATCGGCGTACCCGTAATCGGCTCCTGTGGCACCGGGCCGCGGGCCTCCTCCAGCATGTCCCGCATGCTCTGCCGGGTCTTCGCCATCTGCTGCGAGTTCAGGTAGCGGAACAGGTCCAGGAACGTCACCACGACCAGCGTCCACAGGAACGCCACGTGGCCGGTTCGTGCGTACTGGCCGCCGAACAGGGCCGCCGCGCACATGAAGACCCGGAGGCGGTCGAACATGAAGTCGAACCAGGCTCCGAACAGGGAACCTGTTCCGTTGAGCCGGGCCACCTTCCCGTCCATGCAGTCAACCACGAAGCTCAGGTGGAACAGCACGGCACCGGCGATCAGCCACCAGCGGTCCTGGGCCAGGAAGCAGGCCGCCGACGCCGCTCCCAGCAGCATCGCCACCACGGTCAACAGGTTCGGGGTGATCCACCGGTAGGGCGCGACCAGGCGGACCAGCCTGGCCGCGAGCGGATCGACGAGCAGGACGGTCCACCACGCGTCACGGACCTTGTAGGTCTGTTCGCGGATGTCCTGCAGTGAAGAGCGACGCACCATAACCGGTATCAACGGTCCGGGACCGAAGCGGAAACTACTTTTGCCCGATTTGTGACGAGACGGTGTCCTAGGTTATCCACAGTCACGTCAATGACAGGTTACAAGCCGCACGGTGCATAGTACGGTCCGTTCATGGTCGACGGTCGATATCGGACCGGCCGGACGGCAGCCGATGAAGGCCCCGACGGTCCGCCCTCCGCGGTGGCCGCGGACCGGCCTCCGGACAGCCCGCTCGCCGATCCCGCGGCTGTCCACTTCGACGACGAGGAGCGTCCCGCCCGGGCTCTGACCGGTCCCGTCGGCATCGCCGTCGCGGTTGTCGCCTTCGCCGCCGCGCTGCTCGTGCTCTGGCAGGTGTTCCGGCCGCTCGCCCAGGGCAGCCAGTTCTACTTGATCATCTTCCTCGCCGGCACCCTGCCACTCGTCTTCCTCGTCTACCGCTCCGGTTTCCCGCCCAGAAAGACAGACAAGCCCGGTCTCAAGACCGACGGTCCCGATCGGAGGCTGGATCAGCCCGATCTCGGTGCGGATGAGCCAGATCTCAAGACGACCAAGTCCGATCGCCGCGACCTACCGTCCCCGCTCGACTGGGCGCTGGCCATCATCACCCTCCTGGTCTGCCTGTACCCGGTGAACCCCTTCGGCGGCGGCTACAACGAGTTCCTCAACCGCCAAGGCCTCCTGGAACCCCCCGACGTCATCGCCGGCGCCATCATGCTCGTGCTTGTCGTCGAGGCCTGCCGCCGTACCACCGGGCTTGCCCTGCCGATTGTCTGCCTGGCTTTCCTGGCCTACGGCTATTACGGCGGCCTGCTCCCGCAGAACTGGTCCATCGCCCACTCCGGGCTGGACTTCGCCCAGATCGTCGACGCTCTCTACAACTCCGGCAGCGGCTTCTACGGCACCCCGCTCGACGTGGCCGCCACGTACATCGTGCTGTTCACCATCTACGGTGCCGTGCTTGATCTGTCCGGGGCGAGCCGCTTCTTCGTCGACCTGTCCGTCGCGGCCTTCCGCAAGTCGCGCAGCGCCGCTGGGCGTACGGCAGTCGCCGCCGGCTTCCTGCTCGGCACCGTTTCCGGGTCCGGCACCGCGACCGCCGTCAGCGTCGGCGCCGTCACCTGGCCGATGTTGCGCCGGGCCGGCTATCCGGCCGAGCAGGCCGGCGGCATGCTGGCCGCCGCTGGTGTCGGGGCGATCCTCTCCCCGCCGACCCTGGGCGCCGCCGCGTTCATCGTGGCCGAGTACCTCGACGTCTCCTACCTGACCGTGCTCGGCTGGGCGATGATCCCGACCGTTCTCTACTACCTGGGCATTCTGCTCGCGGTGGAGATCGACGTGCGGCGCTTCCAGGTACGGCCGATCGATGCTCCGGCGACCAGCGCGTGGCGGCTGCTGGGCCGCTTCGGCTATCACTTCTCGTCGCTGGTGCTCATTGTTCTCCTGCTCGCCGTCGGGCAGAGCGCCACCCGTGCCGTGGTCTATGCGACCTTGCTGGCCGCGGTGCTCTCCTTCCTGGACCGGCGTGCCTGGCTCACCCCTCGACGGCTCTTCGCCGCGCTGTCGGCCGGTGTCCGCGGTGTGCTGCCGGTCGTCGCGGTCTGCGCCGCCGCCGGCATCATCACGGCGACCACCACCAAGACCGGTCTCGGTGCTCAGCTCGCGTCTCTGCTGATCGACGGCGCCCGCGCGGTCAGCGACAACCCGACCGTGGTGCTCGCGCTGACGGTTGTGCTGGCGGCGATCGCGCTGGCGGTGCTCGGTCTGGCCGTGCCGGTCACCGCCAGCTTCATCATCGGCTGGGTGATCATCGGGCCGGCCCTGCTCGGGCTCGGCGTCTCGCCGCCCGCCGCCGCGATGTTCGTCTTCTACTACTCCGTGCTGTCCGAGGTCACCCCGCCGACGGCCCTCGCCGCGGTCGGCGCCAGCGCGATCACCGGCGGCCGCACCGTGCCCACGATGTGGCAGGCGCTGAAGTACGCGTTGCCCGCCTTCCTGGCCCCGATCGCCTTCGTGCTGACCGATCCCGGCGAATACCTGCTGGCTCGCGGGCCCGTCACCGGCGTCGTCTGGGCCACGGTAGTCGCCGCCTTCGCGGTCGTCGGCCTGGCCGTCGCCACCGGTGGCTGGGTGCCCGGCATCGGTGCGGCCGGGCCGGCCAGCCGCGTCCTCGGCGGAGTCGCCGGCCTGCTCCTGCTCTACCTGGCGCCGCTGACCATCGCGGCCGGCGCCGTCGCGCTCGCCCTGGCTGCGGGAATCGCCATCATCCATCGAACGGGGAGGACCACCTTATGAGGAAGGCATTCGCATTGGCCGCGGCCGGCACGCTCACCGCGGCCGCGCTCACCGGCTGCGGCGGCAAGCAGGACGCGGCCACGGTCGACGCCGGCGGCGACGTGACCTGCAACGTCGCCGACGACACCCGGATCGGCATCGCGACCGGCAACGCGACCGGCGTCTACTTCGCCCTCGGCAACGCCTACGCCGAGCAGATCGCCGCGACGGGCGGCAAGGTCAAGGCAACGGCGGCGGAGACCGGCGCCTCGGTGCAGAACATCCAGCAGCTCGTCGCGGGTGAGTTCGACGTCGCGTTCTCGCTGGCCGACAGCGCGGCCGACGCGGTCAACGGCACCAACAGTTTCACCGCGAAGCAGCCGATCCAGGCCCTGGCCCGGATTCACACCAACTACACCCAGGTGATCGTGCGCAAGGCCGCGGGCATCAAGGACGTGGCGGGCATGAAGGGCAAGCGGGTCTCGACCGGCTCGCCCAAGTCCGGCACGGAGGTCATCGCCAAGCGGGTGCTGACCGCGGCGGGCCTCAACCCCGACAAGGACGTCCAGGCCCAGCGGCTGGACCTGGTCAAGACCGTCGACGGCATGAAGGACGGCTCGATCGACGCGCTGTTCTGGTCCGGTGGCCTGCCCACCCCGGGCATCACCGACCTGCTGACCACGTCGGCGGACCAGGTCGAGTTCCTGGACATCACCGGACTGCTGCCGGAGCTCCAGAAGATCAACCCGGTCTACGAGACGGGAATGATCCCGGCGGCCACCTACAAGACCGCGGCGGACGTGCCGACCATCGTCGTGCCGAACTTCCTGCTGGTCCGGGAGAACCTCGACGCCAACGTGGCCTGCGTGCTGACGAAGACGCTCTTCGACCGCAAGCCGCAGCTCGAGCAGGCGAACGCGGCGGCCAAGCAGATCACCCTGGACCAGGCCCGCAAGACCGACCCGGTGGTCCTGCACCGCGGCGCGGTCACGGCCCTGGACGGGCTCAACGCGCCGAAGTAGGCCCGGAGCGAAAACCGAAGATCAAGAGCTCGATCTCGTGCGTGGGTGCATGGTGCTGACCGTCGCTCACGCCGAGGTCGGGCCCGGGCGCCCACTCGCCTGGCGGCTCGTGACCGGGCACCCGGACCCTGCCGGCTGCGTGCTCCCCATAACCCGCGCACCGGCCGCCCGGCCGCATCGGCCGCCCGGCCGCTTGGGCCGCCTGGGCCGCCCGGCCGCTTGGGCCGCCTGGGCCGCCCGGCCGCCTGGGCCGCCCGGCCGCATGGGCCGCCCGGCCGCATGGGCCGCCCGGCCGCATGGGCCGCCCGGCCGCATGGGCCGCCCGGCCGCATGGGCCGCCCGGCCGCATCGGCCGCCCGGCCGCACCGGCGGCGGAGTCGAGCAGGCGAGCACGGCGAGCCGGCCGCGGCGCCCTGACCGCGCGAAAGCGGCCCGGGTAAATGCGTTGAGGGCTCGCCCCGTGATCTTTACTGTGGGAATCACACCGCACGAAGCGACCGGCCGAAGGGGGTTCGAAGATGCTCCGCACCATGAACGGTCGGATGAAGCGCCCCGGACTGGGCCGGCGACGCGGCTGACGCTGCGTTCAGCGTGCCGCCCATCCCGGTTCGGGAGGGCGGTTTTTTCATCTCCGGAAACACCAGTGCCGCTAGCTCAACAGGTAGAGCATCCGTCTCTTAAACGGAGGGTTCGGGGTTCGATTCCCCGGCGGCGCACGCTGCAACCGCAGGCGGAGCGTTGGCTGCTCATCCGCCCCTCATAAGGGCGGCCGGCCCGGTTCGACACCGGGGCCTGCGACCACGATCAGGGTTTGCGGCCCACCGCGCCGTAGCCCATCCGGGCCAGGTCCGGGTCCATCTCCGGCGGCGGCTGCTGGTACGGCCACACGTTGACCAGGCCCGGCGGCTCCAGCTCGAAGTCACCGAAGAACGCCTCGATCTCCGCCCTCGGCCGGGGCGTGAACGGTGCGTTGGCGCCCTTGTAGATGGCGCTGATCCGGGCCATGTAGTCCGGCCGGGCGTCGTTGGCCGCGTGCGAGATCGCCAGGAAGCTGCCCGGTGCCAGCGCCTCCCGGTACGCCGCCACCACGTCGTGCGGCTTGTCCTCGTCCGGCATCAGGTGCAGCAGGAACATCATCAGCACTGCCACCGGCTGGTCCAGGTCGAGCAGATCGCGCAGCTCCGGATCCTCGAGGACCGTCTTCGGCTCGCGGACGTCGCGGCGCAGGATGATCGCGTGTTCCGGGTCGCACAGCAGGGCCCGGCCGTGGATGCAGACGACGCCGTCGTAGTCGACGTAGGCCACGCGGACCGACGGGTCGATCGCGCGGGCGATCTCGTGCACGTTCTCGGCCGCCGGCAGGCCGGAGCCCAGGTCCAGGATCTGCCGGACGCCACGGTCGCGGACCAGGTGCTCGACCACCCGCTTGATCAGCGCCCGGCCCGAGCGGGCGGCCTCGCGCATCTCCGGCGCCACGGCCAGCACCGCCTCGGCGGCAGCCCGGTCGGCGGCGTAGTTGTCCTTGCCGCCCAGCCAGTAGTCGTACATGCGGGCGGCGTTCGGGACGGTGGCGTCGATTCCGGCGGGCACGGTCACGATCGTCACTATAGGGCCAGTTGCTACGTCGTCGTGCGTAACCAGCCGCCGTCGATGTAGTACGTCGAGCCGACCGTGTAGCTCGCCCGCGGGGAGCAGAGGAAGACGAACAGGTCGGCGATCTCGGCCGGGTCCGCGAACCGGCCGATCGGGGCGTTGTCGGTCGCGATCTGCTGCAGGTGCTCCTGCCAGGAGCGGTCCGTGCCGGCGGTCAGCGCCTTCGCGGTCTTCTCCCAGTCCGGCGTCATGACCAGCCCCGGGTTCACCGCGTTGACCCGGATGTTGTCGCCGATCAGCTCGTTGGCCAGGCACTTGGAGAACATCACCAGCGCCGCCTTGGTGACGTTGTAGATCGGCTCGTAGCCCAGCGGCTGGGTCGCGCAGATCGACGCGTTGTGCAGGATCACCCCACCACCGCGGGCCTTCATCAGCGGTGCGAAGAGGCGGGCCAGCCGGACGGCGGCCATCACGTGCAGTTCCCAGTACGCCTGCCAGCGCTCGTCACCGGCGGAGAGGATGGTTTCCTCGCTGCCGGTGCCGGCGTTGTTGATCAGAATGTCCGCGCCGCCGAACTCGTCGACGACCGCGCGCTCCAGCAGAGCCGGGCCATCGAGTCCTCCGACGTCGGCGGCCACCCCGATGACGCGTACCTTGAATTCTTGGCGCAGCTGCTCCACGACGGCCCGCAGCCGTTGCTCGTCGCGGGCGCAGAGGGCCAGGTGAGCGCCCTCGGCCGCAAGGCCGCGGGCGATCGCCAGGCCGATGCCGACCGTGCCGCCGGTGATGACCGCGACCTTGCCGGTGAGCTGTAGGTCCATGCCCTCACGCTCTCACAGAGCGGGAGTTGCTACCTGGCCCTGGCCTCGCGCAGCGGGGCGCCGACCTCGTGCAGGTGCCGCAGCGCCTGCCGGTACGAGTTGATCAGGCTGGTCGACTCGTAGGAGACACCGATCTCGGCGCAGTACGCCTCGACGATCGGCTGCACCTTGCGCAGGTTCGGCGTCGGCATGGCCGGGAACAGGTGGTGCTCGATCTGGTAGTTCAGGCCGCCCATGGCCGCGTCGGTCAGCCAGCCACCGGTCACGTTGCGGGAGGTCAGCACCTGCTTGCGCAGGTAGTCCTCGGTGCCGTCCGGGTGCGGCATGCCCTTGTGGTTCGGGGCGAACGTCATGCCCAGGTAGACACCGAACAGCGCCTGGTGCACCAGGAGGAAGGCGACGGCCTGCAGCGGCGAGAGGATCACGAACAGCGCGGTGAGGTAGCAGACCGCGTGGATGATCAGCAGGCCGGCCTCGAGGTTGCGGCGCTTCATGTCGCCGCGGATCAGCGCCTTGACGCTGGAGATCTTCAGGTCGATGCCGAGCAGCGTGAGCAGCGGGAAGAACAGGCCCGCCTGGTGCCGGGTCACGAAACCCTTCAGCCCGCGGCGGCCCCAGGCCGACTTGGTCGCCCAGATGAGCACCTCGGGGGCGACGTCGGGGTCGAGGTCGTCGTGATTGGGGTTGTTGTGGTGGCGGGTGTGCTTGTCCATCCACCAGCCGTAGCTCATGCCTACGCCGAGGTTGCCGGCGATCCGGCCGGTGATCTCACCGGGGCGCTTGGTGCGGAAGACCTGCCGGTGGGCGAGGTCGTGCGCCACCAGCGCCACCTGGGTGAAGGCCACCGCGAGGAACACGGCCGTGGCCAGGTTCCACCAGGAGGCGCCGATCAGGAAGAACGCGGTCCAGCCGCCGATGAGCATCAGGGAGACCGCGGTCAGCCTGATGGCGTAGTACGCCGGTTTGCGCTCGAGCAGGCCCGCGCGAGTGACCCGGCGGTTCAACTCGGCGAAGTCACTACCGGCCGTGGAACGCGGCCGCTCCGTCGTTGTCGTCATGCCTTCAGGCTCCTGCATAGGGGCCGAACGGTCAGGAGTGTCAGATCCCCGGCGATGGTGGTGTTAGCACCCCCGTGAAACGTGGGGGATTGTGCACATGGTGGAGCGGGAGCACCGGCTGTGCCGGGACCGCCGAGCAGAATGAGAGCCATGGAGACGCGCTCGTGGGTACGCGACGGCCTACGGGCTATCGCAGGTGGCGTCTTCGCCGTCGGTCTGGCCATCACCAACCTGCCGCTGCTGGCGATGTCGATCGTGGCGCTCGCCCTCACCCCGGTGCCGTTCCTCGGCCTGGCCCTGCTGCCCTGGGCCACCAACCTGGTCCGGATGCGGGCCAACCTGGAACGCCGGCTGGCGGCGCGGGCCGGCATCGCGATCGCCCGCCCGTACGAGCCACCGCCGGCGCGGGCCCTGCCCGGCGGCTGGAAACGCTTCCGGTGGATCGCCACCGACCCGGCGACCTGGCGTGACCTCGCCTGGCTGCTCCCCGGCGCGATCGTCGCCTTCGTGCTCGGCCTGCTCGCGGTGGTCATCCCGCTGTACGGCCTGGAAGGCATCTCGCTGCTGCCGCTCTGGCTCTACCTGAGCATCGACTGGTACGGCTACGGCGTCTTCTGGCCGATCGCGAACTTCAGCGAGGCCATGCTCTCGATGCCGCAGGGCGTGCTGTTCCTCGCCCTGGGCCTGGGCGCGGCCCCGTGGCTGCTCGAGGTCAACGCCCAGTTCGCCAAGCTGTTCCTGGCCCCGACCAAGGCCGCCGGGCTGCGGCTGCGGGTCGCCCAGCTGACCGTCACCCGGGCCGACACCGTGGACGCGCAGGCCGCCGAGCTGCGCCGGATCGAGCGCGACCTGCACGACGGGGCGCAGGCCCGGCTGGTCTCGCTGGGCATGACCATCGGGCTGGCCGAGGAGATGATCGAGCGCGATCCGGCCGCGGCTCGCAAGCTGCTCGCCGAGGCCCGCGAGGCCAGCGGTACGGCGCTGCTCGAACTGCGCAACCTGGTGCGCGGCATCCACCCGCCGGTGCTGGCCGAGCGTGGCCTCGACGGCGCCGTACGCGCCCTGGCCATGAGCCTGCCGTTGCGGGTGACCGTCGAGATGGACCTGCCCGGCCGGCCGCAGACGCCGGTGGAGTCCGCCGCCTACTTCGCCACGGCTGAGGCGCTGGCCAACGTGGTGCGGCACAGCCGGGCCCGGACCGTGCAGATCTACGTCCAGCACGTCGACGACCTGCTGTTGCTGACCGTCAGCGACGACGGGGTGGGCGGCGCCGATCCGGCCCACGGCACCGGACTGCGTGGCATCGCCCGCCGCCTGGCCGCATTCGATGGCACCATGTCGGTGTCCTCCCCGCCGGGCGGACCGACGGTCGTATCGATGGAGTTGCCGTGCGCGTTGTCCTCGCTGAAGACCTCGCCCTCCTCCGCGACGGGCTGACCCGTCTGCTCGAGGCGTTCGAATTCGAGGTGGTCGAGGCCGTGGACAACGGTCCGGCGTTGCTGCCCGCGCTGATCAAGCACCGGCCGGACGTGGCCGTGGTCGACGTGCGGCTGCCGCCCACCTTCACCGACGAGGGCCTGCAGGCGGCCATCGCGGCCCGCACCGAGATCCCCGGCCTGCCGGTTCTGGTGCTCTCCCAGCACGTCGAGCCGCTGTACGCCCGCGAGCTGCTGAGCGACCGCAAGGGCGGCGTGGGCTATCTGCTCAAGGACCGCATCTCGAACGTGGCGCAGTTCGTCGACGCGGTCCGCCGGGTCGCCGACGGCGGCACGGCGATGGACCCGGAGGTGGTGTCCCAGCTGCTCGCCCGCAGGGAGCCGCTGGCGGTGCTGACCACACGCGAGCGGGAGGTGCTGGGGGAGATGGCCGAGGGCCGGTCCAACGCGGCGATCGCGGCGAAGCTGTTCGTCACCGAGAAGGCGGTCAGCAAGCACATCAACAACATCTTCACCAAGCTGGGCATGCCGCCGTCGGACGACGACAACCGCCGGGTGCTGGCCGTGCTCACCTACCTCAACGGCTAGCGACGCCAGGTCAGTCTGGCCACCCGGCCCTGCTCGCCGGAGGCCCAGCAGGCGCCGGACACGCACAGCACCGCGTCGAAGCTGCCCGCGTCGAACTCGGTCCACGTCCGACCGCCGTCGCGGCTGATGTCGCTGCCGGTCGGCCCGACCGCGAGCGCCGTGCTGCGGCCCAGCCAGGTCGCGCCGGACCGGTATTCGCCCGGCTCGGCCTGCGCGGTCTGCCAGGTGCGGCCGCCGTCCCGGGTTGTCGCCGCGGCGTCCGGAGCCGTCTCCGGCACGGCGTAGTCGCCGCCGACCGCGATGCCGTGCCACGGGTCGCGAAAGGCCAGGCTGTAGACGCCGGCGCTGGGGCCGCTCGGGATCGTGCTGTCCGTGACCCGCCAGGACCGGCCACCGTTCACGGTCGTGAAGACCCGGGCGCGCTCGCCGCCGCCGGTGGCGAACCAGGCCCGGCCGGCGCCGAGGTGATCGGCGGAGACCAGGCACGTGCCGCTCGCCGCGAAGGCGAACTCGCCGGCCAGCGCCTCGGGCATACCGGCCGTGGGCTGCACCCGCCAGGAGCGGCCACCGTCGGCGGTGGCCAGGATGCGGAACTTGCCGCCCACCGGGTCGGAGAGCGCGAGACCGTGCCGGCGGTCCAGGAAGGTCACGCAGTCGTAGAACGCCGCCGGGTCGGCGTTGCGGAACGTCTCGGTCCACGTGCGACCGCCGTCGGCCGTCCTGTACAGCCGGGACTGGTCGCCCTCGCCGATGGTCAGCGCCACCGCGTGGTCGGCGTCGAACGCCTCGATGTCGCGGAACTGGAGCTCGGCGGTGCCCGGCGGATCGACCCGCTGCCAGCTGCGCCCGCCGTCGACCGTCCGCAGGATCGTGCCCGCGGAACCGGCGACCCAGGCCACTTTGTCACTGACCGGGGCCAGGCCCCGGAAGCGGGCGGTGACCCCGGTGTCGGACAGCCGCCAGGACGGCGTGGGGTGCCCGGAGGTGAAACCCGCGGTGGCGGCCAGCGTGACGAGGGCGAGAGCAGCCATCGAGATCCTTCGCAGCGTCATGGCTCAGGAACATACTCCGGACCCCGACAGAACGCCCGACACGCACCGGTAACGACCGGGTCATGCCGGGGCAACGTCGCGGGTCTCTACTGCCAGGTGACTCACCACCTGGTGAGGCGCGCCTAGGGTTCCGCCGCATCCGGTGCGGGCTGGTCCGAGAGGTGCAGGCGCTCGTCCGCGAGCGTTCCACGGCGGGACAAAAGCCCGGGAGGACAGCCAAGGGTTCTGGCTGCTCTCCGGCCAGGCCTCTCCATCCGGAGGCGCCCGTGGGATTCCAGCACGATCACCAGCACGAGCACGGCGAGCAGACCGACACCGAGCCGACCCTGCACGACCGGTACGGCCCGGAGGCGGCGTACGCGGTCGCGGCGGAGGCCAAGCTGCCCACCACCAAGTGGCAGGAGGAGATCGCCCGCGGCCTCGAGTACGGCCTGCCGGGCGCCGACTCCATCAAGGACCGCACCATCCCGACGTTCTCCCGAGGCGAGCTGCCCCACTTCGCGGGCATCAACACGTTCCTCAAGGCCCCGTACGTCGAGGACGTGCGGCGCTGCGGCGAGTACGACGTCGCCGTACTCGGTGCCCCGTTCGACGGCGGGACCACGTACCGGTCGGGCACCCGCTTCGGCCCGCAGGGGATCCGCAAGATCTCCGCGCTGTACGGCCCGTACTCCTTCGAGCTCGGGGTCGACCTGCGCGAGTCGATCACGATCGCCGACCTGGGTGACATCTTCACCATCCCGGCGAACATCGAGAAGACCTTCGACCAGATCTCCAAGGCAGTGGGCCATGTCTTCGAGTCCGGGGCGTTCCCGGTGGTGCTCGGCGGCGACCACTCCATCGGGTATCCGACCGTGCGCGGCGTCGCCCAGCACCTGCAGGGCAACCTCGGCATCATCCACTTCGACCGGCACGTCGACACCCAGGAGACGGACCTCGACGAGCGGATGCACACCACCCCGTGGTTCCACGCCACGGACATCCCCAACGTGCCGCCGAAGAATCTGGTGCAGATCGGCATCGGCGGCTGGCAGGCGCCGCGGCCCGGCGTGAAGGTCGGCCGGGAGCGGGGCACCACGATCATGACCGTCACCGACTGCGTCGAGATGGGCATCGAGCAGGCCGCCGAGCGCGCCCTCGAGGTGGCCTGGGACGGCGCCGAGGCGGTGTGGCTGTCGTTCGACGTGGACTGCCTCGACGCTGCCTTCGTACCCGGGACCGGCTGGCCGGAGCCCGGCGGCTTCCTGCCGCGCGAGGTCCTGAAGTTCATCCAGATCATCGCGGACGCCCGGCCGCTGGCCGGGATCGAGGTCGTGGAGTGCGCGCCGGCCTACGACACCGCCGAGATCACCGCCCTGCTGGCCACCCGGGTCATCTGCGACACCCTCGGTTGCCTGGTCCGCTCCGGTCACCTTCCCCAGGAGAAACGATGAGACGAATCGTCGCGGCGGCCACCGCCGCCGTGCTCTTGATATCCGGCTGCGGCGGCAACGACGACAGCGCCGGCGCGGGTGAGAAAACCACCGTACGGCTGGGCTTCTCGGCCTGGCCCGGCTGGTTCCCCTGGCAGGTGGCCCAGGAGCAGGGGCTGTTCGCCAAGAACGGGGTGACCGTCGACCTGAAGTACTTCGAGAGCTACACCGACAGCCTCACCGCGCTGAGCACCGGAAACCTGGACGCCAACAGCCAGACCCTCAACGACACGCTCTCCTCGGTCAGCGGCGGCGCGAAGCAGACCGTGGTGCTGACCAACGACAACTCGACCGGCAACGACCAGATCATCGCCCGGCCCGGGATCAACTCCGTGGCCGACCTCAAGGGCAAGAAGGTCGCGGCCGAACAGGGCACGGTCGACCACTATCTGCTGCTGCTGGCTCTGCGGCAGGCCGGGCTGACCGAGAAGGACGTGCAGTTCACCCCGCTGCTGACCGACGCGGCGGCCGCCGCTTTCGTGGCCGGCAAGGTCGACGCGGTCGGCGTCTTCGCACCGTTCACCACCACGGCCCTCGGGCTCAAGGGCAGCAAGGCGATCGCGACGTCGGCGGACTTCCCCGGAGCCATCCCGGACCACCTGGTCTTCGGCGCGGACTTCGTCCGGGAGCACCCGGCCGAGGTGCAGGCCGTGGTGCAGACCTGGTTCGACACCACGGCGTGGATCAAGGCCAACCCCGACGCGGCCATTGCGATCATGGCCGAGCGCGGCGGCGTCACCCCCGCCGATTACCAAGGCTACGACGCCGGTACGACGATTTTCACGCGGCAGCAGAACCTGGACGCCTTCGCCCCGGGCAGTTCCCCGGCGAACCTGGAGTACCAGGCGCAACAGATCAGCGACTTCCTCGTCTCCACCGGCCTGGCCGACGAGAAGCCGCCGCTGGACGGGCTGCTCGAGCCCAAGTTCGTGCAGGCCGCGCGGCCATGAGCACCGCCACCGCCCCCGCGCGACCCGCTTCGGTGAAGCTGCCCCGCCGTAAGCCGGTCCGCCCGGCCCGGCTCTGGGCACTGCGGGCGCCGATCTCGCGCCGGGCCCGCCTCGCCCTGATGGTGTGCTCGGTGCTCGTGCCGCTGGCCGCGTGGGTGGCGGTGGCTGCCACCGGCACCGTCCAGGAGTCGTTCCTGCCGTCACCGGGTGCCGTGCTGTCGGCCGGCTGGGAGATGGCCCGCTCGGGTCAGCTGGCCACCGACACGTGGGCCAGCGTGCAGCGCATCCTGATCGGCTTCGGGCTGGCGATCCTGGTGTCCGTACCGCTGGGGCTGGTGATCGGCGGTTTCCAGGCCGGGCAGGCGTTGTTCGAGCCGGTCCTGGGGCTGCTGCGCTACCTGCCGGCCAGCGCGTTCATCCCGTTGCTGACCATCTGGCTGGGCATCGGCGAGCCGTCCAAGTGGATGCTGCTGTTCATCGGCACGGTCTTCTTCAACACTCTGATGACCGCGGACGCGGTACGGCAGGTGCCGCGGGCACTGATCGACGTGTCGTACACGCTCGGGGCCCGGCGCGGCGAGGTGCTGCGCAAGGTGGTCGTGCCGCACGCGCTGCCCGGCATGATCGATGCCGTACGCGTGAACGCGGCCGCCGCCTGGAACTTCGTGGTCGTCGCCGAGCTGATCAACTCCACCGACGGGCTCGGCTACCGGATCGCCCGCAGTCAGCGCTTCCTGGCCAGTGACCGGATCTTCGCCGTGCTCATCGTGATCGCGGTCCTCGGGCTGGCGATCGACATCCTGCTCCGGATGCTGCGCGACCGGATCGGCCGGTGGGTGTGATGACGTTGCTGTCCCTGACCGGCGTCGGCATGCGCTACGGCGGGTTCACCGCCCTCGACGACATCTCGCTGGAGGTCGCCGCCGGTGAGTTCGTCTGCCTGGTGGGCGCCAGCGGTTCCGGCAAGTCCACGCTGCTGTCCCTGATCGCCGGCCTGACCCGGCCGACCGCCGGAGTCATCACGCTGTCCGGCACCCCGGTGGCCGGCCCCGGCCCGGACCGCGGCCTCGTCCTGCAGTCCGGCGCGGTCTACCCGTTCCGCACGGTCGAGCGCAACGTCGGATTCGGGCTGGAACTGCTCGGCCTGCCCAAGCGGGAGCAGCAGCGGCGGGTCGACTGGTACCTCGCCGAGACCGGCCTGACGGCACTGCGCGACAAGCTGCCCAGACAGCTCTCCGGCGGCCAGCGGCAACGGGTGGCGATCGCCCGGGCGCTGGCCTGCGAGCCGGAGATCCTGCTGCTCGACGAGCCGTTCGGCGCCCTCGACGTGCAGACGAAAGAGGACATGCAGCTCTTCATCCGCCGGGTCTGGCAGGACACGGGCACCACTGTGCTGATGGTCACCCACGACGTGGAGGAGGCCGTCTTCCTCGGCGGCCGGGTCGTCGTACTGGCCTGCGACCCGGGCCGGGTGGCCACCGATCTCAGCGTTGACCTGCCCACGGACCGGGACCTGACGGTCAAGCGGACCGCATCCTTCCTCGCGCTGCGGGCCCGGGTCGAGGACCAGGTACGCGCGTTTCATCACAGCTCGGCGGAGCCGTTCGCCGCCCAGCCGTGACCCCGGGCATGAATCATCGAGGGTATGGAAACCGCAACGCCGCAGCTCGCCGTCACCGTGGCGATCACCCGCCGGGCCGATCCGTCCCGCAACGCGGAGATGCTGGCCTGGGTCCGGGCCGGCGCCACCCTGGCCGAGGACTTCCCCGGCTTCCTCGGGGTGGGCTGGATGCGGCCGGTGCTGGGCTCGACGGAGTGGCACATGCTGTACCGCTTCGCCGACGCCACCGCCCTGCGCGCGTGGGAGGAGTCCCCGCAGCGGCAGTGGTGGCTGTCGTCGGCGCAGGGCATGGTCGAGCACACCCGGGTGGAGCGGCGTACCGGCATCGAGGGCTGGTTCGACCCGCCGCAGGAGCACGAGGTCGACGACCTGACCGCGCCGGCGCCGGGTCCGCCGCCGCGCTGGAAGCAGGCGGTGATCATCTGGCTGGGCTTCTTCCCGGTCAGCCTGCTCGCGGCGGTGACGCTGGGGCACCTGCTGGCCGGGCAGCACGTGCTGGTGCGCACGCTGGTGACCACGTTGTGCCTGACGCCGCTGATGACGTACCTCGTGCTGCCGCAGGTCACGAAGGCGCTGCAATGGTGGCTGCACAAGCAGCCGCCGCCGTGGCGCCGCTGAGGATTTGACCCTCGACCAACTCGAGGCACCAGGCTCCCACCCGTGCGGAGATACGGGATCTGGCTGGCGGCCGCGACGGTGTCACTGCTCGGCACGCAGGTGCTGGGCTTCGCGATGGCCTGGGTGGCGGCTGGGCGCGGCGGGGCGTTCGCCGGCCTGGTGCTGACGGCGATCAACCTGCCGCGGGTGCTGTTGCTGCTGGCGGGCGGGGCGGTGGCCGACCGGGTCGGCGCCTGGCGCGTGATGATCGTGGCCGACGTCGTGATGACGGCCGTGATGCTGGCGGTCGCGGGCGCGGCGCTGGCGTGGGGTGAGCAGCCGTGGTTGCTGGTGGGCGCGGCGCTGGCGGTCGGGGTGGTGGACGCCTTCTATCTGCCCAGCTCGGGGTCGCTGCCGCGGTTGCTGGTGAGTGGTCCCGGCCTGGCCCGGGCGTTGTCGGCCCGCCACCTCGCGGGGCAGCTCGTTGCCGCTGCCGGGCCGCCGCTGGGCGCGGTGGTGGTGGCTGCCGCGGGCATCGCCGCCGCGGCTCTGGGCAACGCGGCGACGTTCGCCCTGATGGCCTTGGTGCTGCTGGTACTGCGGCGAAGTCTGCCGGACCTGGGTCGTCCCGCGGGTGCGGCATCGGCGCGGGCCGGTGGTTTCCGGCGGCAGGCGGTTGACGGCTTGCGTACGGCCGGGCGGGACAAGGTGTTGCGGCCGGCGCTGTTGCTGACCGGGGCTGCGGCAGCCTCTCTGCTGCCGGTTTCGGGGCTGCTGGTGCCGTTGCTGGCTCGTCAGCGGCACTGGCCTGCCGCTGCGGGTGGGGCGGTTGTGGGTGCCGTGGCTCTCGGGACGGCAGTTGTGGCGAGCGTCGTGCTGGCGCGGGGTGCGGCCCGGCGGCCAGGTGCGGCGGCGATCACCGGGCTGCTGATCGCGGCGGGGGCGGTGGCGGCGCTGGCGGTGGCGCCCGGCGTGGCGATGGCGGTCGGTGCCGGGCTGGTGGTCGGGGTGGGTGCTGGGCTGTTCAGTGCGCACATCGCGCCGCTGGTCCTGGGGGCGGCGCCGGCAACGCACCTGGCTCGGATCCAGGCGGTGCTGGTGCTCGTGCAGAGTGTGCCGCTGCTGGTCACCACCAACGTGCTGGGCGGGTTGACCGACGCCGGCTCGGCGTCGGTGGTGCTGCTGGTCTGCGCTTCGGCGCTGGGCCTGGCGGCGATGGTGACCGCCGTGGGCAGCGAGTTGCCCGCGGCCGGCGTGGGGGATGGGTCAGCTGGGGCGGTGCCAGCGGGCGCCGAGGGCGGTGCCGGTAGGGGCGGCGCCGACCAGGCTGCCGTAGGAGGTCGCGGCGGCGCGTAGGCCGGCGAGATGGATGTCCAGGTAGCGGCGGCGTAGTTCGCGGATCTGGTCCGGGGTGCCGAGACGGATGGCGGCGAGCTGTTCGTAGATCATCGGCAGGTCGGTGCTCTCCAGGTCGGCCCGGACGGCACCCGCCTGCTGGGCGCGGTGCAGGATGCCGTGCGCGAGCACCCTGGCCTGCGCGGCCAGGTCGCGGTGCTCCGGCGTGGTCGGGAAACGGCCGGCCAGATACACGGTCAGCGAGTGCACGTCGGCCTCGACGACGCCGCGCAGGAACGTCACGAACGCCTCCCATGGATCAGCCACCTCACCCGCCGCCTCCGCAACAGCGACGAACTGCCGCAGGCCGTCCAGGCAGAGCGTCGCCAGCAATGCCTCCTTGCTGGGGTAACGCCGGTACAGCGCGCTGATGCCCACCCCGGCGGCCCGGGCGACCGCGCCGATCGGGGCGTCCGGGTCGGCGAGGAAGACGTTCCGGGCCGCGGTGAGGATCGCGCCGTCGTTGCGGACGGCCCGGGCGCGGCGGCCGTTCAGGACCTCGGGTTCCGTCATGGTCGACCTCGTTTCCGGACGGCGTGGAGACGTCCGGACCAGGCTAACACTTGTGCGGAACGGATCGTTCCGCTACTTTCAGAGGTAGCGGAACGTTTCATTCCGTTCCGGAAGCGGCGAGGAGAGATCATGAACGCGACGACCACCTGGACCGTCCTGGACCGCGCCCACGCAGCCCTGCGCGACGCGACCGCGGCGCTGACCGACGCCGACCTCGGCCGGCCCACACCCTGCACGGAGTGGACCGTGGCTCAGGTCCTCCAGCACGCCGCGGGCGACCAGCTCGCCTACGTCGCCGCCATCACCGGGCACGGCGGCCCGGCCGACGACCCGTTCACGCCGTCCGGCTCCCTGACCGGCAGCCCGGCCGAGCTCGTCGAGCCCACCCTCGCCGCGGCCGCGGCCGCCTTCGCCACCGTCGACCCCTCCGGCACGGCGCCGACCCCGCTGCCGCACGGTGCCCTGCCCGCCGCCACGGCCGTCGGGGCCGCCGCGCTCGACGCCGCCGTCCACGCCTGGGACATCGCGGTCGCGACCGGCCGGCCCGCGCGGCTCGACGACGACCTCGCCGCCGAGCTGCTGCCGGTGGCCCGGGCGATCGTCGAGCCGCTGCGTCAGTACGGCGCGTACGCACCCGCGCTGGCGGCCGGTGAGCAGGACGGCGCCGCCGCGCAGCTGCTGCGTTACTTGGGCCGTGACCCCGAGTGGTCCGCGGTGAGCTGACAGCCGCAACTTCCGGGCGATTTCGTTCAGCTCGCCCGCTCCGCGCCCGATCGTTGGCGGCGAGGAGGCAATCAGATGCGGCTGCGCAACTGGCTCGCCGTGGTCGTCAGCGTTCTGCTGCTGGTGGCTGTCGGCATCGTGGGCGTGATGGTGAACCGGTCGGCGCTGCGTGCCGCCGACACGGTGCACCGTTCCGACTCGCTGGCGCTCGCGGTCAACAACGCGACCCTGGCCGGGCAGATGCAGCAGCTCTCCGCCAAGGAGCTCAAGGCCTTCGCCGACAGCTACCCCTTCCACCTCGGCGCCGGCTACGTCGGGGACCGGGAGGCGCTCGAGGCGTACGTCGCGAAGTCCACCTCCTTCCCGTACGGGGCGGCGATCACCGGGCTCGACGGCACCGTGCTGAACGCGTCCCGGGGGAACCCGCTGCCGCCGGGCTCCGACACCGGTTACCAGCCGATGCGCGCGTTGCTGGCCGCGGGCAAGCTCGGCGTCTCCTCGGTCATGCAGGTCAAGGACGCGGGCGGGAACACCGTCGCGGTCGAGGCTTTCGCTGTGCCGATCAAGGCCGGGGGCGCCACCGCGGCGTTGCTGGTCGGCTACCACAAGTTCGCGGCTACGACTCTGCAGGCGTACACCGCGCGGTTGAAGTCGGCGGCGCATCTGACCTCGATCGTCGACACCGCCGGGCAGGTCGGTTTCACCAGCCAGGCCGAGCGGATCGGCACCCGGATCGACCCCGCCGTGGTCACCGCCGCGGCCCGGCTGACCGACGGGTCGGTGTTCGTCGAGTACCGCGCGGCCGGCACCGAGATGATCTCCATCGTCGTGAAGAACGAGTCGCTGCCGGGCGGCTGGGCGTACGTGCGCACCCAGACGCTGGCGTCCTTCGACGGCGCGGTGCACAGCCGCAGCCAGACCATCAACGTGACGCTGCTGGCGATGCTTCTGATCGGCGCCGTCGGCATCTCCGCCCTCGGCTACCGCACCCAGGTCCAGCGGCGCCGCGCCGACGAGCGGTTCCAGGCCTTGTTCCTGCACGCCCCGGACATGGTGGCCGTGCTCGACGCCGAGGGCCGGGTCGCGTACTCCAGCCCCAGCGCCGCGTCGGTGCTGCACTTCCCGGCGGGCTCGCTGCAGGGTTCCAGCGTCTTCGAGCTGGTGCACCCGGAGGACCGGCCGCGGATGCGGGAGGCCTTCGCCGCGCTGCTCAGCGGGCGGGACTCGGTGCTGCGGTTGCAGACCCGGATCCTCAACCGGGCCGGCAACGCCACCTGGTTCGAGTTCACCGCCTCCAACCAGATGCAGAACCCGGCGCTGACCGGCATCGTCATCAACGCCCGCGACATCTCCGAGAACCGGGCGTTCCAGGAGCGGCTGCACCACGAGGCCACCCACGACGCGCTCACCGGACTGCCGAATCGCCGGCGCATGCAGGACGCGCTGGGCACCTCGCTGCGCGACGAGGCGGTGGCCGTGCTCTTCGTCGACCTCGACGGCTTCAAGCCGGTCAACGACGCGCACGGGCACGAGGCCGGCGACGAGTTGCTGCGCCAGGTCGCCGAGCGGCTCAGCGCCTGCGTCCGCGAGGGTGACGTGCTGGCCCGGGTCGGCGGCGACGAGTTCGTGGTGCTGATGCCGGGGGTCACCGCGCAGGCCGACGCCGACGCGATGAGCCAGCGGGTCCGGCTCGCGGTGGAGCGCCCGTTCCAGGTGTTCGGCGCCGAGATCACCATCGGGGCCAGCGTCGGCGTGCACCTGGCCACCCCGAGCGACGACCCGGACCAGGCCCTGCGCGCCGCCGACCACGCCATGTACGCGGTCAAGCACCTCGGCGGCGGCCGGCGCGCGAACGGCGTACCGGAACAACGGGAACCGGCCCGCGTGGGCCGGCACCGCGCCGACTAGGTGTGCTGCCCAGGGAGGTTGGTCACCGGGATCGTGTGACGCGCGGTTCTGTCTGGACGGTCCGCGTGCTGTCAAACTGGCAGGTGAAGAACTTTGCCTGTGCGGTTGGCGAGCGCCTCATCGATGCGTTCGAAGCCCAGCCAGTCAGCAACCAACAGGAAGAGGATGTCTTCGTTCGGTCCTCCGAGCGCGCAGGCAAAGCCGGCTTGATCGGTGTCCACCCGCTTCAGCACCTCCCCACCTTCGCGTACCAGAACGCAAGCCCCATGTGGACCCGGGCCAACGTCGGCCTGGGCCTCGACATCTGCGGCGTGCGTCCAGATCGCGCCGGTGGCGTCGAGGCAGATTCCGTCGGGTCCGATACCCTCGGCCCATGTCCGGCGGCTGGACAAGCTCCCGTCGGACCCGATGTCGAAGGCGGTCAGCCGGCCAGCAAATGACTCGGCCACGATCAGCGTGCTGTTGTCGGGCGTGACAACCATGCCATTGGGGAAGGCCAGACCTTCGGCCACCTTCCGAACTTGGCCCTCGTTGGAGACCATCGCGATCACTCCCTCCTCAGGAGCCGCGAAGTCGAATCCGTTGACGTAGACGTTGTCTCGCCCGTCGACGACTATCTCGTTCCAACCATGGGAGGCTATGGCGCCGAGGTCGGCGTGTGGCACCGTTCTTCCATCGGATTCATGACGCATGAGGCGGTCACCAGTCACGAGCAATCGGCCGTCAGAAAGCCAACCCAGCGACCAGCCGAGCCCGGTCGGACCGGTACCGACTACCTCGCTGGTGCCGGCGAGGTTGGTGGCGACGATCTCTCCGGTGCCCCAATGGGCGAACCAGAGCCGTCCTTTGTGCCACCGAGGTGACTCGGGGTAGGCAAGCCCCGACAGCAGTACTTGTGGCGATGCGGATGCAGTCTCAGTACTTGACATGAGTTGACACGGTAGCGAAGGTGTCCTACCGGACCGCGAAAACGGTGGGCCGAGCGGTACGCCGCGATGGGTGAGGCCGGCATGCAGGACCGCTCGAGCCGGCCGCACCGTCAGCCTTCCCGCACGCCGCGGCCGGTGGTCAAGCGGATCGTCCGTCTTCGCTGGAGCAAGCGGCTCGGACCGGTGGCGATCGGCGCCCGACTCGACATGCCGCCTCGACCTGTGCACGCGGTCCTGACCCGGTGCCGGGTGAACCGGCTCTCCCACATTGATCGGCATACCGGCGAACGAGTCCGCCGGTATGAGCACGAGACCCCCGGTGCGCTGATCCACGTGGATGTGCGCCCAGGGCCACAAGCACCGCGCAGCGACCGCACCGCACCCTGGCCGACGGGTGGGCATTCGGCGGCCTATCCCCGGTCACCCGGTTGACCAACCTCCCTGGGCAGCACAACGAGGACAGGCCCTGGGCCGGGATCAACCCCGGTCGAGCAGCTTCCGCAGCTCGACGGCCAGCGCGATGGACGCGTCGATCTCCACCTTGCGGATCGACACGCTCTCCACGTTGAAGCCGAACGGCATCCCGAGCCGCCGGCAGAAGGTGATCAGGTCGCGGGCGTTGCGCACGCACTGGTCGAACGACTCGGCCAGCGGATCCGGCGAGTGCCGCAGGGTGTTCTCCAGCCATGGCGGCACGTTCACGCCCAGCCACTTGAGGAACGCCAGGGTCTTCAGCGACCCGCACACCGACATCGTCAGGATGACCGGGCGCGGCGCGATGCCGCGGTCGCGGCAGGCGTAGTAGTAGTCCGAGAGCATGCTCTTGGTGGCGTCGACGTCGTAGACCACCTGGGAGACGAAGTACGCGCAGCCACGCTCCTGTTTGGACACCATCCGCAGGTGCTCGTCGCGGCCCCGGATGTACCGCTCGGTGATCGCGACGCCGCCCACCAGCAGGTCCGGGCGCACCTCGCGGCGCAGCTCGTGGGCTGTGCGCAGGTCCGTGCGCACTGCCTTGTCGCTCGACGACGGGCCGACGAAGACGGTCATGACCTGGTCGGTGTCCACCGCCCGCAACCAGGACGACAGCTCGTCGCGCGGATACTTGCCGACGCACCGGTAGATGACCACCGGCTTACCGAAGCCGCCGAGGTGACCGGCGTGGAAGTCCGCCGGGTCCATCGTCGGCAGGAACGGGAACGGCCGGTCGTCCGGGTTACGGTCGCTCTCGTCGTCGATGTCGTAGAGGACGAGCCCGTCCAGGTCCACGTCGGCGAGCCGGGCCGTGGTGACGGCCGCGATCTCGTCGGCCCGGGCGGCGGCGCTCTGCCGGGGTGGGGTGACGCTGACGAGCAGCATCCCGCTGTGGGCCTCTTGCAGTTTCACGCGCAGCGGAGTCGGCATGCCGCTCAGAGTAAGGGGCTCGCGCGGCGGACCGAGCGGCTAGGTTGGCCCTATGGCCACCAAGTCACCCGCGATCGAGGTCGATGCCGGGGAGCACACCGTCCGTGTCTCGAACCCGGACCGGGTGTACTTCCCGGAGCTCGGCCTGACCAAGCTCGACCTGGTCAACTACTACCTGAGCGTCGGCGACGGCATCGTGCGGGCGCTGCGCGAGCGGCCGTGCATGCTGCACCGCTTCCCGGACGGCCTGGCCGGGGAGAAGGTGCACCAGAAGAGGGTGCCGCACGGCGCCCCGCCCTGGTTGCAGACGGTCCGGGTGGAGTTCCCCCGCTACAAGCGGCACGCCGACGAGTTGTGCGTGACCCAGCTGGGCGAGGTGATCTGGGCAGTGCAGATGTCGACGGTCGAGTTCCACCCGTGGAATTCCCGGCGCGCCGACACCGAGAAGCCCGACGAGTGGCGCATCGACCTCGACCCGATGCCCGACTGCGGGTTCGACACCGTACGCCGGGTCGCGCACGTGGCCCACGAGGTCCTCGACGAGCTGGGCATCACCGGCTATCCCAAGACCTCCGGCGGCCGGGGCCTGCACATCTACGTCCGGATCGCGCCCGAGCACGGGTTCCCCGACGTACGGCGGGCGGCGCTGGCCTTCGCCCGGGAGGTCGAGCGGCGCTCGCCCGAGGTGACCACCACCTGGTGGCGCAAGGACCGCGACCCGGAGAAGCTGTTCGTCGACTACAACCAGAACGCCCGCGACCACACCATCGCCAGCGCGTACTCGGTGCGGGGCAACCAGCGGGGGACGGTCTCCACGCCGATCCGCTGGGACGAGGTCGACGCCGTGGAGCCCGACGACTTCACCCTGCAGACCGTGCCGGCCCGCTTCGCCGAGCTGGGTGACCTGCACGCGAGCATCGACGATACGGCCTTCAGCCTCACCACGCTGCTGGAGTGGGCCGAGCGCGACGAGCGAGCGGGTCTGGCCGGACCGGCCGACCCGGAGTGACGCCTGTCCACATCACGCCATGTCCGCTCTGCGGCAGCCTCACGTAACACGACGGTGAATATCCGGACTCCATGATGCGTGCAGCGAATCACGCTGCGAAGGAGTCCCCATGCTGAGTCGTCTGCTCGTCGGCGTCCTGATCGGAGCCACGGCGATACCCGGCCCCGCGGCGGCCGCCCCGGCCGCACCGGCACCGGCCCGGGCCGAGCCCGGCGCCGCGACCATCACCCTGATCACCGGCGACACGGTCGCACTCACCAAGACCGGCCAGCGGTACGCGGCCACGGTCCGTCCCGCCCCCGGCCGCGAGGGCGTCACGTTCCACACCCTGGAGACCGACGGCGGCCTGCGGGTGCTGCCGGCCGACGCGATCCCGCTGGTCGACGCGGGCCGCCTCGACGCCGAGCTGTTCGACGTCGAGCACCTGGTGGCCCAGGGCTACGGCGACGCGGCCTCACCGACCCTGCCGCTCATCGTCCAGGGTGGCGGCGCTGCCTTCCGTACCGCCGACGCGCGCGCCCTGACCAGCATCGACGCGACCGCGATCAAGCCGGCCAAGGACAGCCTGGCCGCCTTCTGGAAGGCGCGGAACGCGACCGCCCGGACCGCGGGTGAGACCCACATCTGGCTGGACGGCAAGGTCAAGCCGGTGCTGGACCGCAGCAC
This sequence comes from Actinoplanes sp. NPDC051405, assembly GCF_055586185.1. Lineage (NCBI taxonomy): Bacteria > Bacillati > Actinomycetota > Actinomycetes > Micromonosporales > Micromonosporaceae > Actinoplanes > Actinoplanes sp. NPDC051405. Next base: position 252,914 of record NZ_JBVJIR010000003.1, read on the forward strand.
CGCGCAGATCGGCGCCCCCACCGCCTGGCAGGCCGGGCTCGACGGCCGCGGCGTCAAGGTCGCCGTGCTCGACACCGGCGTCGACGCCGGCCACCCCGATCTGGCCGGCCGGATCGCCGAGGCGCGCAACTTCAGCGCGAGCGAGGACACCGTCGACCGCTTCGGCCACGGCACCCACGTCGCGGCCACGGTCGCCGGCAGCGGCGCGGCCTCCGGCGGCAGCCGCAAGGGTGTCGCGTACGGCGCCCAGCTGCTGATCGGCAAGGTGCTCGACGACAGTGGCTCCGGCTACGAGTCCGAGATCATCCAGGGCATGCAGTGGGCTGTGGCGCAGGGGGCCAAGGTCGTCAACATGAGCCTCGGCGGCTCGGCCACCGACGGCACCGACCCGATGAGCGTCGCGGTCGACGAGATCAGCGCGGCCAGCGGCGCCCTGTTCGTCATCGCGGCGGGTAACGAGGGCGCGGACTCCACGGTCGGCACCCCCGGTGCCGCCCCCAGCGCGCTGACGGTCGGCGCGGTCGACCGGGCCGACCAGCTCGCCGACTTCTCCAGCCGCGGCCCGCGCCTCGGCGACCTCGGTCTCAAGCCCGAGATCACCGCGCCGGGCGTCGCCATCGTGGCGGCCCGCGCGGCCGGCACGACCATGGGCGACCCGGTCGACGAGCATTACACCGCGGCCTCCGGCACCTCGATGGCGACGCCGCACATCGCCGGTTCGGCGGCCCTGCTGGCCCAGCAGCACCCGGACTGGACCGGCCCCAGAATCAAGGAAGCGCTGGTCAGCACCGCGAAGACCGCCGCCGGCCAGTCCGTGTACGCCCAGGGCGCCGGCCGCGTCGACCTCACCCGGGCCACCACCCAGCCGGTGACCGGCACGGCCGTCGCGGACTTCGGCCTGCACGCGGTCGGCGAGACGCCGAGCATCGCCACCAAGACCGTGACCTACACGAACGCGGGCAGCACGCCGGTGACCCTGGCCCTGGCCGCACCGGCCGGCTTCACCACGGACAAGCCCAGCGTCACCGTGCCGGCCGCCGGCTCCGCGTCCGTCGTGCTCAGCGTCGACTTCGCGCAGCAGGACCAGGGCCAGTTCAGCGGCTGGCTCAAGGCCACCGCCGCCGGCACCGTGGTCACCACCGCGATCGGCGCGACCCTGGACGGCCCCCGGCACACCGTCACGGTCAAGGCCGTCGACCGCAGCGGTACGCCCGCAGCCGTGCCCGCACTGACCATCCACGGCGACGACAGCCGCTTCGACGTGCTCGGCTGGTTCGGCACCGGTGGCCGTACGTGGGAGGTGCAGGAGGGGACGTACCTGCTCGACGCGCTGCTCGAGGACGGTGCGCCGCTCGACGAGCAGGCCACCTACGTGAGCATCCCGGAGCTGCGGGTCGACCGGGACATCGAGGTGCTGATCGACGCCCGCAAGGGCACGCCGATCCGGATCGAGACGCCCAAGCCCTCGGAGCAGCAGGCGGTGCTCAGCTACTACGTGCACCGGGTCACCGGCACGGGCCGCGGCATCTCTCACGGCGTCATGCACTTCAGCACAATCGAGCAGGTCAACGTCGTACCGACGCGGAAGGTGGCCAAGGGCAGCTTCGAGTTCTCGTCGCGGTGGCAGCTCGTGGCGCCGATGGTGCAGACCCGGGTGCCCGGCGTCAGCGGTCCGCTCGACCTCAACCTGTTGGGCAACTCACCGGCCTACGCCGGCACCAAGCGGTTCCCGTTGACCACGTGGGGTGCCGGCCCCGTACGAGGGAAAGCTGTGCTGATCCCGGCGACCGACGCTGACGAGCTGGACCAGATCGACGCGGCGGCGCGAGCCGGCGCGGCGGCAGCCCTGCTGGTGCGGCCGGCCGACCGTTCCGCGTGGACGGTGTTCGCACCGGACGCCGAACAGCTGCCGGTGACCTCGCTGGCCGTGGCGTACGACGACGGGCAGAAGCTGCTCGCCCGGGCCGCCCGTCCGGGCGCGGTGATCGACCTGACCCTGACCCGGTCGAGCCCGTACCTCTACGACGTCTTCCAGGTGTCCGAGGACCGCATCCCGGAGCGCGTCGTGCACCGGGTGACAGCCGCCAACAGCCGGCGGATCAGCACGACCTACGCCGACAACGGCGGTTTCGACTGGGTGAAGGAGCAGCGGTTCGGATGGCGCCCCTGGCAGACGTATTCGTGGAACGACACCTCGCGCGTGGTGCACACCCCGTCGACCCGCGAGGAGTGGGTGTCGGCCGGCGACTCGGTGTGGCAGCACCGGGTGCACAGCCTCTACCCGTGGAGCAGCTTCGGGCCGTTGCAGGGTGGCTTCACCGAGCTGCCGCGGAGCTACAGCGCGGGCAAGGAGGCGGAGAGCTGGGCCGCCCCGGTGGTACGGCCCGCGGCGCCGGCCGGCATCGCGTCGACCCGCGTCGGTGACGTGCTGAAACTGCGCGTCGCGGAGTTCGTGGACAGCGACGGTCACTACGAGGCCGAGGCGCTCGACCCCGTGGCCGCCACGCTCTGGCGGGACGGCGAGGTGCTTGCCGAGCTGCCGAACGCCTGGCAGAACGTGGCCACGAGCAAGGGGACGGCGGCGTACAAGCTGCGCCTCACCACGCAACGCGGTGGCGAGGACTGGCTGTACGGCACGAGGACCGAAACCGAGTGGACGTTCCGCTCCGGGGCCGACGGCACCCTGCCGCTGCTGCACGTCGGCTACGACGCGCCGCGCACGACCCGGGCGCACCTGCTGAAGCTGACCTTCTCGGCCAAGGTGACCAGCCTGAAGGTGGAGGTGTCGGCCGACGACGGCGCCACGTTCCAGCGGGCCGTGACCGTCGGCAGCACGGCCCTGATCCCGGGCGGGCGTACGCCGGTCTCGCTGCGGGTCACCGCGAAGGACAAGGCGGGCAACACCGTGACGCAGACGGTGGTCCGCGCCTACCCGCGCGGCTGACCGGCCGGGTCCGCCGGGGCTGTCAGCCAGCCCCGGCGGGCCGCCTGGAACGCCAGGCCGGTGCGGGTGTCCACTCCGGCCAGGGCCATCAGCCGGTCCAGCCGGCGCTGCACGGTGCGCTTGCTGACCCCGAGATGGGTGGCGATCGACTTGTCCGGCATCCCAGAGACGAACAGCGAAAGCAGCAGCACCTCGGGCGCCGGCAGGTCCCCACGCGGGGCGTCGGCGAGCACCGGCGTGGCCCGCTCCCAGTAGCTCTCGAAGAGCGCCACCAGCGCGTCGAGCAGCTCACTGGAGCGGATCAGCGCGGCGGTGGGCTCGCCGACCCCGCGGGACTCGTCCGGCACCAGCGGGCAGATGGCCAGGGAGCGGTCGGCGATCGCCAGCCGTACGGGCAGAGCAGGCAAAGTGCGCGACTCCTCACCCGCTTTGATCGATTCGACGATGCTCGCCAGCTCGCCGGGCTTCTCCAGCAGCTCCCGCTCGTAGATGGCGCGGTACCTCACGCCCCGGGCCAGCGCCGAGCCCTCCTCCTCGTTCTCCGGTCCCTGCATGGCGATCGGGTTGGCCCGGCAGAACCAGAGGATCTCCTCCCGGGCGGTGTCCTGCATCTCGAACAACCGCCGTCGCAGCGCCTGCGCACCGACGACGATCTCGACCAGGTGCTCGGCGCTGCGCCGCCGGTTGCTGCTGCGGTAGTCCTCACTGAGCGCGGCGACGACCTGTCGCGCCGACTCCAGCGACTGTTGTTGACGCAGCAGCGTGTCACCCAGAGCAACATCCGGTGGCAGGGCGTGAAAGGTCGGGCCGGGGGTGACGAGGCCCTTGGCGCGCAACGACTCCAGCACGTCAGCGGCCTGCCGCGCGGACGTGCCGGCGAGCCGCGCCAGCTCGTCCGGGCCGGCACCGGCGAGCCGCACCAGCAAGCGGTAAGCCTCCTGCTCAGCGGTGGTGAGCAGCTCGGGGTCGGGATGCATGCGGCCACTCTACGAGCGTCCCGCAGCCCCGGCGGCCGGCCGGTTTCGGTCGGGACGTCGACAGGTTCTTCTGCACCGGGGCCGGCCCCGGCAGACTGGCCCTGATGAACGGCCGTCGAGCGGAGGCTACGTGAGTTCGGAAAGCATGTCGCGGGATCAGCGCCGGGCGCAGCGGCTGGCCCGCTACGACGAGCTGCGGGCCGAGCGCCCGCACCTGTTCGTCAACCCGCCGGACGCGGCCTACGAGATCGTCTTCGACGAGGCCGGGCAGAGCCTGGTCGCCGACGAGTCCGCCGCGAAACTGCGGGCGGTGGGCAAGCCCGAGGAGTACGGCGACATCGGCGTGATCTATGAGGACTCGTTCGTGATCGGGGTGCGCGACGCGGTCCGGTTCCGTGACGGGGGACTGGGGCCGTTCATCCGCATCATGGGTGCCGTGGTCGGTACCGGCGCGGCGGTCCTGCCCGTGCTCCCGGACGGCCGGATCGTGTTGATCCGGCATTTCCGGCACGACTCCCGGAGCTGGCACTGGGAGATCCCGCGCGGTTTCGCCGAGCCGGGTGCGGACGGCGCCACCACCGCGGGCCGGGAGCTCACCGAGGAGCTGGGCGTCCCGGTCGGCAAGGTCGAGCTGCTCGGCCGCTTCGCCAACGACGCCGAGTTCGACGAGATCTTCCTGGCCCGCCTCGACGTCCCGGAGCTGCCCGCCGAAGGCACCCGGGACGCGTTCCTGGAAGGCATCGACGACGTCCGGCTGGTCACCCGCGAGCAGCTGGAGGCGATGATGGTGGCGGGGGAGATGACCGACAGTTACACGCTGGCCGCGTACGGGTTCGCCGTCGCCCGCGGCGCGCTGTAAGGACCGGGCGGCGTAGCCGATCATCCGATATCGACCCCGAGAAAACCCTGAGCTGTCGTTTTTCTGCTTGGTGCGGTCATCGGGCGGGCCTACGCTCCGGCCCATCGGATGACACGGGGGGTTCCGAGATGGCCAGGCTGGTGTGCGGACGCTGGAGCAAATGGGTGGTGCTCGGCCTCTGGGTCGTGGTGCTCATGATCGCGGCGCCGATGGCGGGCAAGCTGACCGACGTCCAGAAGAACGACAATGCCGCCTGGCTGCCCGGTGGGGCGGAAGCCACCCAGGTCTCCGAGCTGCAGGGCACCTTCCAGGCCGACGACATCGCACCGGCCGTCATCGTCTACGAGCGGGCCGCCGGCATCACCCCGGCCGACACCGCCAAGGCCACTCAGGACGCTGCCGCGATGGGCCGGGTCGCCGGGGTCACCGGTGACGTCACCGGGCCCGTGCCGGCCAAGGACGGTCAGGCGCTGCAGACCATCGTGCCGATCAAGGTGGACGCGGACGGCTGGGACAAGATCGTCGACACGGTCGACCAGCTGAAGGCCACCACCGGCGCCGGGAGCGGCGGGCTCAGCATCCAGTACGCCGGGCCGGCCGCCACCGCCGCGGACAGCGCCGAGGCGTTCGAGGGGATCGACGGCACCCTGCTCTACACGACGCTGGCGATCGTGGCGATCATCCTGCTGATCACGTACCGCAGTCCGGTGCTCTGGCTGTTGCCCATCATCTCCGCCGGGGTCGCGCTGACCACCTCGCAGGCGGTCATCTACCTGCTGGCCAAGCACGCCGGGCTGGTGGTGAACGCGCAGAGCGCGGGCATCCTGACGGTGCTCGTCTTCGGCGCGGGCACCGACTACGCCCTGCTGCTCGTCGCCCGCTACCGCGAGGAGCTGCGCCGGCACGACGACCGGCACGAGGCGATGGCGCTCGCGTTGCACCGGGCCGGGCCGGCCATCATCGCCAGCGCCGCCACCGTGGCCGTGGGCATGTCCTGCCTGACGCTGGCCGAGGTCAACTCGACCAGCGGCCTGGGCCCGGTCTCCGCGCTCGGCATCGTGGTCGGGCTGCTCGCGATGATCACCCTGCTGCCCGCGCTGCTGGTCATCTTCGGCCGCTGGCTGTTCTGGCCGGTGCGCCCGGCGATGGGCACAGCCGAGCCGACCGCCACCGGTATCTACGCCCGGCTCGGCACGCGGATCGCCCGCCGGCCCCGCCTGGTCTGGGTCACCACCGCGGCCGTGCTCGGCGCGATGTCGCTGGGCCTGCTCCAGCTCGAGGCCAACGGCCTGACCCAGGCCGACCAGTTCGTCGACAAGCCGTCGTCGGTCTCCGGCGAGGAGGCGCTGGCCCGGCACTTCGCGGCCGGCCAGGGCCAGCCGGTCGTCGTGATCGGCCAGGCGGCCGCGGCCGCCCAGATCCGGTCGGCGGTCGCCGCCACACCCGGCATCAGCTCCGCCGGTGAGCCCGTGGTCAAGGGCGACCTGGTGCTGATCGAGGGCCTGCTGGCCGACCCGCCGGACAGCGACGCCGCGATGGCCACCATCAAGCGGGTCCGCGCCGCCGTGCATCCGGTCGGCGACGCGCAGGTGGGCGGCATGACCGCCATGACGCTGGACATCAACGAGGCCAACGAGCACGACAACCGGCTGATCATCCCGCTGGTCCTGCTCGTGGTGCTGGTGATCCTGGGCCTGCTGCTGCGCGCGATCGTCGCCCCGCTGGTGCTGATCGCCACGGTCGTGCTGTCCTTCGGCGCGGCGCTGGGCGTCAGCGCGCTGGTCTTCCGGCACGTGTTCGGCTTCGCCGGCGAGGACACCTCGTTCCCGCTGTACGTGTTCGTCTTCCTGGTCGCCCTGGGCATCGACTACAACATCTTCCTGATGACCCGGGTCCGCGAGGAGGCCCACACGCACGGCACCCGCCGTGGCGCGCTGATCGGCCTGGCCGCCACCGGTGGGGTGATCACCTCGGCCGGGATCGTGCTGGCGGGCACCTTCGCCGCGCTCGGCAGCCTGCCGCTGGTGGCGTTCGCCGAGATCGGTTTCGCGGTCGCGTTCGGCGTGCTGCTGGACACCCTGATCGTGCGGTCGGTGCTGGTGACCGCGCTCAACCTGGACCTGGGACGGTGGATGTGGTGGCCGGGGCGGCTGACCCGGGTCCGCGACGAGCCGGCCCCGCGCGAGCCGGAACGTGACCTCGCACCCGTGCCCTGAGCGGGTAGATTCCCTGCTCATGAGGTTTCGCGCGGAGCTGCAGCCGACCGGCGGGAACACAGCCGGGTTCCCGGTCGACGACGAGGTGGTGGCCGCGCTGGACGGCGGTGGCCGGCCCAAGGTGGTCGTGACCGTCAACGGCTTCGAGTGGCGCAGCTCGATCGCGCGGATGAGCGGCTCCTACTGGCTGGGCGTCAGCGCGGAACGCCGGGCCGCCGCCGGGATCGCGCCCGGCGAGGTGCTCGACGTGGACGTCGTGCTGGACCGGGCCGTACGCGAGGTGGAGGTGCCGGCGGATCTCGCGGCGGCGCTCGACGCCGAGCCGGCCGCGAAGGCGTTCTGGGACGGCCTGTCCTACAGCAACAAGAGCTGGCACGTCCTGCAGGTCACCGGCGCGAAGGCGGCGGAGACGAGGGCCCGGCGGGTGGCCCGGTCGGTGGCGATGATGCTCGAGGGCCGGGCCCGCTGACCGTCACTGGCCGCCGATCCGCTTGACGGTCGTGCCGACCAGCTTCTGCCAGTCGGCCGAGAACTGGGGGTTGGCGCTCGCGTCCGACTTGCCCAGGCGGTAGATCGCGTACTGGTCGACGAGCACCACGTTGCCCCGGGCCAGCGCGGCCACGGCCACGTCGGCGGTGGCGGGGTGCGCTTTGTCGTACTGCTTCTGGCGGGTGGTGACGAAGCCGATCCAGCCGCCCTCCTCCAGCGGGGCCGTCGCGGCCGTCTCCGTGTACGCCGGTTCCTCGCGCTCGCCGGACTTCGCCGGCCGTGACACCGTGGGTGCGCAGGCGTCGGCGACCGTACGCAGCGTGGCGAGCGCGGTCGCGGCGGAGACGGCGTCCTCGTAGACCAGGCCCAGCTGGGTCAGGCTCTGCACGCCCTCGGTGCCTTCGTCGGAGAGCGGCGCGGCGACCAGCTGTGGTTTGCCCGGGATGCCGGCCGGGGCGGTGTCGGCGCCGCAGATGCTGACGAGCTGGTTCGGCGCCGCCGACTCCGGCGGGGCCTTCCAGGTCGGGCCGACCTCGGCGGGCTTGAGCAGAGCGTTGCGCACGGTGTCGACGGTGATCGTGCCGTCGGGGTCGGGGGAGTCGTCCGACGAGCAGCCGGCGAAAGCGGCGACGGCACACACGGCCAGGGCGGCACGGACGACTCTGGTCACAACCATCCGGCCATGATGGCAGACGTCCGGCGGTCACCCGCAGTCACCAGCAGGCGGTGCCCCGGCGGTGACGTGACGTGACGAACTCGCGGGCCGGGATCCGCGATGATCCCGGTCCGCGAGCAGCGGTCGGTGCACCTCAGGCCGTCGGGGCCACCGGCGGCGCTGCCGGATCGGCCGGCGGTGCGGCGGGGTCGGTGTCGCCGAGCGGCGCGAGCAGCTCGGCGCGGCCCTCGAAGGCGAACAGCAGCAGATCGACCATCCGGAACGTGTCGGCGTCCGGGCCCAGGCTCGGGTGCCACGACGGGTCGCGCACGATCGAGATGCGGCTGCCCTCCATCGCGCGGTGGAAGACCTCCGCCACGATCCGGCCGCCGACGCCGGTGAGCCGTCCGCCGTTGAGCTCCGCCTCCCGCAGGATGTAGAACCACAGCGGCGTCCGGGCGGCGAACGCGTCCCGCTCGTCGTCGCTGAGCGTGGTGAGCACCGCGCCGGCGTCCGTACCGTCGATGATCTGCTCCGCGGTGAGCGGCGCGACGCCGAGGAACTCCGCCGCCTGCTGGCCGCTGGCCAGCTCGACCATGTTCGCCCGGACCAGGTTGCGGAACGCCAGGTTCAGCTGGATCTCCGGCGGGCTGGTGCCGTTGCCGCCGAACGTGCCCTTGGGCATCCCGGCCAGCGGGTTGACCAGCAGCGTGTCGATGCGCTGGGCGATGTTGACGCCGGCCGGCGCGGCCAGGTCGGGGCGGGAGGCCTCCGCGGCGAAGTCGTACATCCGCCGCCAGTCGACCGCCCAGTTGGTCGGGAGCCGTTCGAAGAGCCCCGACTCCTGGTCGTTGACGTCCGGGTTGGCCGGGTCGAAGTTGCCGCTGGTGCCGCTGAAGGTGAACAGCAACCGCAGGCTGCCCCGGGTGCCGGAGAAGATCCGGTTCCAGTCGTACGCGGCCCGCACCATGCTGTGCCCGAGCCGGTACGCCGCCACCGAGAACTCGATCGGCATCGTCGGGGTGTCGCCGGCCTTGGCGTACCGCTGATGACCGTTGGTGTGGCCGTCGCCGGGCACCTCGAAGAACCGTCGGCCGGTGGTGAACACGTCCTCGACGATCTCCCGGTCGACGATCCGCGGCAGGAAGTCGGTGCGCAGCATCCACTGGTAGTGCCGCACGACGGTTTCCCGGGCCCGCTCGAACAGGATCGCGCTGGGCACGCCGTTGTCGGCCAGCTGGTCGACGACCCGGTTGTGGAAGCGGATGAACGCCAGGTGGGTCTGCGCCACGATGAGGTTCTCGTCGTTGCGGTGGTCCGGGATCAGCGCGCGCTGCCGCTCCGCCTTGGTCGAGCCCTGGGTGACCCGCGGCAGGTCGTAGCCGTTGAGGTTGACGTTGGTGCCGCCGGTGCCGATCGCGGCCGTGATGCCGACGCGCAGCTTCAGCTTGTCCGGGGCGTAGAAGCGGTCGTCGTCGCGGTCGCCGGGGCCGCGGCCGTACACCGAGTCCAGGTCCAGGGCCGGCGACCGGCCCTGCAGCAGCTCGTTGACGGTGACGTGCTCGCCCAGTGCGCGGGCCGTGTTGTCCAGGGTCAGGTCGTGGTCGACGAACTGGCCCAGGTAGGTGAAGCCGGCCGGCACCGGCGGATCGGCGGACTCCGGCTGCACCGCCGGGGCCGTGGGTGCCACGGTCATCGCCGTCGCGACCTTCTCCAGGACGGTCGCGTCGATGGTCCCGCCCTTGGGCAGCAGCCGGGAGAACCGGAACTTGCGCAGGGACGCCTCGGTGGACGGCCGTTCACACACTCCGCTCTTGCCGTCCGTGGTCAGGATCCCCTCGCCGACGACGTAGTAGTTCTCGCGCATGTGACGTTTCACGAGTGCGTACACCTTTCGCCCGAGTGAGTCGCCGCCCGCCCGGGGAGGGACGGGCGGCGAGGACACGTCCCCCTCGGCCGCATCCGTAGGATGCAGAGCTGCCAGCCGGTGCCCCTGATACCGAAGTGGCGGCGGTGTCGGGTAGCTGTCAGCGATGCCGCAGGGCGGTGAGGAACCAGCCGAGCACCGGGCCGAGACGCTCCGGGGCCGGCCAGCCGTTGACCACCGACAGCAGCTCCAGGTAGCGCTCCCGGCGCGGGTCCCGGGCCGCCTCCAGCTGGGCCTCGAGCCGGTCGCGCACCGGATAGCGGGTCAGCACCGCGGTCACCACCCGCCCGGCCGGTGGCGAGGCCGGGTCGACGCCGGCCGCCAGCGCCGGTCCGGCCTCGTCGCGCACCAGCGCGACCGGGTCCCGGCGGAGCAGCACCGGATCGCGGTCGGCGGCGTGCCGCTCGGCCAGCTGCCGCATGAGCTCCCGGAACGCCGGCTGCCGGGCCAGCCCGGCCAGTTCGATCCATGCCTCCAGCTGCGCGGGCTCCGGGTCGTCGGGCAGTTCCGGGGTCAGCGAGCGGGCGATGCCGGCGAAACCGTCCAGGCCGCTGAAGACCTGCCCGAGGAAGTCGTCGATCAGAGCGCGGCGTTCCCGCTCGCCGAGCCCGGCCAGTTCGCGCATGTGCTGGACCTCCTGCGGGGTGGATCCGTACCGCGCCGCGGCCGACAGCACCGCGCGGCGCAGTCGCAGGGTGCGGATCTGGATGTCGAGAGCTTCGGTGTGGGCGGCCGCCACCTCGGCCAGGGTGGCCTCGCGATCCACCACCCGGCGGATGGTGGCCAGGTCGAGCCCCAGCTCACGCAGGGTGCGGACCAGTTCGAGGCGGGCCACCGCGGTGGCGTCGTAGCGGCGGTGACCGGCCACGCTGCGGCCGGCCGGCGGCACGATCCCGCGATCGGCGTAGAACCGGACGGTCTTGACCGTCAGCCCGGTCCGCCGGGCCAGCTCACCGATCGACAGGAATGCCATGACCCCACTCTGCGACCTCCCCCGGTGGGAGAGGCAAGGGCTCAGCGGCGGGTCGCGGTCCGGACCAGGCCGGCCAGGGCCCGGGAACGGCTGTGCGGCGGCCAGGCGAGCACCGTCGTCACGGCCGGGGCGTCGGACACCGGTACGACGGTGAGGCCGGGGTTCAGCTGGGCCCGGGCCGACTCCGGCAGGACCGCCGAGGCCCGGCCCAGCGCGATCAGCTGGTAGAGCTGGGCGCTGTCGCGTACCTGGGGGCCGGGTCCGTCCGGGTAGGTGCCGTCGGGGCGGGGCCGGCGTGGCTCCGGCAGGCCGGGCAGCGCGGTGACCTCGGCCAGCCGCACCTCGGACCGGGTGCTGAGGGGATGCCCGGCCGGCAGGACCACGACCTGCCCTTCCGTGCACAGTTCCTCGGTGTCCAGCCCCGCGGTGGAGTCGAACGGCAGGTGCAGCAGGGCCACGTCGGCCCGTCCGTCGCGCAGCATCCGTTCCTGCTCGCCGATGCCGCACAGCAGCACGTCGACGGTCACCGCACCGGGCTCGGCAGCGTACGCGTCGAGCAGCTTGGCCAGCAGCTCGCTGGCCGCCCCGGCCTTCGTGACCAGCACCAGGCCGGGGTCGCCGGTCCCGGACAGAGCGGCCCGGCGGGTACGGCGGTCAGCGGCATCAACCGCATCGAGGGCAGCCCGGCCCTCAGCCAGCAGCACCGACCCCGCCTCGGTCAACGTGACGCTGCGGCTGGTGCGTTCCAGCAGCGTCACCCCGAGCCGCCGTTCGAGCTGCGCGACCGCCCGGGACAACGGCGGTTGCGCCATGCCGAGCCGGCGTGCGGCCCGCCCGAAGTGCAGCTCCTCGGCGACGGCCACGAAGTACCGCAGCTCCCGCGTCTCCATCCCCGCACGGTACCCGGAATCGATACCCGCGCGGTATCGATGGTGCCTCGAACGGTGTTGGTGGCCGGTCGGAGCGCGGACACCATCGAGGCATGACGGAGACGACGATCGCGCTGGTGACCGGCGCGAACAAGGGAATCGGGTACGAGATCGCGGCCGGGCTGGGCGCGCTGGGCTGGAGTGTCGGTGTCGGCGCCCGCGACGACCAGCGCCGGGAAGCCGCGGTGGAGAAGCTTCGGGCGGCCGGCGTCGACGCTTTCGGCGTACCGCTGGACGTGACCGACGACGCGAGCGTGACGGCCGCCGCCGAGCTGATCGAGCAGCGGGCCGGGCGCCTCGACGTCCTGGTCAACAACGCCGGGATCACCGGGGGCCGGCCGCAGGAGCCGAGCAGCGTGGACCTCGCGATCATCCGGACGGTCGTGGAGACCAACGTGATCGGCGTCGTCCGGGTCACCAACGCCATGCTGCCGCTGCTGCGCCGCTCGACCGCGCCGCGGATCGTGAACATGTCCAGCAGCGTCGGCTCGCTCACCCGGCAGTCCGGCCCGGCCGACGACCTCACGACGGGTCCGGTGGCCGTCGCCTACTCGCCGTCGAAGACGTTCCTCAACGGCGTGACCGTCCAGTACGCCCGGGAGCTGCGCGGCACCAACATCCTGATCAACGCCGCCTGCCCCGGCTTCGTGGCCACCGACCTCAACGGGTTCCGCGGGGTTCGTACCCCACAGCAGGGTGCGGCCACCGCGATCCGGCTGGCCACACTGCCCGACGACGGCCCGACCGGCGGGTTCTTCGAGGACGCCGGGGTAGTGCCCTGGTGATGGGCGTCAGCCCGCGACGACCTGGTTGCGGCCCTGGTGCTTGGCGGCGTACAGGCGCTCGTCGGCCAGGGCCTTCGCGGCCGGCAGGTCACCACCGGCCGGCACCACCGCGACGCCGAGGCTGATCGTCACGGCCAGCCCGGGCTGCAGCAGCTCCCACGGGTAGCCGGCCACCTGGGCCCGGAGCAGCTCGCAGCGCGCCTGCGCGTCCGGCAGGCTCAGCCCGTCCAGCGCGATCAGGAACTCCTCGCCGCCGAACCGGGCGACCAGGTCGTTGTCGCGGACGTTGTCGCGCAGCACCGCGGCGATCTGCCGGAGCACCTCGTCGCCGACGAAGTGCCCGAAGCGGTCGTTGACCCCCTTGAACAGGTCGACGTCGGCGATCGCGACGCACAGCGGCCCGGCCGCGGCGGCGAGCTCCGGCAGTCGCAGCTCCGCGAAGCGCCGGTTGGGCAGGCCGGTCAGCGCGTCCTCGGACGCCTGCCGCTGCCAGCTCAGGTTGTCCGCCTCCAGCTCGGCGCTGCGGACCCGGTGCAGCTCCGCCTCGAGCCGGGCCTTCTCCGCCTCCAGCCGCGCGTTGTCGAGCTCGAAGTGGTGCACCGCCATCCGGGCCCGGGCGACGGCAACGTGGTTGTGCGCCTCCCGTTCCAAGGCGTGGAACGAGCGGTAGTGGTCCAGCGCCGCGGCCAGGTCGCCGACCTGCTCGTACGCGTCCGACAGCTCCCGGTGGATCTCCATGGCCATCGGCTTCTCGCCGGCCTCGACGGCCCGCTCCAACGCCTCCAGCAGGCCCTCGACCGCCGCCTCGCACTCGCCGCGCATCAGCCGTACGTGCGCCTGGTGCTGCAGCGCCGCCGACTCCAGCGACCGGTAGCCGTGGATGACGGCGATGGCCCGCGAGTCCTCGATCATCCGGGCCGCCCCGGCGAAGTCACCGGCCAGCGCCAGCAGCATCCCGTAGTTGTCCAGGCAGATCGACTCGCGGAACGGGTGGCGGGCGGCCCGGGCCAGCCCGAGCGCCTCGTCGACGTGACCGAGCGCGCCCCGCAGCGTCTGCTCGGCCCGCTCCTCCTCGCCGGCGGCCCGCAGCCGGTTGACCTCGTGGACGGCGTTGTCGCCGACGTTGTTGAGGATGCAGAACCGGGCCTCGGCGTCCATGCCGTCGGCCATGGTGAGCGCGCGCATCAGGTATTCGGTGCTCAGGTTGCGGTCGCCCATGCTGCCGTGCACGACGCCGGTCCGGTTGTGCACCCAGTAGAGCAGCTCGCGGTCGCCGAGCCGCTGGGCGATGTCGCGGCCGCGGGCCAGCACGTCGAGCGCCTCGTCGTGCATGCCGAGGTCGTTGAGCGGCAGCGCCTGCAGGGTCAGGATCTCGCAGATGCCGGCCTCGTCACCGGTCGCCTCCAGCGCCGCGACCGCTTCGCGGCAGGCGGTGACCGCGTTCTCCTGCTCACCGAGGCGCAGCAGCTGGGTCGCGAGCGAGCGCAGCGCCCGGGCCTGACCGGCCGGATCACCCGAGGCCTCGGCCAGCTTCGTGGCCTGCCGGGCCACCTCGGAACCGCTGCGGTAGTCACCGGCGAGCCGGTACTCCTCGGCCGTGTCGAGCAGGACGGCGACCTGGACGACCGCGGGTCCGGCCGGGCGTTGCTCCACGAGACTCGTTCCGGTCATACCGCGCCTCCTCCCGGGTCCGTGGCCACGGAGACCTCATCGCCGCGCCGGGTCCCGGCTTGAGCGATTCGGTACGCCGATCTGCCGCGGCACGCCTCGGCACGTTTCCGGGATTACTGCGGATCACCGCTTTCCTACTGTGAGTGGCACGCCCGATCCGGGCGCTCGAACAGCCAGGAGGCCGAGCATGAAGCTCCACCCCACCGCCCTTGTCGTGGCCGCCACCGTGATGGCCGGGCTCACCGGCTGCGGTGCGATCGACGGCACGGCCGCCCCGACGGCCAGCAGCATCCCCGCCGGCATGGGGTCCTCAGAGAAAGCCGCCCCCGTTTCCTCGGCCAAGAAGAAGACGCCGAAACACGAGAGCAGCCCGAAGCACAAGAGCAGCCCGAAGCACGAGAGCGCCCCGACGCACGCGCCCAAGCCGCACGGCCCGCGCATCGTCTCGTTCAAGGTGGTGCAGAAGCCCAAGTGCGCGGAGGGTACGGCGGTCTTCCGCGCCGAGGCGGTCCCGCTGATCATCAAGTGGAAGATCACCGGAGCCGACTCGGCCGCGCTGTCGGTGGACGACCCGACCGGTACGCCCGGCACGTACGGCCCCGTCGAGCTGCACGGCACGCAGGAGTTCACCTTCTCCTGCAGCGGCCCGGTCGGCTCGACGGAGACCCACACGTACGCGATCTACACCGTCGGCGGCGGCAACCAGAAGCACAAGACCCTCAAGGTCTCGGCGAAGGTGCTGGACCAGGGCATCGAGCCCTAACGGTTCGCGTACGGCTCGAAAGCCCCGCCCAGCGCCTGGCGCAGCACGGACTTCGGCCGGGCACCCACGATGGTGTGCACGACCACGCCGTCGCGGAAGAACAACAGTGTCGGCATGGACAGCACCCGGTAGGTCCGCATCGTGACGGGGTTCTCGTCCGCGTTGAGCTGGGCGATGACCACGCCGGGGAAGTCGCCGGCCAGCTCGGCCAGGGTGCGGGCGACCGGCCCGCACGGCGGGCACCACTCGGCCCAGAAGTCCACCAGCACCGGCCGCGGGTTGCCGAGCACCAGCTCGGCGAAGGTGTCGTCGGTGACCTCGGTCAGCGAATCCGCAAGCATTGCTTCTCCCGTTCCTCGATGGCCTGGGCGAGCTGCCCGCGCAACCGGTCCCGGACGCCGGCGAGCTGGTCCAGACAGTTCTCGACCTCGGCGAGCTTGCGGCGCAGCACCGCCACGGAATCGGGGCAGACGTGCCCGGCGGCGTTGCCGGCCCGCAGGCAGGCGACGAACGGCCGGATGTCGTCGAGGCCGAACCCGACGGCCAGCAACGCCCGGATCTCGTGCACGACCCGCAGTTCGGCCTCGTCGTACCGGCGGTAGCCGTTGGCGTCGCGCTGCGGCTCGACCAGCCCGTGGTGCTCGTAGTAGCGCAGCGTGCGGGCGCTCGTGCCGGCCCGTTCGGCCAGCTCCCCGATCAGCATCCGACTCACCTCGTTCGTTGGTCCGCACCGCACGCTAGGCCTTGCCACCGGCGTCAAGGCAAGTGTTTGCGCATCCGGACCAGCGGTACAGAGATGCCGCCCGAGGTCTCCGTCACGTGCTCGACGACGGTGAAGCCGGCGGCCTCGTACAGCGGGCGGCCGGCGAGAGTGCCCATCAGCTCCAGGGTGGTGAAGCCCTCCGCGGCGGCGGCCGACTCACACCGGTCCAGGATCAGCCGCCCGACGCCGCGGCGGGTGAAGCCGGGACGGGTGTACATCGCCCGTACCTTGGCCGGCTCCCGGGCGGGATCCAGCAGCGCCGGATCCCGCCCGCCGGAGTGGTCGCCGCCGTAGAGGGTGGCCCGCCGGCTCCAGCCGCCGCAGCCGGCGAGCTGCCCGTCGGCCTCCACCACGAAGTACGTGCCGTCGTCGATGAGCTGGGTGTCCAGGCCCATGATGGCGTGGCTGGCGGCGATCTGCGCGGGGTCGAGGAAGCCCCGCTGCAGTTCTTCGATCGCGGCGTCGATCAACGGACGCAACTGCGGCAGATCGGCGTGCGCGGCCACCCGGCTGGTCAAGGTCATGCGGCTCAGTCTGCCCGCGGGGTCACCAGGACGGCATCATCGCGGCCGGGTAGCGGGAGCCGGCCGCGCCGTGCGGCACGATCTCCTGGATCCGGTCCAGGTCGGCCGGGGTCAGCGTCACCTCGGCCGCGGCGATGTTCTCGGCCAGGCGCTGCGGGCTGCGGGTGCCCGGGATCGGCACCACGTCGTCGCCCTGGGCCAGCAGCCAGGCCAGCGCGAGCTGGGTGACCCCCACACCCTTGGCGGTGGCCAGCTCGGTGAGCGCCCGTACGGCGGCCACGTTCGCCTCGTAGTTGCCCGGCTGCCAGCGGTCGTCCCACCGCCGCATGTCGTCCTCGGCGTAGCTGTCCGCCGGCCGCACGTCCCCGGTCAGGAAGCCCCGCCCCAGCGGCGAGTACGGCACGAAGCCGATCCCCAGCTCGCGCAGCACCGGCAGCACGTCGGTCTCGACGGCCCGTTCGAACAGCGAATACTCGGTCTGCAGCACGGACACGGGCTGGACGGCGTGGGCCCGCCGGATGACCTCGGGGCCGGCCTCACTGAGCCCGAACCACCGCACCTTGCCCTCGCGGATCAGCTCGCCGACGGTGCCCGCGACGTCCTCGATCGGCACGGCCGGGTCGACCCGGTGCTGGTAGAGCACGTCGATGTGGTCGGTGCCGAGGTAGCGCAGGCTGTTCTCGGTCACCTCGCGGATGTGCGCGGGCCGGCTGTCCAGCGCGACGCCGTAGCGGGCCGGGTCGGTGAGGTCGAAACCGAACTTGGTGGCGATGACGATCTCGTCGCGGAAGCCCTGGACGGCCCGGCCCAGCAGGCGCTCACCGTCGCCCTGGCCGTACAGCTCGGCGGTGTCGAAGTGGGTGACGCCGAGCTCGTGCGCGCGGCGGATGGTCGCGATGCTGCTCTCGTCGTCCCCGGCGCCGTACGCGATGGTCATGCCCATGGTGCCCAGGCCGATGGCCGAGCTCGTCAGGCCCTGCCGGCCCAGCCTGCGGATCTCCAGCTTTGTCATGCCTCGACGCTAGGTCGGCCGGGGGCGGCCGGCATGGGCCGGCAACCGCATAGTCTTGCCTGATCCGCTCACCGGAAGGACGGCCGATGCTGGACGAGCTCGCCCGCGCGATCGCCGGCCACTGCCCGCGGTTCTTCGTCGAATCCGCGGTGCCCCGGCTCGCGCTGGTGGCGGCCGACGAGGCACCCGCCGCGGTCGACATGATGTACACGCCGATGCTCTGCTTCGTGGCCAGCGGCGCCAAGCGCGCCACCGCCGGCGAGCACAGTGTGCTGGTCGAGGCGGGGCACATGTTCGTCAGCTCGCTGGAGGTGCCGGTCACCGCGACCTTCGAACGGCTGCCGTACCGCTCGGTGGTGCTCACGCTCGACGAGCGGGTGCTGGCTGATCTGCTGCTGGAGCTGGGCGCGGAGGCGGACCTGCCGGCGCCGGACCCGGGCGGGGTGGTCAGCACGCCGATGAGCCCCGAACTGGTGGACGCGGTGACCCGCTGGGTCCGTCTGCTCGACGCCCCGCGCGACATCGGGCCGCTGGCCGGCCGGATCGAGGGCGAGATCCTGTACCGGCTGCTCGGCGGCCCGCTCGGCCCGGTGCTGCGGCAGTTCGCGCTGGCCGACTCGCACGTGACCCAGGTGCGCCGGGCCGCCGGCTGGATCCGCGAGAACCACGCCCGCCCGCTGCGGGTCGAGGCCGTGGCCGCGATGGCCAACATGAGCACGGCGACCCTGCACCGGCACTTCCGGCGCGCGACCGGGATGAGCCCGCTGCAGTACCAGAAGGTCGTCCGGCTCCAGGAGGCCCGCCGCCTGCTGGTCGCCGGCGACACGACCGCGGCGATCGTCGGCGAACGGGTCGGCTATGTCAGCGCGACCCAGTTCAACCGCGAGTACCGCCGGGCGTACGGCGTCCCACCGGCCCAGGACGCCGTACGCCTGCGAGCGCAACTGCTGCGGACCTCGGCGCGACGTCACGCCCCTGCGGTGACGGCGGTCCAGAACGCGTCGGCGTAGGGCTCCGGAACCGGGGAGGTCATCTCGCGCTGGGTCAGCAGCACGTTGACCCGGTCACCGGCCAGGTCGGTGTAGGCCGCGGTGCCGAGCCCGCCGGTCCAGCCGTAGCTGCCGGCAGCGGGCCCCGGCACCTCCCGGCCGGTGGCGACGGCCCCGCCGAATCCCCACCCCCACCCGTCCCAGAAGCCGGGCAGCCAGAGCGCCCCGGCCTTCTCGGCCGGGGTGAGCTGATTGGTGGTGAGCTGGGCGACCGACTCCTTCGACAGCACCGCGCCGCCCCCGTCGAGCAACATCCGGCCGAAGGCCAGGCAGTCGTCGACGGTGGAGACCAGGCCGGTGGCGCCGGAGACCCGCAGCGGCGGCGACCAACGGCCGGCCGGCTCCTCGCGTACCTTCAGCCGGCCGGGTCCCGCCGGCCGGTAGGTCTGGGCGAGCCGGTCGGCTGCGGTCACACCGTACGACGTGTCGGTCATCCCGAGCGGGGCGAACAGCCGGGTGCGCAGCAGTGTCTCGAGGTCTTGACCCGTGGCGCGGTGCAGCAGGATTCCGAGGATCTCGCCGCCGCCGTGGTAACTCCAACCCTCGCCGGGCTGGTGCAGCATCGGCAGAGTGCCCAGGCGGGCCATCCACTCGTCCCGGGAGAACGGCTCCGGGTCCGCTCCGGGCCCCAGCGCCAGCTCGTCGATCCGCTGCTGGATCGGGAACGAGCCGGGCGGGGCCATCACCACGCCGTACCCGTGCGTGTACGTCAGCACGTGCCGTACGGTGATCGGCCGGGCCTGCGGCACGACGTCGTCCAGCGGCGCGTCGAGCGAGCGCAGTACGGGCCGGCCGGCCAGCTCCGGCAGCCAGCCGTCGACCGCCTCGTCCAGCCGCAGCGTGCCGTCCTCGACCAGGGTCAGGGCGACGGCCGCCGCCATCGGCTTGACCAGTGAGGCGATCCGGAACAGCGTGTCACGGGTCATCGGCGTGCCGGTGGCCAGGTCGCGTACGCCCAGGCAGACCACCTCGGCGTCGGTATCCGTACCACCGGCGCTGACGGCGACCGCACCGGCCAGCTCGCCGCTGTCCACGTGCGGCCGCAGCGCCGCCTCGATCACGTTCGGGCTCATGCCCCCTGTTTAGCCCTGGACCTCGATGCTGTCGACCCGGTCCGGGTAGAACGCGACGTGGTCCTTGATCTCCTTGACCGCGTCGTGCGGGTGCTCGTAGACCCAGATCGCGTCGGTCGACCGCTCCCCGCCGGCGGGGATGGAGTAGTAGCTCGCGTCACCCTTGTAGGGGCAGTGCGTGCTCGTCTCGGTGCGCTCGAGCAGCGACCGGTCGACGTCCTCGATCGGGATGTACTGCACGGCAGGGTAGGTGGACTCCTGCAACGTCAGCGCCCGGGTGGTGTCGGCGACGACCTTGCCGGCCACGGTGACGACGATCCGCGCCGGGTTCGGCGTGACCGTGATGGGGTGGCTCGGTCCGGGCTGCAACACAGTCTTGGCCATGGCGATGCCTTTCCGTCTTCGTCGAAGGACTCGCCATGGTGCAAGTCATCGCGGCCCTGATTATTCCGCCGGGTGGCTGACGTGGGCGGTGACGATGCGCCAGCCCTGCGGCAGCCGGATCCAGGTCTGCGACTGCCGGCCCAGCACGTCCGAGCCCGGATAGCCGAACAGCGTCGTGACCACCGCCACGTCGGCGCCGTACGCGGTCACGATCGTGTCCTTCAGCCGGCGGCCCGGCGGCAGTGCTGGCTGGGCCCGCCGCCAGGCGAGTTGTTCCTCGAGGCCGACCTGCTGGTCCGCGATCCCGAAGCGGACCGCGCCCGGGGCGAAGAAGCCCACCACGCGGTCCGCCTCGTCGGCCGTCAGCGCCTCCTCGTAGGCCGTGAACGCCGCCGTGACCTCGGCGACCACGTCCGGGCGGTCGATCTGCATGGCGTCTCCTCATCGGGCGAGCGGGGGGGGGGGGGGGGGGGGGGGGGGGGAGGGGGGGGGGGGGGGGGGGGGGGGGGGGGGGGGGGGGGGGGGGGGGGGGGGGGGGGAGGTGGAGGG
>NZ_JBVJIR010000003.1:273464-543376 GCF_055586185.1 Actinoplanes sp. NPDC051405
CCCGCCCGGCACCGGCAAGACCACCCTCGCCCACCTCGTCGCCGGGACCACCGATCGCACTTTCTTTGCCCTCTCTCCCCCCCCCCCCCCCCCCCCCCCCCCCCCCCCCTTCCTCCCCCCCCCCCCCCCCCCCCCCCCCCCCCCCCCCGGTCGGTGGTTGGTCAGACCGGGCTGGGTTCCGGGCGGGGTGTGGGTACGTCGCCCTCGTGCAGGCGTTCGAGGGCGAGCTCCTCGGCGTCCGGCACCCGGGGTGCGGGCCTGGTCAGCGCGAACAGCACGCACACCACGGTCAGCAGCAGGTAGCCGAGGCTGACCTGCCCGTCGGCGTTCCGTTGGACCTTCTCCGCGTGGATCAGGCCGACGAAGGTCAGCACCGCGCCGGTGCCGGAGAAGATCGCCGCGTGCCAGAAGCGTTTGTCGATGATGAAGGCGACGATCGCGCCCAGCACCAGGCCGGCCAGGATCGCGCCGGAGCCCAGCGTCTTCAGGCCGTCGTAGACCACGCCGGCGCCGGCCAGGGTGCCGATGCCGACGTCCGCCGCGGTGGTGCCGGCCGCCGACAGCACGTTGTCCATCTGGCCGGTGGCCCAGCTCGCTATGTTCGGGATCAGCGCGGCGACCACCGCCGCGGCGTGCGCCCGGGGTGTCGCCTGGAACGCCTGGGCGCCGATCAGCAGGCCGATGTAGAGCAGGATCGGCACGATGGCCGCGGTCGGGAAGATCGTGCCGAGCAGGCCGAACATCCCGAAGAAGCAGAGCAGCGCGATGACCACGCCGGTCGCCATGGAGTAGCCGGTCCGGCCGCCCGCCGCCTTCCAGCCGGGGTGACCGACGTACACGGCCGGCGGGAACGGGGAGCCGAGCACCGAGCCGATGACCGCGCCGCCGCCGTCCGCGAGCAGCACGCTGCGCAGGTTGTAGCGGTCCCCGGCGGTGGCGGCGCTCTCCACGTTGGTCATCGCCTCGGTGAAGTTGTAGACGCCCAGCGGGATCGCGGTGGCCAGCAGCGGCGCCATGTCGCGCAGGCCGTCCACCAGCAGGCCGAACTTCAGGTGCGGGAAGGCGAACGCGATGTCCTTGGCGGCGGCGGTCACGTCCGGCACCGACATCGCCCCGCCGATCCAGCCGATCGCGCTGCCCAGCAGCAGCGCCACCAGGCCGATCGGCAGGTTGCCGGGCAGCTTGACGTCGGTGAGCAGGCCGATCAGCAGCAGGCCGAAGACCGGCAGGGCGATCCACGCGGCCTTCCACATCTGCCCGGCCGGGTTCATCGAGATGAAGGTGATCGAGATGCCGGCCAGGGTGCCGAGCAGGGCGGCCCGGGGTGCGTACTTGCGGATGTACGGGCCGACGAACGCGCCGATCAGCACGATCACCCCGATGATGAACGCCCACGCGATGCCGGCCGTCCACGCCTGGATCGGGTCCTTGGTGTTGAGGTAGATGGGCAGCATGATCACGAAGATGACGATGAACATGTGCGGCACGCTGGGTCCGTACGGCATGGCGGTGACGTCGCTGCGGTTCTCCTTCACGGCCAGCCGCCGGGCCAGGTAGGTGTAGTACATGTTGCCCAGCACCAGGGCGATGCCGAGCGCGGGCAGGATGACGCCGAACACGTCGCCCGGGTCCATGCCGATCACGCCGATGCACAGGCCGGTCAGGGTGAGCACGTTGACCAGGACGTTGACGCCGAAGCCGAAGAACGCGTTGGTGTCACCGCGTACCCAATAGGGGAGTTTCATGGCTGCTCCTCAAGAGTGACGGATGTCGAATCCGCGACCCAGCCGAAGATGCCGCCCTGGGCGGCGATCATCTGCAGGCCGACGCGCTGGAACTCGGGGAAGTAGGAGCCGACGCAGTCGGCCAGCACGAGGCACTCGTAACCGCGGTCGTTGGCCTCGCGGACCGTCGTGTGCACGCACACCTCGGTCGTCACGCCCGCGACCAGCAGGCTGCGGATGCCGCCCTTGTCGAGCAGCTCCTGCAGCTCGGTGGCGTAGAAGGCGCCTTTGCCGGGCTTGTCGACGACGGCCTCGCCCGGCGCGGGCTGAAGTTCGTCGATGATGTCGTGGCCGTACTCGCCGCGGATGAGGATGCGGCCCTTCGGTCCCTGTTGGCCGATCTTGCCGCGCGCGAGTTTGGCCGGTGGGCAGTCGGACAGGTCGGGCAGGTGGCCCTCGCGGGTGTGGATGACCGGCAGGCCGGCCGCCCGCCAGGTGGTCAGGAACGCGGCCAGCGGGGCGATCGTGCGGCGCAGCTGCGAGACGTCGTTGCCGAGGCTCTCGCCGAAGCCGCCCGGCTCCAGGAAGTCCCGTTGCATGTCGATGACGAGCAGCGCCGTGCTCTCCGGGTCGAAGGTGAAGGGGCCGGGCGTTGCCTCGACGGTCGGCACGGCTCAGCCCTCCGTGGCGGCGATGACGTCGTCGGAGGTGGCGACGCAGCCGAAGACACCGCCCTGCATGGTGACCATGTGCAGCGCCGCCGCATGGTTGCCCGGGTCCGTGGCCCCGGTGCAGTCGGACAGGATCAGGCATTCGTAACCGCGGTCGTTGGCCTCCCGCATGGTCGTGTGGACGCAGACATCGGTGGTGATCCCGGTCAGGATCAGGTGCGTGATGCCATGGGTACGCAGCACCAGGTCCAGATTGGTGGCGTAGAAGGCGCCCTTGCCGGGCTTGTCGACGATCACCTCGCCGGCCACGGGCGCGACCTCGGGCACGATCTCCCAGCCCGGCTCGCCCTTGATCAGGATCCGCCCGCACGGTCCCTGTCCGCCGATCTCGGCGCCGATCTGCGCCGAGCGCCATCGCTTGTTGGCCGGCAGGTCGGAGAGGTCCGGGTCGTGACCCTCGCGGGTGTGCACCACGAGCATGCCGAGATCCCGTACGTGGGCCAGCAGGCGCGCGGTGGCGGGCAGCCCGGCCCGGGTCAGTGCGATGTCGTAGCCCATCGCCTCGACGTAGCCGCCGGGGCCGCAGAAGTCGGTCTGCCAGTCGATGCAGATCAGCGCGGTGCGCTCGACCGGCACCGAGCCGTCGTAGGGCCAGAGGTAGGGGGCGGCCTTGACCGGGCCGATGATCGCCGTCATGTGTCCTGCCTTTCCGATGCGGTGCGGTGGACCCGCCAGCCGCCGCCGGCGGTGATGTCCTGGGCTGCGCCGACCGCGTAGGCCTCGCACAGGAAGCCGGTCGCCTCGGTGCCGTCGGCCAGCGCGATGCGGCCGAGCGACAAGGGGGCGGGGATACCGGCGAGCAGACTGCCGACGGTCGCGGCCGGCAGCTGCCAGAGTTCGATGTCGATCGCGCCGCCGGTGTCGTCGCGGACCAGCCCGGGCACGCCGGACGGCAGGCGGTAGAGGCGGTAGCAGGGCGCGGTACGGGCGGCGCCGACCAGCGTCGCCCGCCGCTCGGTCAGCTCGTGGTTGCGCGGTTCGCCGCTCAGGTGCAATCCGACAACGGCGATCGTCATCAGGTCGTCCGCCCGGGTGATCGTCTCGGCGAGCAGCGCCAGCGTCTCGTCGCTGAACGCCGGGCCGAACAACGTCAGGCTCGCGGGCCGGCCGTCGGCGGTGAACCCGTTCGGGACCGTGACGGCGGCCAGGTCGAGCAGGTTCGCGAACTGGGTGTAGCGACCCAGGTCGAGGTTCCGGCCGATCGGGTCGGCCGCGATCTCGGCGTGCGTGTACGTCGTGGCGACGGTCGGCAGCACCAGCACGTCGACGGTGTCCCAGAGCCGGTCCGTCCACGCCTGCAGCTCTCGCAGCCGGTGCACGCCCCGCCACGCGTCGGCCGCGGTGAAGCGCCGTCCGCTCTCCAGCACCTGGCGGGTCACCGGCAGCACCGCGTCCGGATGCCCGTCCAGGAAGTCGCCGAGGTCGGCCAGCCGCTCGGCCACCCACGGCCCGCGGTAGAGCAGGTCGCCCGCCTCCAGCAGAGGCGCGATGCCGACCTCACGGACTTCGGTGAACCGGCCCAGCCCGGCCGCGAACGCCTTCTCCTGCCCGGCGTCGCCGAAGAAGTCCAGCGAGCTCGCCGTGGCGATGCGCAGCTCGGCCGGGTCGCGCAACGGCCGGCTTCCGGTACGCCCCCACGGGTCCCCGTCGGACAGCCCGCGCGCGACCCGCAGCACCGCGACCGCCCGGCTGACGTCGGGCGCGAAGATCGAGACGCAGTCCAGGGAGCGGCAGGCCGGCACCACTCCGAGCGTGCTGAGCAGGCCCCGGGTCGGCTTGAGGCCGACGATGCCGTTGAGCGCGGCGGGCACCCGGCCGGAGCCGGCGGTGTCGGTGCCGAGCGCGAAGTCGACCAGTCCGGCGGCGACGGCGACGGCCGATCCGGAGCTGGAGCCGCCGGAGATCAGGCCGCCGCCGAAGACGCTCTCCGGTGTGCCGTACGGTGACCGCGCGCCGGTCAGGCCGGTGGCGAACTGGTCCAGGTTGGTCTTGCCGACCAGCAGCGCCCCGGCGTCGAGCAGCCGTTGCACCACGGGTGCGGTTTCCCGGGGCCGGTAGGCGAATTCCGGGCAGGCCGCGGTGGTGTCCAGCCCGGCGACGTCGATGTTGTCCTTGACCGCGAAGGTCAGTCCGGACAGGGGCAGGTCGGCGGGAACGGTCGCGGCTCGGGCCCGCAGGTCGGCCTCGTCGACCGTGCTGATCCAGACACCGTCGTCGCCGCGTTCCCGGATGCGCCGGAAGACATCGTTCATTCTGTCGATTGTCGACCGTTTCGTTTCGGCCGACTCCACCTCGTGTAACGGGCGGATTTCCTTGCGTGATCTAGGGCAGATAGGTGCGGGCGCCGTGCCCGTTCAGTGCCGCGATGATGCTTTCGGGATCCCCCTGCTCGACCGCGGCGAGGAGCCGCTCGTGGCGGTGCACGCCGTCCGAGGGCTCGGCCACCTCCGCCTCCCGGCGCAAGTTCACCGCCATGTAAAGCTGGAGGCGGACCAGCACTGACTCGTACAGGGTGCAGAGCTGGCGGTTGCCGCCCAGCGCGACCACCTCGACGTGGAAGCGGCGGTGCGCGTCGGCGATGGCCAGCCGGTCGCCCGCGTCCGTCGCCTTGCTCATGACCTCCAGCGCGGCGTGCAGCCCGGACAGGTCGGCACCGGGCCGGATCGAGGCGACGGCGTGCCGCTCCAGCACGTCACGCACCTCGTAGAGCTCGCGGACGTCGTCGTCGGAGAGGGTGGCCACCCGGACGCCGCGGCGCGGGATGTGCTCCACGAGACCCTGCTGGGCCAGCAACCGCAGCGCCTCGCGCAGGGGTGCCCGGCTGATGCCCAGCCGGCGGGTGAGCTGCTCCTCGACGAGGCGCTCGCCGGGATCGGTGCGGCCACTGAGGATCTCGCGACTGAGCCGGTCGAGGGCGAGGTCGACGAGGCTGTGACTCTCCAGCTCACCGTTGCCCACAGCACGAGTGTGCCAGTACCGGCACGCCCGGTGACACCGGGCGTGCCGGCCACCGCCGTACGGCTCAGAAGTCGCCGGCGGTGTTGCACTTGGCCCGCTGGACCACGCAGTTCTTCACCCGGTGCCCGAGGGCGTCGTTGTCCCAGGCGAGGAACGCGTCGCCGTGCATCGAGGAGGCCATCTTCGAGGCCAGTTCGAAACCGTCGGCCGTGCCACTGGTCGGGTACGCGATCAGGAACGAGATGGACGGGATCGCCACCGGGAAGTTCCCGCCGCACCGGCCGTCATAGGTGTACGCCACGTGCGCCTTGTGGGTCGGGCTGTCCAGGTGCACGCCGTCCCAGCAGTCCGGGAACACCAGCTGGAACATCAGCGTCGCGCCCGGCGCGCAGAGCGGCCAGTTGCCGTCCGCGCTGCGGCCGATCTCGCCGCCCGCACCCGCGCAGTAGAACTGGTTGACCGAGCCCGCCGGGGTGGGGGCCTGCAACCGGGCATCGCCGGCGATCATCCGGAAGCCCTGCGGGAACGGCACCGTGGCGGCGGGGTCGCTCAGCCGGGAGCCGTAGTAGACCACCACGTCCTTGGGCTCGACCACGCGGCCGCGCTCGTACAAGGTGGGGATCCAGTACGCCGAGAGGTCCTCGGCCGGCTTGCAGCTGGTGCCCGCGTTGCGCAGCAGGGTGGCGGTCGTGGTGTTCGCGTCGGTGCTGCGGTTGCCGATGAAGCTGTGCATGTGCGAGGCGCCGGCCATCCCGGGGAAGACGATCGGGTCGTCCGGCTTCGAGTGGCTGTACAGGCAGGACGCGTTGAACTCGGGGACCCGTACGGAGTTGGCCGGCACCGGGCGTGGGGCCATGGCCCGGAACGCGGCGAGCTGGGCCTGCCAGGCGGCCTGGTCCATGGTCACCCAGCCGGCATTGCTCTGCGCGCCGTCGCCGAACGAGAACCAGTTGACGTTGACGAAGTCGCCGCCGGCGGTGTTGCGCATGACGGCGTACACCGTCTGCGGGCCGGTCGGATGGGTGGACGCCGTGGTGGTCAGGGTCGTCCAGTTCTGCCAGCCGCCGGTGGCGGTGATGGCGAAGCGGGCGAGCAGCGGGCCGGTGGCCGAGCCGGTGTGCAGCTCGACGCTGCCCGAGCCGGTGGCCGAGGAGACCCGGGCCGCGACACTCAGCGTGCCCGCTGGGCCCAGGTCCACCCCGTCGTAGCGCATCCAGTCGCCGTCGGCCAGGTAGGACGCGTTCTGACCACCGCCGCTGTCGGCCGTGGCTTCCAGCTGCACGCCGGACTGGGCGGCGAAGGCCTCGGCCTGCACCACGGTGGTGGCCGCGGTGGCGGTGCCCGCCGCCGTGACGGCGAGGGCTCCGGTGAGCAGGGCGGTCAGGGCGGCCCCCAGCAGGGCGCGGCGCTTCCTTGATCGGTCCATGGGCATCCTTCGGGTCGGTGCCGCCGGCTGCCCGAGGGGGATCGGCAGATCGACGGCGGTCGTTCGGGTGTCCGAAGTATCCCGTCGGGAAGCGCTTCCCGATAGTTTCCGCAGCGAGTGTGGGCACAATGTGCGGAAAGTCGATCAGTTTCGGGAAGCGTTTACTCGACCCGGCCCTACCTCAGGGCAGCAGATCATCCAGGACGGGCGGCTTGGTGAAGATGCCGTCCGCCCGGCCCAGCGTGGCCAGCCGCTCCAGCGAGGGCCGGTTGATGTCGTTGGGCCAGCTCGGCAGGATCATCGCGGTCCGGACCACATCGTTGATCTTCGTGTACGTGCCGACCGTCGCCCGGACCTCCTCGGGGTGACCCGCGGCGTACTGCAGCGACTCGTTGACCGCTGCGGCGAAGTTCTTCACCAGCTCCGGGTCCTTGTCGATGACCGCGGTCCCGGTGAAGTACATGGCCACGGTCAGGTCCGGGGCGGTGTCGACGTAGTTCGACGCGATCACCTGACCGCCCTGGGTCAGCACCTCGGAAAGCTGCGGCTCGACCACCCACGCCGCGTCGACCTGCTGGTTCTGCAACGCGGCGGGCATTTCCGAGAACGGCATCGCCTGGAACTGGATGGTGGCCGGGTTGCCCTTGTCCTGGCGTACCGACTGCCGCACGGTGGTGTCGCCCAGGTTCTTCAAAGTGTTGACCGCGACCCGCTTACCGGCGAGGTCCTTCGCCGAACGGATCGGGCTGCCGCCGGCCACGACGACCGCCGAGAAGTCCCGCCCCGGACGCCCGGTCGAGGCGACCCCGTTGGCCACCGCCTTGAGCGGCGCGCCGTCGGTCTTCGCCGCCATCAGCGAGGTCACGTTGCTGAAGCCGAACTGGTATTTACCCGCGAGCACACCCTTGACGATCGGGGCGCCGCCCTGCTCCGGCACCAGCGTCAGATCGATGCCCCGGCCGCTGAAGAAACCCTTCTGCTTACCCAGGTAGATCGGCGCGACGTCGACGATGGGGATGACACCGACACTGACCTTGGTGCCGACGCCGGCCTTGTCCGACTTCTCGTCGTCCGAGCTGCAGGCCGCCGCGGCGAGCAGGGTCGCTGTGAGAGCGACAGCGGCGAGGATCCGGCGCATGGTGAGTCTCCTGGAGGTATGCGGGCGCGGGTGGGCCCGGGAGACCGTACCTCGCAGTAGGCTCCCACGGGGCGGCCGGAACGGTCAGAGGTCGGCACCGACCCGGCCGATGGGCCGCTCCGGCGAATCGCCGCTCAGCAGAACCGGGGCAGATGGTGGGCCAGCTGGGCGCGCCACGACGGCCAGTCATGCGGTACGTCGGGACCCCAGAGGTCGAGCTCGTGCCGCAGCCCCTGCGCGGCGAGCAACTGCGCCATCCGCTGAGTGGACCCGAGGGCGCCGGTGGTGTCCTCCCATTGGCCCTGCCCGCACACCAGCAGCGCCGACACCCGCGACCGCAGCCACTCCAGGTGCTCACCGTGCAGATTGGCGACGTAGTCGACGGGGCTGTTGAAATAGACGGCATCGCCGCGTTCGCCCCAGCTGCGCCAGGCGGCCGGCTCGTAATTGCCGGAAAAACAGAGGGCGAGCGGGAACAGATCGGCCCGTTTCAGGGCGAAATTCAAGGCATGGAACGCGCCCATCGAACACCCGGCCGTGGCGATCTCGACGGCGTCCCCGGAATCGGCCCGCACGTGCGGCACCACAGCATCGACGACCCAAGACTCGTACGAGGCATGCCGGCGGGCCCGCTCCTCGAGGGGCAGGTAGTCGGCAGACCACGTGGCGGCGTCGAAGGAATCGACGCAGTAGAGCTTGACCCGGCCGGCATCGATGAGGTCACCGACCGCGGCGACCATCCCGTTGTCCGCGAACTCGTACGCCTGACCCAGCTCGGTGGGGAAAACCAGCACCGGCCGACCGAAATGCCCATAGACGGCGACGGTGCCGGAGGCGCTGCTCGTCGGGGAGTCGAGTTTCACGGAGTAGTGACGCACCCCGCCGATGTTCCCTGGTGGGCGCGTGGTCACACCCGCGGGTACCCCGCCCGTGTCGGCTGTCACGTAGGCATCCGGCCCGGGTGTCGGTAAGGTGGCCTTAAAGCGCTTTAAAAAGCTCCCCTTCGGCTAGATGAGGAACGTGCCATGCAGCTTGCTGCCAAGATCCACGCTGATTTGTCCCGGTGGCGGGTGGAGCGGTCGGCCCGCCGGCGGCTCAGTGCTGAGCTTGCCGCCTTCAGCAGTGCGTCCGATCGGGTTGAGTTGGAGCAGGTGCTTGACCGGCACAGCAGTGAAGAGGCTCGCGAGGTGCGGGGGATTCTGCTCCGGCAGGACGCTGTGCGCTTCTGACGGCTTTCGGTTTCGCGCTGGCTCCCACGCCGGCCCCTATGCGGTGGCCTCCACGCGGCGGGCGCCCACTGATCGCAGCCATGGCCTGCTGCGGAGGTGACGCCGCCGGGACGCCCGGCCGAGGCCGCCGTGCGGCCGGGTTTCGGCAATCGGGCGACCTGCGTGGCAGCAGGGAGGCCTCCTGGAGCAGGGTGCCGCCCGGTGTGGGATCGGATCGCTAGGCTGTCGCCGTGACGGGCCCTGACGACGGCGATCCAGGCATCGGCGCGTCCGCGCCGGATCTGCTGGTCGGCACTCCCGAGCGCCACTCCGCACAGGGGGCGCTGGAGGAGCACATGCTCGCGAAACGGCTCGATCCGGCCGACTACGAGCAGCGTGTGGAAGCGTCGAAGCTCGCCCGCACCCAGTCGGAGCTGTTGCGGCTGTTTGCCGACCTTCCCGCACCTCATCCGATGCTGCCCACGGCGGCGGTGCCGGCGGCTGAAGCGGATGACGAGACCCCTCCGCCGATCTTCCTCGCCGGCTGCCTGATGCTGGCGCTGGGTCTGCCTGTGGCGGTGGTGCTGGGTTTCGCGTACGGGATCTGGTGGGTGCTCGTCGTCCCCGTTGTGGTGACTGTGGCTATGGCCTACATCGAGCACCTACGCACCGGGGGTCGGAAAGCGGTGTCGGACAGCTCGCCGGAGAGTGCTTGAGTCGCTGTTCCGCTGAGTTGATTACGTGGCAGCTTCACCGGGGAGCTCGGGGCGGTGGTCTTCGGTTCTCGCCGAAGGCGTTGCCCCGCGGCTCACCTTAGTGGCCGCCCCGCGGCTCACCTCAGCGGCCGCCCCGCGGCTCACCTCAGCGGCCGCCCCGCGGCTCACCTCAGCGGCCGCTCTGCGGCTCGCCTCAACGGCCGCCCCGCGGCCCGCCTTCTGCCGCTTTCCTGGCCGCCTCCTGTCCCTCCGTTTCCCCTAATAGTCCTCCGGCCGCCTTCCGGCCCGCCTTCCGGCCCGCCTTCGGGCCCGCCTTCCGGCCCGCCTTCGGGCCCGCCTTCCGGCCCGCCTTCCGGCCCGCCTTCGGGCCCGCCTTCCGGCCCGCCTTCCGGCCCGCCTTCCGGCCCGCCTTCCGGCCCGCCTTCCGGCCCGCCTTCCGGCCCGCCTTCCGGCCCGCCTTCGGGCCCGCCTTCCGGCCCGCCTTCGGGCCCGCCTTCCGGCCGCCATCCGGCCGCCATCCTCGGGGCTTCTGTCGGCCGCCTTCCGGCCGCCATCCTCGGGGCTTCTGTCGGCCCGCCATCTTCGGGGCCCTCTGCCAGCCCGCCATCTCCAGAAGCGTCTGCCGGCTCGCTTCGCGGGCCGTCTATCGGCTTGCTTGCCGGGCCGTCTATCGGCTTGCTTGCCGGGCCGTCTACCGGCCGTCCTCCGCGCCGCCCTCCCGAGTCCGCCATCCGAACCGCAGGCGGCGAGTCGATCAGGCCTGCCGAGCCGCCCCGTCCGCTGACGGCGAGCCAAGCTCAATCGTGACCGGTCCAACCGCCCCCGCCACCACACGCCGCGGCGCCCCGGTCCGGATGATGATCAGCAATGAGAGCCCGGCCAGCCCGAGATTCCCGACCACCGCCACCGCGAAGACCGCCCACGCCGCGGTGGTGAACTCGATGTCGCCGATGCCCGCAGCGAACACGATCGGCGTCAGATACAGGATCACGTCCAGAATGAACAGTCCGCACAGCAGCCGTACCGGCCATCGGAAGCGGGCGGGGTCGCTCTGCAGCGCGAGCCCCCCGAGGATCGCGGCCACCACGGCCGCGACCGTCACCACCGCCTGCACGAAGAGCGCCTCGCGGCGGGCCATGTATTCGCCGGCGACCGTGTCCACGATGCCCAGCACCGGCCCGAGAGTGAAGGCGCTGAGCACCCACGTCGCCCCGCGTAGCAGCACCCCGACTATCGCCCCTGCGTAGAGCATGGCTGCTGTGCCGGGCTCGGTGCCGTCGTGCTGCCCCGCGTCCATGCGGGCAAGCTAGCATCCACCGCCCAACCCGGGGTCAGATGCGCCGGCGTGGGTCGTCGGTGTGCAGCGTGTCCGTCGTCGGTGCTCCCGCCGGCTCGTACGTGTGGATCGCCAGGCCGCTCGGTGTTGTCTCGTGGTGGGTCAGGCGCAGGCCGGCCGGCGTACCGCCGTCGGGGAACAGACGGCGACCTGTGCCGACCACCACCGGGGCGATGATCAGCCGGAGCTCGTCGATCAGGCCGGCCGCCAGCAGGGACTGCGCCAGCCGGGAGCTGCCGTGGATCTGGAGCTCGCGGCCGGGCTGCTGCTTGAGCTCGGCGACCTGGGTCGCGACGTCGCCGGACAGCACAGTGGCCGGCGCCCAGTCGCCGGTACGCAGCGTTCGCGAGGCGACGTACTTCGGCTTGCTGTTGAGCTGGCGGGCGACCTCGTCGTCCGGGTCGGTGGCTTTCGGCCAGTCCCGGGCGAACGCCTCGTACGTCCGCCGGCCCAGCAGGAAGCCGTCCGCCTCGCGGATCCACTCGGTGACCAGGCGCATGAACGTCTCGTCCAGGTGCGGCACGAACCAGCCGCCGCTGGTGAAGCCGTCGGTCGTGTCTTCGTCCGGCCCGCCCGGACCTTGGCTCACGCCGTCCAGGGACAGGAACTGCATCAGGCTCAATCTCATGAGGTAACGTACTACCACATGGTTGTAGATGAGGTCGAGCCGCAGGCGTTGGACGCCGTGTTCCATGCGCTCGCCGACAGCACTCGGCGGGACATCGTGGTGCGCACGTTGCGCGACGAGTATTCGGTTTCGGCGCTGTCCCGGCTCTATCCGATGACCTTCGCCGCCGTGCAGAAGCACGTCGCCGTGCTGGAACGCGCCGCCCTGGTCACCAAGCGCCGCAGCGGCCGCGAGCAGCTCGTCACCGGCAACGTCGACACCGTACGCCGCGCCGCCCGGCTGCTTGATCAGCTGGAGCTGGTCTGGCGTGACCGGATGGACCGGTTCGGCGACGTTCTCGCCGAGGACCCGAACCCCGGAGATTCCGCATGACCGTCACCAGCGTCCACAAAGATCCGCAGACCCGCACGATGACCCTCACCGCCGAGTTCACCGCGAACGCCACGGGGGTCTGGCAGCTCTGGGCGGATCCCCGCCGGTTGGAACGGTGGTGGGGACCGCCGACGCACCCGGCCACCGTGGTCGAGCACGACCTGCGGGCGGGCGGCAAGGTCACCTACTTCGTGACCGGTCCCGACGGGGAACGGCGGACGGGCTGGTGGCAGGTGCAGGCGGTGACTCCGCCGGACGGCCTGGAGTTCGAGATGGGTGACCCGGACATCCCGCCGCTGCTCGTCCGGGTCCGCATCGAGGAGCAGCCGGCCGGCCGCACCCGCATGGTGATCGTGACGACCTTCCCGTCCGCCGACGCGATGGACCAGCTCATCGGCATGGGCTTCGAGCAGGGCCTGTCCACCGCGGTCGGCCAGATCGACGCCGTCCTGACCTGAGCCGCCCGGCAGCCAAGCGCCCGGGCGGCCCCGGCAGAATCGGCCAGGGAGGGCGCCCGGGCGGCCCCGGCAGAATCAGCCAGGGAGGGCGTCCGGGTGGCCGCGGCGGGAGCGCAGCCACGGTCCCAGGCCCTGATCGTCCTCGGTCGCGATGAAGGCGCTGCGGGCGTTGAGCAGCGCCTCGTCCGTGTGGCCCAAGCACCCCCAGACCGTCTCACCCCACGAATCGGCCAGCTTCACCTCGGCGGGCTGCTCGCACGGGGTGCCGTCCGCCAGACCGACCTGGCAGGCCGACGGCGCGCCGCCGCGCCGGCCGATCGCCTCGGCGGCCTGCCGGATCAGGGTGCTGCGGGCGGCCTCGTCGGTGTTCCGGGCCCGGTCCGCCGGCGTCCCGGTGCGCTGGGCGAAGACCACCACGTTGCCGTCCGGGTCCTTGGTGCGGGCTTCGCCGCCGGGTGCGTGGCTGGGGTGGCCGATCAGCTCCACCGGGTGCCCGGCGGCCTCGAATCTTTCCCGTACGGCGGCCAGATCATCCACGTACAGGTAGATGAGCAGCGGCAGCTCGGCCTGGATCACCGGCGGCTGTACGCAGGCCAGCAGCAGCGTGTGGCTGCCGCTCTGCAGGTACGACCAGAGCCCGCCGTTCTCCTCGCCGCTCTGGGTCTCGGTGTAGCCGAACATCGCATAGAAAGCCTGGGCCTGCTCGACATTGCGTACGTAGCAGACCGGTACCGCCGCTGACACCACACCGTTCATACCGGGCAAGATACCCAGCGCACCACGATCGGGGTCGGACCGACGGGTGGAATCGCCTCCGGCCGGGCGTCGACCCGCACCGTACAGGTTATCGTGCTTCGATCCGCGGGGGCTCCGTCAGGACAGGAGTGCGGGTTGGACTGGTTGCTCACGCCGGTGGGCGCGGCGTCGGCTGCCGCGTTGCGCGCCGAGCTGACCGCTTTTCTGCGCCGGCACGCGGAGGACCCGGCCGATGTCGACGACGCCCGGCTCGTGGTCTCCGAGCTGGTCGGCAACGCCGTGCATCACGCCGGCGGCCCGGTGTGGGTCAGCCTGGACTGGTCGCAGGCGCGGCCGTTGCTGACCGTGCACGATCTCGGTCCGGCGTTCGAGCTGGGTGAGCTGTCGCTGCCGGAGACCGCCAGTGAGCGGGGCCGGGGCCTGTGGCTCGTCTCCCAGCTGGCCAAGGACCTCGACGTGGTCGCCAAGCGCGGGCAGGGCAAACGGGTGCAGGCGGTGCTGGCGCTGACCCGGCGTACCGAGGTGTCGTTCGATCCGTTGCGCCGCCGGCTCAATCCGCTGCCCGCCGCGGACGAGGCGGGACCGGCCGGATTCGGCAAGGAGGCGTTCCTGCGGGCGCTGGTCGTCGAGCTGGCCCGGACCGCCGAGGCGGATCAGGGGCCGGCCGCGGTCGAGCAGCTCGTCGCGCAGGTCGGTGCCACGGTCGGCGGGCAGATGGAGGAGGAGTACCGCCGGGCCCGTACGGTGACCGGCCGGCTCACCCCCGAGCAGGTCGCCGACTGCTATCTGCGGCTCAAGGGGGCCATCGACGGCGACTTCTACGTCATCTCCACCGGCCCGGACAAGATCGTGCTGGGCAACCGGCGCTGCCCGTTCGGCGACACCGTGCGGCAGGCGCCGGCCCTGTGCCGGATGACCTCCAGCGTGTTCGGCGGGATCGCCGCCCGCAACCATGACAACGCGGTGGTGCTGCTGGACGAGCGCATCGCCGTCGGTGACCCGGAGTGCCGGGTGACGGTCCTGCTCGGTGCGGCGGCCCGGAACAATCCGGGCGGGCACCACTACCGGGCGCCTTCGTAACGACCGCTGCGCTGCCCCGCCGGTGCCGATCGGTTCGCGGCCGTTGGGTATAACCGGGGCCATGGACGTTGAGGAACTCGCGCGGCTGGTGGGTGAGGTGCCCGGCACCCAGGTCTCGGTCGAGGCCGAGGTGCTGGTCGTGCGGGTGCCGGCGATCGGGGACGAGGCCCGCGTGGCGGCGGGGGACGTGTTGAGCCATGACGTGACCACCGGGCCCACCGGTCAGCCCGTCGTCGTCCTCGGGGTACGCCACGGGCACGAGGAACTCCCGCTGATCGTCACCGTGGACGACATCGTGTTCATGCCGGCGTACGCGGCCGACATGGTCGAGGACCCGCTGATGGCGGTTCCGGCGACGCCCGACCTGGTGGCGTACTCGGAGATGCACCGGGACGTGCGCGCGCTCGGCAAGGCCATCGACGATCCCGACCTGGAGCTGGAGCCGGAGGTCCTGGGGGCCACCCTGCTGGTGCATCGGTGCTTCCTGGCCGGGGCGGTCCGGGTGGGGCTGTGGCCGGTGCGGGTGGCGGCCTGGTGGGAGTACATGTGGGCTCGGGTCGGCAAGGAGCTGCCGATCGGGCCGTTCCGGCCGGATCCGCAGTGGGACCGCCTGATGGCGGCCGTGACCGAGGCCCGCCGGCACGCCGCCGCGGCCAAGGAGACCGAGGCCCGCGCGGTCCCGTGACTTTCCGCTGGAGGGGGTCAGGGCAGGGGGCTTTGAGCGGCCGGCTCGATGAGCTCCCAAACGGGGTACTTCGGGTCGCGGTTGTCGCCCGACGACCGGCCGCGCAGCCGGCGCTGGATCCAGGGCAGGACGTGCTCGCGGTAGTACCGGGCGTTCTCCACCATCCGGCGCCGCGTCCCGGCCGCGCTGCCGGCCGGCTCGGGCGGTTCCGCGTACCCGAGCGCGTGCAGGACCAGGCCGGCGACCCGGCGGTGGCCGGCGCTGTTGAGGTGCAGCCGGTCGGCCGACCAGTACCGGTGGTCGCGGATCTCCTCGTCACCGAAGGCGTCGACGAAGGTGACGTCGTGCCGGGCGCAGAGCTCCCGGGTGGCCGCGGTCAGATATTCGCCGCGCCGGCGGATGGTCCGGCCGAACGGCAGCTGCGCGGTCGGGTCCGCGCCGCTGAGCACCACCGGGCGTACGCCGGCGTCGATGCAGCGCCGGACCGCCTGCTCGATCATGGCCACCAGCTCGGCCAGGTCGACGCCCGCGCGCATCATGTCGTTGCCGCCGCCGTTGAAGGTCAGCAGGTCGGCGGGGGGTTGCAGGGCCAGGGCGGCGTCTAGCTGGGTGGTGACGATGGGCCGCAGCAGCCGGCCGCGGATGGCCAGGTTGGCGTACTCCAGGGTCTCGCCCCGGGCGGCCAGCCCCGCGCTCAGCCCGGCGGCGACCAGATCCGTCCAGCCCCGCACGGTGCCGTCCGGCAGTTCGTCGCCCATGCCCTCGCTGAAGCTGTCCCCGATCGCGACGTACCGCATGGCACCGCCCTTCCTGTCGACTCTCGAGAAGGCTAATGGCATGAAGACGGGCGGACGGGGAAGGGCTACCGGGGTGATGGCTGAACAGAGCGACGCAGACGGGACCGTGCGGGTCGGCGGCTCCTACGACTTCACCGCGCCGGCGGAGGTGGTCTTCGGGGTGCTGACCGATCCCGACCGCATCTCCCGCTGGCTGCCGCGCGGCATGAACACCGAGTCGGCCGGCCGGGACGAGGTGCGGGTCCGGGTGGGTGCGCAGGTCCACCCGTACGGTGTGAAGGTGGTCACCGACCACCTTGAGCTGCAGTGGCACTCGTTGGACAGCACCGGCCCGCACGGCACCGCCCAGGTCGACGACGCACCGGCCGGCGGCAGTGTGGTGCGGGCCGAAGTGGTCGTCCCCGCCGGGCTCGCCGACGACCAGCAGGTCCGCGAGCTGCTCGCCGAGACGATGGTCCACCTCCAGCGCGACGTCAGCGACAACTTCAACGCCGGCTGACCGCGCTCTGTCCCAGGTGCAGGTCGGCGTGGCCGGGCACTACGACTTTCGTCGCAGAGACCGGCCGGGCGAACCCCGCTCAGTGGCGATGTGGCGGTAGCCGCCCGGCCGGGATAGTCGTCTCATCGCGGCGCGCGGCGCCGCCGAGGCGAGGAGCGGGCGATGACGGACAACAGTTACGCGCGGCGGGAGACCGGCGCGCGGGTGGCGATCATGATTCTCAGCGACCCGGCGGTGCTCCGGATCGCCGTGCTGGCGGCCGGCGTCTCGGCCCTGCTGCTGGCCATCGCCGCCGCCCTCTGAGCAGCACGGACCATCCGAGCAACACCGGGCTCACCGGGTCCGGAAGACCCCCGACGTCGTGGTGCGGACGTTGGGGAAGACCGAGCGGGTGTTGGCCAGGCCGCAGCGCTTGTGCAGCACCTCGCCGATGACCGCGCGGTAGTCGGTGGTGACGGCGAGATCGCCGTCGACCAGGTAGCGGTCCGCGAGGCCGGGCCACCGGCCGTGCACCTTGCCGCCCACGACGCCGCCGCCGAGCAGCATCATCGCGTTGCCGTAACCGTGGTCGACCCCGTTGGAGCCGTTCTGGCGGACCCGCCGGCCGAACTCGCTGACTGTCACCACGGTGACCCGCTTCATGCCGGTCGTCCCGAGGTCGGTGGCGAAGGCGGCGAGGGCCGCCGCGAGCTGGGCCAGCTTGTCGTGCATCCGCTTGCCGGGTACGGCCGCACCGAGGTTCTCGTGGATGTCCCAGTCGCCGGAGTCGACGCAGGCCGCCATCAGACCCGCGTTGCCCTTGATCAGCCGGGCCACGTCCTTCAGCGCCCGGCCCAGCGTGTCGTCCGGGTAGACCGCGCCGTTGGCCGGTTGGTACGCCTTGGCCGCCAGCGCCTTCGTGGTCGCCAGCGAGCTCATCACCTGTCCGGCCGGCTGACCCAGCAGGGCCGGGGCCCCGGCGTAGAGCGTCTTCAGGGTGGCGGCCATGGGCTGGCCCGCCTGGTCGCCGTACATCGAGAAGTCGTTGATGGACTTCATGCCCAGGGCGGGGACCGGCCCGGCCAGCGTCCGGGACGGCATCATGCTGCCCACCGAGACGCCGTGGAACGGGCTGGTCGCGCCCAGGCCGCCCAGCATCCGGTCCAGCCAGCCGGTGCGCACCGAGGTGCCCGGCGCGGCCCGTTCCAGCTCCTCCATCGCGGAGAAGTGCGAGCGGTTCGGCTCGGGCTGGCCGACGGCGTGGACCGCACCGAACGTGCCGGCCTTCCAGAACGGCAGCAGCGGCTGGAGCGCCGGGTGCAGGCCGAACCGGTTGTCCCCGCCGAGCAGCTTGGCCTTCGGCACGGCGATGTCCGGCCGGGCCGCGTAGTACGCCGGGTCGCCGGCCGGCACGATCGCCGACAGGCCGTCAAAGCCGCCCCGCAGCGACAGCAGCACCAGGGTGTCCCCGGTGTACTTGCCGGCGGCGAAGGCCAGCTGGGTGGAGATCTGGTCGCCGGCCAGTCCGGCGAACGCCCCGGCGGCTCCGGCCGCCAGCGCCTTGCCGAGCACACCGCGGCGGGTCATGGTGGTGCGCTGGTCGTCCGCGCAGCCACAGATCGGTCCGGTCATCGTCGTCACCTCACCGCGAAGTAGGGAGAGTTCAGCATCAGGGCCACCAGCTGCGCGAAACGCCAGCCGGCGGCGGGGTCGGCCGGCTTGAGCGCCGAGGCCGGGGTCTTGCCGAAGTAACCCGCCAGCGCCGTCGTGTCGGCGGCCGGCAGGGTGCGGCCGAACAGCCGCCGGGCGAGTGCGTCGATCAGCGCGCCGTAGGTCGCCGGCAGCGCGCCGACGAGGTCCTTGGCCAGGTCGGCCGGCCGCTGGAACTCCTTGGGCCGGTAGCCGGCGACGATGTGCAGGTGGGCGTTCCACCGGGCCAGCATGCCGCCGGGGGAGGTCCACGCCGCGGCCACGTCGGGGTAGCCGTTCGGAGGCGCCCAGGACATCGGGGCCTGGCCCAGTGA
Organism: Actinoplanes sp. NPDC051405; assembly: GCF_055586185.1. Lineage (NCBI taxonomy): Bacteria > Bacillati > Actinomycetota > Actinomycetes > Micromonosporales > Micromonosporaceae > Actinoplanes > Actinoplanes sp. NPDC051405. The sequence goes on from NZ_JBVJIR010000003.1 coordinate 291,980, forward strand.
GCCGATCAACCAGTAGAGCGATTCGATGCCCGCGGTGCCGGTGGCGTCCGGGCCGTAGCCGACCGCGCGCACCGTCGCGACGATGTCCTCGTACGGCGTGCGCACCTTGGCCCCCACGGACGCCTTGAACTCCGCGGAGGTGAACAGGGCCCGCAGCACCGGGACGATCGCGGACTTGTGGTCGAGGTAGACCCGCACGAGCTTGTCCACCAGCTTGGCGGGCGGGTTGTCGGCGACGAAGCGTACGCACAGCTTGGTGGCGATCTGCTCGGCGGTGGCCGGGTGCAGCGCCAGATAGTCCAGCAGGGCCAGGGCTGCCGCCTCGCCCCCGGCCGCGGTGGTGTTGGCGTGCCGGAAGTCGATCACCTTGACCGGGCCGGTGGCGTGCGCGTTGGCGCTGTACTTGTAGTTGCCGGTGTCCCAGTCGACGGTCAGCCCGGTCAGCAGCCGGGCGGCGTTCTTGACGTCGGACTCGGTGTAGCCCAGCCCGACCGTGTGCAGTTCGAGCAGCTCGCGGCCGTAGTTCTCGTTCGGCGCGGTCTTGGTGGAGAAGCGGTTGTCGAGGTAGGTGAGCATCGCGGGGTGCCGGGCCGAGGCCTTGAGCATGTCGGCGAAGCGGCCCAGCGCGTACGGCCGGATCACGGTCCGGTCGTAGTCGTGCCGGTTGTCCCAGACGTCGGCGGAGGGGTTGGTGACGTTGAGGTGGTTGGACCAGAAGTCGACCATCATCTCGAACAGCTGCCGCTCGCTCCAGATGGCCCGGCTGGTGGCCGCGAAGCCGAGCTGGAGCATGGTGTCCCAGCCGTACCGCATCGCACCCGTGCCGACCTTGGCGCGGAGCTCGTCGATCGAGAGCCGGATGAGCGGGAAGCGGGTCAGCAGCGCGTCGCACGCCGGATCGGCGATGCCGGCCGGGTCGAGCTGTCGGTCGAGCCAGGCCGAGGCGCCGAGCCGGCGGATCTCGGCGACCGAGGCCGCCGTGGGTCCGTAGGTGGCGCGGCGCAGCAGGTGCAGCTCGGCGTCCGCCGCGACGTAGGAGGTGGTGGTGCGGGTGGCCGCGGCGGCCTCAGCCGCTGCCGGTACGGCTGCGGTGAGGCCGACGGCGGCGGCACCGGCCGCGGCGCCGGTCACGACGCGGCGGCGGCTGATCAAGTTCTTTGCCCGGGATGCCGTCACACAGGTTGGTTCGGTCAGACCTCTCGGTCCCTTCGCCAACCCGGCCGATGGCTACCGAGCTGCAACGGACCTGGTCGCCGGCCGCGGGATCGACCACCGGCCGGCCGGGCTGTCGTGGTCGAGCGCGGTCCAGTTCGTGGCTGTCCGGGCCTCCGGGGCCGGAGTGGCGGCGCGACCGCCCAGTCCGCGGTACTGCCAGCCGGCCGCGGTCCAGGCCGCCGCGTCGAGGCAGTTCCGGCCGTCGATCACCAGCCGGGTGGCGGCGAGCCGGCCCAGCCGGACCGGGTCGGCCGTGCGGAACTGCGGCCACTCGGTGAGGACGCAGACCAGCTCCGCGTCCCGGACGGCGTCGTCCAGGCTGTCCTCGAAGATCAGCTCCGGCTGGGCCAGGGCGGCGTTGGCCAGGCCCGCCGGGTCGTGGACGTGGACCTCCGCGCCCGCCCGGGCCAGGGCTGCCGCGATCGCGAGCGCGGGCGAGTCCCGTACGTCATCGGAGTGGGGCTTGAACGTCGCCCCGAGCACCGCGACGCGGGCGTGGCCGAAGTGCGGCCCGGCCGGGCCCGGCGGGCAGTCGAGCAGCTCGGCGGCCAGCTGGAGCACCTTGCTGCGGCGGCGCTGGTTGATCAGGTCGACCTCGTGCAGGAAGCGCAGGGCCTCGCCGGCGCCGAGTTCCTGGGCGCGGGCCTGGAACGCGCGGATGTCCTTGGGCAGGCAGCCGCCGCCGAAGCCGACGCCGGCCTGCAGGAAGCGGTTGCCGATGCGCGGGTCGTAGCCGATGGCCCGGGCCAGCTGGGTGACGTCTCCGCCGGCGACCTCGCAGACCTCGGCCATCGCGTTGATGAAGCTGATCCTGGTGGCCAGGAACGCGTTCGCGGCCATCTTGACCAGCTCGGCGGTGGCGAAGTCGGTGACCACCACCGGCACCTCACGGTCCTCCGCGGCGGCCAGCTCGAGGATGCCCCGGTGCGCGGCGTGCAGCATGCCGTCGGCCCACTCCGACCGCAGGCCGGCGACGATCCGGTTGGGCCGGAGCACGTCCTGGACCGCGAAGCCCTCCTGCAGGAACTCCGGCGACCAGGCCACCTCGATCCCCAGCTCCCGGTCGGTGTGCTTGGCGACGAGCTGCTCCACCCACTCGGCGGTACCGACCGGGACGGTCGACTTGCCGACGATCAGCACGCGGCGGGTCAGGTGCCGGGCCAGTCCGGTGACCGCCGCTTCGACGTACGAGAGATCGGCACCCGTGCCGCCCGCCCGTTGCGGCGTGCCCACGCAGATGAAATGCACGTCGCCGAAGTCGGCGGTCTCCTGGTACGACGTGGTGAAGCGCAGGCGCCCGGCGGCGAGGTTACGCCGCAGCAGCTCGTCGAGACCCGGCTCGTGGAACGGCACCGCGCCGGCCGACAGGGCGGCGATCCGCGCCACGTCGACGTCGAAACCGAGCACCTCGTAGCCCAGCTCGGCGAAGCAGACGGCGTAGGTGGCGCCGAGATAACCGGTGCCGACAAAGGTCAGCCGCGGTCGCTCCATCAGTTCTTCCTTCCTCGGGTACGGCGTCATCGCGGGTCCTTGCGGTCCAGCACGAAGATCCGGATCTGCTCGAAGCTGCGGTACTCGCTCAGGGTGTACGCCGTGAGCAGGAAACCCTGGGTCGGACCGGGCATGCCGTCCATCGGGTCGAGGTTGGCCGCCGTCGTCGACACCAGCCAGATCCGCCGGGTGTCACCGACGCACGGCCCGGGGTCGGTGCATTCGTGGGCGCCGAAGGTGCCGTTCTCCTGCGATGGGCGATCGACCAGCACGTCCCGCAGCAGGCCGAGGCGCCGCACCTCGTAGTCGAAGGCCCGGCGGCCGTTACGGGTCGTACCGGCGTAGGCGATGCCGTCACCGGGCTCGGCCACCGTGGCCAGGGCGGCGGCCGCGCTGCGGAAGTCGGGCTCGCCGTAGACCGGGCTGTGCCGGGCCGCCTGCTGTCCCGGTCCGCTGACGAGCAGCACCGCGGCCACCACCAGCAGGCCGCTCAGCGACAGCAGCCCGGTGGACCCGGCCCGGCGGGTGAACCGGGCCAGGGAGAAGCCCAGGGCACCGGCCAGCAGCGCCCACGCCGGGACGGTGAAGAGCAGGTAGCGGTGCAGGAAGAGATGCAGCACCGGGAAGGTGACGTAGCAGAAGAGCGGCGGGAACAGCGCCCAGCTCAGCAGCAGGACCACCGGTCCCCGATGGCGCGACCAGAGCAGCACCGTCGCCGACAGCGCCGCCACGCAGACCACGAGCGCGACCTGCCAGGAGCCGAAGATCCGCTCGGGCAGGTTGGTCAGCGCCGCGGCGTCGGCCTTGATCCAGGCGATGACGCTCGACTGTTGCGAGCCCTTGGCCGCCAGCGGCAGCGCGGCGGTCACCGCGATGAACGCCCCGGCGAACCAGCGCAGCAACCGCAGCTCTCCGCTGACCCGGAAGGCCCGCCACATGAACACGGCGTGGGCCAGCAGCACGGTCAGGGTCACGATGTGCACGAGCCCGGCCAGGACGAGGCCGACGCCGTACCAGATCCAGCGCCGCCAGGTCGGCCGCTCCATCGCCCGTAGCAGCAGCAGCGTCGCCAGGGTGGCGAAGCCGATGGCGAACGCGTACGGGCGGGCCTCCTGGCCGTAGCGCGTCGCCGCGGGCAGCCCGGCGACGATCAGCCCGGCGGTCAGGCCGGCCCCCGTGTCGAACAGCCGGCGGCCCAGCACCGCGACCAGCGCCGCGGTGGCGGCCATGGCGAGCGCGGACGGCATCCGCAGGCTGGTCTCCGAATCGCCGAAGACGTCGATCCAGAAATGCAGGACCAGATAGTACGGCGCCACGACCGCGTCCACATTGGCCAGCAGCTTCGCCAGGTCCCGGAAGCTGAGAGTAGCGGCGTACCAGCTGGCGTACTCGTCGTTCCACATGCTCCGCGAGCCGATGCCGACCACCGACAGGGTGAGCGCGAGCAGGGCCGGCGGCAGCGCCAGTGCCACCGTGCTCAGGACGGACCAGCTCCGCACCACGGGCGGCGGTACGTGCCCGTCCGGTCGGCGCTGCCCGACGATCCGGCGGACGGCGGGGGACAACAGTTGCGCGTCGGTCATCGCTTCCTCATTCGGCCAGTGCCTCGTCCAGGACGCCCGCGAGCTGCTTCGCGTAGACGGACGTCAGGTGGTTGTCGTCGCGGTAGACGACGGTGCCGCCGATGACGGCGGGGCAGATCCTGGGCGTGCAGAACCACGCGGTGGAGTCGACGACCCGTCCGCCGTGCGCCTGCACCAGGGCCCGGACGATCCGCTGCCGGGGCAGGAACAGGGACCGGAACACGTCGAGATGGCACTCGTTGACGGCGTTCGGGTGGGTCGCCAGGCACCGCGGCACGTCGTAGTGCGTGACCGGGGTGTCCGGGATGACGACCGGCAGCGCCCCGGCCCGCTTGATCCGGGTGACCGTGGCGGCCCAGGCCGAGGCCCAGTCCTGGTCGGGACCGGCGCTGGCTTCGACGCCCAGCGGGCCACCCTCGCGGTTGCGGGCGGACATGACCACCACGGCCGGGCGCAACTGCTGGATCCGGTCGAGGGCCCGCAGCCGCCACTGGTCGCATTCCGCGTACGGAACGGTGGTGCCGAGTTTGTTGACCTTGCCGAGGGCGGGTCCGCAGTCGGTCTTCGTGAAGACCACGAGTCGCCAGCCCCGCTTGTGCGCGATCGTGTCGACGGCGTCGAACCACTGCTGGGCGTGCGAGTCACCGAAGAGCACCATGACCCGGCTGCCGGTCACGACGCCGTGCCGCTCGCAGCCCCGGCCGATGTTGTCGGAGACGAACCGGCTCGCGGGTGGCACCAGGCATCCGCCGTCCCGGGGCGAGCTCGACGACGCCCGCGCGAGGGCCGGCGTCAGATCGCGGGGGAGGACCGTCGGGATGATGCTGTCCCGGATGATCTTCTGCAGCTGCGGGACGGTGGCCCTGCCCGAGGCCAGCACGTCGGCGGGCTTGCGGGCGGCCGCCGTACCCGTGGTCCGCGTGCTCGGCAGATGCGGCGCAGCCAGCGCGAGGGCCACGGTCGCCGCGGTCAGCGCGCCGCCCAGGGCGAGCGCCCGGCCGGGGCGCTGCCGCAGGCCGCGATGCTGGTGGATGCGGTTCTCCACGGCGGCCACCGACATGGCCGCCGGCACCAGCGCCGCGACCACCACGGCCACCTCGGCCGCGGTCGTCAGCGGGTGACCCAGCACGTACGGGGCGAGGACCAGCAGCGGCCAGTGCCACAGGTACCAGCTGAACGAGACCCGGCCGAGCTCCTGCACCGGCTTGAGCCGCAGCAGCCGGCGGGCGCCCCAGGACGGGCGGGCGCAGCCGCCGGCGATCGTCAGCCCGGTACCGACGACGGCCACCAGGGGATCTCCGGATGCGACCGCGGCGGCCACCGTCCCCAGCCCCAGCCAGGTGAGCACGGCCGCGAGCGTGGCGGGCAGACCCGTGAGTCGCTGCGCGCCGAGGGCGATCAGAGCGCCGGCACCGAACTCCCAGAGCCGGGCCGGCAGGCCGTGGACGGTCCACGGGTTCGCCGCCGGCTCCAGCCAGAGGGCCAGCGAGGCGGCGCTCAGCACCGTCAGCAGGAGTGCGGCCGACAGCACGCTGGGGCGGCCACGGCGGGCCCAGGCCAGCGCGACCACGATGAGCAGCACCGGCCACACCAGCGCGAACTGGACCAGCAGGGACAGTGGCCCGAAGTGCTGCAACGGCGACACGTCGACCGGCACGGCGTCCTGGGTCGCCAGCCGCAGGTTCATGGTGGCGGTCGCGGCGGCGACGGCGTCCCAGGAGACCGTCGTGCGGTTCGCGGCCGGCATCCAGTGCCAGGCGGCGCCGAGTGAGCCGAGCACCACCACGGTCGCGGCCGGCACCATCCGGGTCGTGCGCCGGGCGTAGAACCGGCGCAGCGACAGCCGGCCGGTCTGCCGCAGCTCCCGGAACGCCCCGGTGGTGAGCACAAAGCCGGAGATCACGAAGAAGAGGTCGATGCCGACCCCGCCGCCGCTCAGGCCGGCCACGCCGACATGACAGCCGACCAGCAGCAGGACGGCGAGCGCACGCAGGCCCTGCACGTCACGCCGGAAAACCGGCCGATCGGGTGCCGGCACCGGCTGAGCCCCCGGACGGGCCCGTTCGAGAAGTCCCGCGGTGCCGGTCATGACGCCACCACCGGGGCGTAGGCGGGCATCTGGCGGGCCCCCGGAATCAGCGGATCGGCGTCCGGAGTGCCCGGCGCGCTCGGGTGCCGTTGCGGGGTGGACCGCCCGCCGAGCAGCAACGGCCAGACGAAGTACAGCATCGGGCCGGCGAACAGCACCGTCGCCCAGAGCTGGTCCAGGCCGTAGTGCACGACTCCCAGCACGATGCCCGACCAGGTGAGCAGCTGGGCGGCGATGAGCCAGATCCGCAGCAGGCGCAGCACCCGCTTGGCGGTCGACGTGCGCTTGGCGGCGCCGGTCGGGACCCAGGCGGCGGTACGGCCGCGCAGGAAGTCGAACAGGGCCAGGGCGTGGCAGAAGCCGATGAGCATCTGGACCCGTACGACGGCCGGTGACCAGCGGTAGTCGGTGACCCGCGGCATCAGCGTCGACCACACGAAGATGGTGCCGATCAGCGGCAGATAGTTGAGCGGCCGGATCTGGTCGGGGAAGCACCACAACATCAGGAAGCCCGGCAGCTGGCTCGTGAAGGCCGCGACGGCGGTGGTGATGTAGTAGAGGAAACCGGTCCAGAAACAGAGCTTCTGCTTGACGGTGAGCGCCGAGCGGTGGAAGTCCGGATCGGCCAGCAGGCTCATGCTGCCGGTGCACCAGCGGTACTGCTGGTTGGCGAAGCCGTCGAAGTTGTCCGGGCAGACGCCCTTGGCCAGATTCACCGGCACATAACGCGTCCGGAAACCGGCCTTCGCCATGTTGACTCCGGTGTGGACGTCCTCGCTGTGCCCGATCTGCGCGAAACCGCCCGACGCCCGCAGCGCACTGCGGCGGTAGACGGCATTCGTGCCCACACAGATGGCCGCATCGACCGCGTCGCGGGCCGGCTGAATCCAGCGGTAGAACATCTCCTGGGTCGCGCCGGCCGAGCGCTGCAACCAATTGAAGTGCTCCTGCTGGACATCGAAGAATTGCGGCGACTGGACGATCCCGACGGCCGGATCGTCGAAGTACGGCGCCAGTTCGCGGATCATGTCGGCGCGCGGGGCGAAATCGGCGTCGAAGACATGAATGAGATCGCCGGTCGAGTTCTCGTATCCGTGGCGGAGGTTTCCGGCCTTCTTCAACTCACCGCGGTTGGGCCGGGAAAGGTAGCGGAAGCCGTACTGCGCGGCGAGCCCGGCAACCTCGTCGCGGCCCGAGTCGTCGAGGACGTGCACGGTGAGCAGGCCCGGCCAGTCCAGGGCGGCGACGTGGCGGTAGGTGTTGTCCAGGATGGCGAGCGATTCACCGGCGGACGGCAGGAAGACGTCGACCGCGGGGTACGCCGCCGGCCGGTACTCCGCCACCAGGGCGTCATGCTCGGCGCGGGAACTGCGGCGCTTGCGGGTGCTCGACAGCAGGCTGATGAGCACGGCTACGACCTGCAGAGCGATCAGCTCGTAGAGCAGGCTGGTCCACATCGAGTTGGCCGCCAGCCGGGCCAGGCCGAACATGACGCCGGCGAAGGCCAGCAGGAACACGCAGAAGATCCAGCGGCCCTGGCGTCCGTAGTAGAGATACTTCTCGTGATCGGAGGGCGGCAGTGGCACGTACTCCACCACCGCCTGGGGAGAGGTGCCGGCCCGCGAGCCTCTCTGTTGCCGAGTCTGTGCGACTACCACCGGTAAAGGCCTTCCGTATGTGATGACGGAGCCGACTCGGGGATAGAGCCATCGAACGACCGACGACCGCAGCTGAGCCGGCGGTCATCAGTCGATCACCCGGAAACAGAGCCTGAATGCATTTTCGCCGACGTTCACCGGACCCGTACGGGTTAATCCGATCGGTCGGCGATAAAGGCACCTGTCGTGGTGCGGTACGGCGGTGCGACCTCCGGTGGATAGCTGACCTGCAAAGACTTCCTCGGTGTCATTCAGTGACGGCAAAAAAACGAAAAAGAGACGGGAGGGTGGTGGTGATGTATGTCACAGTGAGCACTGTCCGATGTGTTCAACAATTTGTCACCCGAGCCGATCGAGAAACTCCACCGAGCGGCGTACGACCAGCGCCGTCGCGTCCGCGTCGGAGGACGGCAGCGAGCTGTCGGTGAACAGGTGCCGGTTGCCGGGGTAGACGAACAGCTCGGCCAGCTCGGGCCCGGCCGTCGCGACCAGCTCGCGGGCAGCGTCGAGGTCACCCTCCAGGGCGAAGATCGGGTCCTGGTCCATGCCGTGGATCTGCACCGGCACGCCCGCCGGCCACGGCCCGAAGGCCCATTCGCCGCTGATCGGCACACAGCTCTCGTAGAGCAGGGCGCCGCGGGCGCCGGGGCGCGTCTGGGCGTACCGCTGGGCCTGGGCCGCGCCCCAGGAGAAGCCCGCGTACACCAGGGGCCCGGACAGCTCGGCCACCGCCCGGTCGGCGCGCTCATCCAGGAGCTGGTCACCGACGCTCCTGACGAAGGCGACGCCCTCCTCGACGCTCGCCGGTCGCTCGCCGTCGAACAGCTCGGGAGTGTGCACGGTGTGCCCGCCGGCCCGCAGGTGCTCGGCGAACGCGAGCACCCCGTCGGTCAGACCCTGCACGTGGTGGAACAGCACGACGTCGGCCATCTCTACACTTCCCCTCATCGGACGACAGCGCTCGAATGATCCACGATAGTAGAACGGTCGAACTTTGTCGGTCAATGAACAGATCCCCGACTACGACCTCGACGAGATGGTCGTGGTCACCGCCCCCGCGCAGCTCCGCGCGCTGGCCGACCCGCTGCGCAGCACCCTGCTGGAACTGGTGCTGGAGCGGGCCGCGACGGTCACCGAGCTGGCCCGGGCGGTCAGCCGCCCCAAGGGCACGGTCGCGTATCACGTGAACCTGCTGGTCGACGCCGGGCTGCTGCGGGTGGTCCGGACGCGGCGGGTACGGGCCATCGAGGAGCGCTACTACGGCCGGGTCGCGCGGACCTACTACATCGGGGCGCTCAACAGCCCCGAGGACAAGCAGGTCGTCGCCGCGATCAACGGGCTCGCCGAGGCAGCGGCCGAAGCCGCCCCGGCCCACGAGGCCGACGAACTGCGGTGCCTGCTCGTGCACGCCCGCATCCCGATCGAGGAGGTCCGCAACTTCTGGGCCGAGGTCCAGGAGGTGGCCCGCCGCTTCGCCCAGATCCCGCGCTCCGGCGACCAGGCGTACGGCTTCGTGGCCGGTCTCTATCCCACCGACGCCCCGACCCTGCCGGACGCGCGTTCCACCACGAAGGACTGATCCTTCCTCTTTAGACCATTCTGTGGGCTTTCGTGACCGTAGGGTGGCCGATTGCCGGGCGCGCGAGGTGCTCCGGCGATCCGAGGGAGTGACGCATGACCCGTCTGGCCGTACCGCTGGCTGTGCTGTTGGTTCTGGGGGTGGGTGCCGGACCGGCCGGCGCCGCGGCGGTGAGCCCGTCGAGCGAACCCGTCGAGTCGGCCGCGCTGATCAACGGGCGGGTGGTCCGTGACGCCGCGACCGCGCAGCGGCTCATCGACGCCTACTGGACGCCGGAACGGATGCGGACGGCCATCGCGGTCCCCGACCCGCGCGTCATCGAGGACCCGGCGCTGGAGCAGCGGGACCGGCCGGGCAACGTCGGTCGCCCGCAGACGGCGGTGCGGCCGGCCGGGCCGTCGGCCGCCGGCGGCACCAGGAGTACGGGCCGGGCGGTCAACCCCTCGGCCGGCGTGGGCAAGGTCTTCTTCACCAAGTCCGACGGCAAGAACTACGTCTGCTCCGGCAGCACGCTGAACAACGAGACCCGCAACCTGGTCTCCACCGCCGCGCACTGCATCCACGGCGGCAAGGGCGGCGTCAACCACGAGAACTGGATGTACGCGCCGCTCTACGCCGCCGGCAAGACCCCGTACGGCAAGTTCGCGGCCAAGTGGTTCCACGCCACCAAGGGCTGGACCCAGCACAGCTACCACTGGTGGGACTTCGCGTTCGTCAACGTGTGGCCGCTCGCCGGAGTACGCCTGGTCGACAAGACCGGTGGCAACGGCATCAGCTTCAACCAGAGCAAGTCCATTCCGGTGACCGTGCTGGCGTACCCGTCGAAGGCGCCGTACGACGGGCAGAAGCAGGTCTCCTGCGTGACCAGCCTGCAATGGGCGGCCGCCGCGCAGGTCAAGGTCTTCTGCGGGCTCACGCCGGGGGCCAGTGGCGGCCCGATGTTCCAGAACTTCGACACCACCATCGGCTTCGGCTTCACCAACACGGTGGTCGCCTACGTGTGGAAGAGCCGCAACTACGGGCCGTACTTCGACAGCGACGTGCTGACCGTCTTCAACCGGGCCCGCAACAAGACCTGATCAGGCGAGCAGCGACTCCCGCATCGTCCGGCCCGGGTTGAAGGCGCCGGCGATGCGGTGCTCGGTGGAGGCGTACACGTCGACGGTGTTGTTGCGGCGCATCAGCTCCCGGACCGGCGGCGGCAGCGGCGGCGGCTCGTCCGGCATGGCCGCGCGCAGGTCCCGGGCGGTCGCGATCAGCCGGTCGGCGAGCGCGGCGCCGTCCACGTCGACCCGCACCCGGCCGTACTCCCAGCCGGCGACGGTGAGGTCGAGCACCTCGAACACGTGCGCCAGCAGCGGCTCGGGGTCGGTCACCCGTACCGTCCGGCGGGCCTGCGCCCCGAGCACCGTGACGGCCGCAGCGACCTGGACGTACGGGTGCAGCCCGCCCGGCAGCTCGAACAGCGACCACCGCAGCTCCGGCCCGGCCGTCTGCCACAGCGGCCGGTAGTTGCGGCGGTCCACCGCGAACCCGCGGCCGGTACGCCGGTAGAGCTCCCCGGCCTGGGTGAACAGATCCCCGTAGGCGGCGTCGGCGAACTCACCCAGGATCCGGACCGCCACGATCAGCCCGTCATCGTCGGTCAGCAGCCCGGCAACCGCCTCGGCCTGCGCACCGAAGGGCGCGGGCACATGCGCGCCGAACCGCTGCCGGACGTCGTGCAGCAGCGCCTCCTGCCGGGCAGGATCCTGCTCGACCCGCCGCTTGCCCAGCTGGAACCACCGCATGTCGCCTCGTCTCCGCAGTCACCTGACGAACGCGGCAATGCTAATGGAACCCACCCACCGGCCCGGCCGCCGTCAGGTGCCGCGGACGGTGAACGCCTTCGAGCTGCCGCCCACGGCGTAAGCGTCACCCGGTGCGTAGACCCGGTACGAGTAGCTCGCCTTGCCCGACGGCGTGGCCACCACGGTGTACCGGCCGCTGGCCCGGACCCGCCCGGTGTTGACGTTCTTCCACGCCCCGCCCGTGTAGCGCTGGAGCCGGATGACCTTGCCCTTGTTGAGTGGGGACACCGAGCCGGTGACGTCGACGCTCGATCCGGCCGGCACAGCGGTCCTGGCCGGTTCGGCGCTGACCTTGTACCGGGTGTAGCGCAGGTGGGCGGCGTCGATGGCGATGATCGTCCGGTTGTCGAGGCCGCCGCCCGACGTCCTGGACGTGCCGGGCACCCAGACGCAGTGCAGCGCTCCCGCCTGGTTGGCGGGCACCGTGCGGCGGAACGTCCCGGTCGAGCCGGTGCGGCCGTCCACCCGGAAGCCGTTCTCGACGCAGCCGTTGTCGTTGCCGATGACCAGGGGTGCGTTCGGCCATGGCCGTCCGGTGTCGGTGTCCCAGACCCGGACGGTCATCACGATCGGCTTGCCGCGGGTGGCGGGCTCGGGGAACGTCATGTCCACGCCCGGCCGGTGCGAGCTCGTCACCTGCATGGTCACCGGGTCGATGACCGTGCTCGGGTCGATGTCCAGCAGGTTCCATTCCTTGTCGTAGGCGGCGACGTGCTTGACGCGCACCGCCCCCTGCCAGGCGCTCGTAACGGCCACCTGCGCCGTCCAGATGCCGTCCTGCGGTGTGCCCTCGGTGAGGGACAGCTCGGCGAAATTGTTGGGCGTCGCGGCGAGACTGACATAGGGGAAGCTTCCGCCGACGCCGTCGCTGGTGGGTTCCACGCCGGTCTCGTCGGTGAGCCGCACCCGGACGCCGACCATCACGGTCTGCAGGCCGGAGACGGTGACCGCCGTACGGGAAAGCTCGATCGATTTGAGCTCCGGCGGTGTGGTGTCCGCCGCGGGAGCGGCGCCGGCGGGGCCGGCCGGCACGAGCACGCCCGGCACGAGCAGGGCCGTGGTGAGAGAGATGGCGAGGAGCAGATGTCGGCGCATGACTGTCACGTCCTGGAGTCGTGCATCACCGGCGGCAGACGTGCCGCGTGTCCACAACGTACGCCTACCGCACGACCTGTGTCCGCCCCCGGGGAAACCGGACGGTGACAGTGGTTCCGGTGGGCTGGTTCGGGGCCAGAGTGATGGTTCCGTGGTGGCGTTCGACCAGGACCCGGCTCAGCGTCAGGCCCAGCCCGGCTCCGGGGATGCCGGCCTGATGGGCGTTGCGGCCCCGGTAGAGGCTGCGGAACATGCTGGCCTGCTCGGCGGCCGGGATGCCGGTGCCCCGGTCGGTGATGGTCAGCACCGCGAGGTCACCGTCGGCCATCAGCGTGACGGTCACCGTGGAGTCGTCGGGGCTGAACTTGACGGCGTTGCTCAGCAGGCTGTCGACCACCTGGCGCAGCCGGTGCGGATCGCCGGGCACGGCCAACCCGGCCGGTACGTGGACGTCGACGGTGATGCGGTGCTCCCGCGCCACCGGGGTGATCGCCTCCACGCCGGCCGTGGTGATCTCGGCCAGGTCGACGTCGACGCTCGTCAGCCGGGCGTGACCGGATTCCAGGGCGGCGAGGTCGAGCAGCCGTTCGATCAGGCTGTGCAGCCGGCCGTTGTTGCGTTCGATGACCTCGATGAGGTTGCGGACCTCGCCGATCGTGGTCTCGTCGGGGGACTCGGCGATCAGGTCGGTGTAGGCGCTGATGGACGTCAGCGGCGTGCGCAGCTCGTGACCGACCAGCGCGATGTATTCGTCGGTGGCCGCGGCCAGGTGTGCGGCGAGTTCCTCGGCGCGGCGCCGTTCGAGGTAGGCGCCGATGGTGCCGGCGATGCCCCGCAGCAGCACCGCGAGCGCCGGTTCGGGCTCCTGCGGGCTCCAGGAGAAGAACGTCAGGACGCCGTTGACCTGATCACCGCTGCGCAGCGGCACGGCCCCGGCGGCGCGGTACTTCGAGGCGGCGACGACCTGCGGCAACAGCGGCGAACCGGGGGCGTGCACGTCCGGGACCCACAGCAGGTCGCCGCGCTGCCAGCAGAGCCCGGCCAGCCCTTCGCCGCGGGCGATGGAGTCCGGCATCGGCATGGGCGTTGCGTTCTCGGCCAGGAACGCGGCGGCGGGCCGCAGTACGTCAGCGGCCGGATCGACCAGCCACAACCGCAGGTAGGGCCAGCCGACGCCGGTGCCGACGGCCCGCAGGATCTCGTCGCCGAGGGTGATCGCGTCGGGGCTGCGCGACAGCACGTCGAGCACCTCGGTCGTGCAGTCCTGGAAGCGCCGCGCACGGTGCTCGGCAGTGACGTCGTGCACCGCGGCGACCGCCCCGGCGACCGCGCCGGTCGCGTCGCGGATCGGCCGCGCGTTGATCGAGAGCCAGTGCTCCTGCCCGCCGGCGTCGCCGGCGAGCACGAGCGCCCCGCGGACGTCTTCCCCGGCCAGGGCGCGCAGCAACGGCATCTCCCCGGTACGCAGCAGCGTGCCGTCGTGGTGGCGCAGCCGGGCACGCCGCGTCCACTCCTCCAGCGGCACCGGCTCGCCCGGGACACCGTCGCCGCCGAACACCTCGTCGAATCCCGGGCTGCGCACCGTCAGCCGGCCATCGATGTCGCACGTGACCACTCGGACGTCGAGGCCCTCCAGCAGCGCTTCCACGAAGGGCGGGTCGGCCGGGCCGGGTGGGGCGGGCCGGGCCGCGGCGCCGCCGGTGCCGGGCGTGGCGTCTGCGCCCAGGTGCCGGCGCAGGGCGGAGGTCAGTTCCTGGACGCTGAACGGCTTGGTCATCACCGTGCTGGCGCCCACCGAGGCCAGTTGCGGGTCGCTGGGTGGCAGATAGCCGGTGAGCAGCATGATCGGGATGTCGGCGAGCGCGGGGTCGGCCCGCAACGTGCGGCAGAACTGCACGCCGTCCAGATGCGGCATGTCGACGTCCGTGACGACGAGATCGGGCCGGCGCCGGGCCACCGCGGCCAGGCCGGCACGACCGTCCCCGACCACGGTGACGTCGTGCCCGAGCCGCCGCACCACCTCGGCGACGAGCCGCTGATGATCAACGTTGTCCTCGGCCAGCACCACCATTGCCATGCCTCATTCTAATCGGGCAAAAGCGAGGAAGGCCCCGTTTTCGGGCTACCGCGCAACACCTCCATCAGCGGCAGCGGATCGAGGTAGTCGCGGTACGACACGATCTGACCGTCCCGGACCCGCAACACCGCGATGACCGTCTGCCGGAAGGGTGCGCCGGTCGTGACGACGGTGCCGTAGGCCTCGTACTCGACGATGATCACCTCCGGGTCGGTGGTCTCGTGCAGCACGACGTCGCGGTATTCGTCGAGCCTGATGAAGGCCTCGGCCGCCGCGGTCAGGTGCTGCCTGATCGCCGCGCGGCCCCGCACCTGTGCGGGCATGCCCGGCGGCCGGAACGGCCACTCGATGAAGCCGTCGGGGGCCATCAGCCCCACGAAGGTCTCGACGTCCAGTTCGCGGCCGGCCCGCAGCACCCGGTCGACGATCTCCCGCGCCGGGCCGGTCATGGCTTCCCCCTCCGCCGGCGAGCATTGATTCAACGACCGTAGAACGAAACACCGACTCAGTCAACGTTCGTAGAATGAGCGGGTGAGCGAACCGGACGCCAAACCGACCCGCGCCGAGCAGCGCCGCCGGACCGAGGAGAGGATCCTCGCCGCGGCTCGCCGGATGTTCGCCGACGTGGGCTACGACCGCACCACGATCCGGGCGGTGGCCAAGGACGCCGGCGTCGATCCCGGCCTGGTCATGCACTACTTCGGCTCGAAGGACGAGCTCTTCGCGCGGGCCGCGAGCATCCCCACCGACGAGCTGCCCGCCGGCAGCGCCGAGCAGCTGGCCGAGGCGTTGCTCGCCTCGCTGGCCGGGCGCCTGGACAGCGAGCCGGTGGGCTCCCTGGCCGTCCTGCGCTCCATGCTGACCAATGCCGACGCCGCCGAGCGCTACCGGGCCGCGGGGGAGCCGCAGCTCAGCAAGATCAGCGCCGCGATCCCGGCCGCCGACGCCGACCTGCGGGCCGTCCTGCTCAGCGCGATCGTGCACGGCGTGATCATCGAGCGGTACCTGCTGCGCCTCGGCCGGCTCGCGGACGCCTCCCCGGAGCAGATCATCGACCTGCTCCGGCCGTGCTTCCAGCTGCTGGCCACGGCACCTCCGCAGGATCAGCACCGGCCCGGATAGCCGCCTCAGGCCTCCAGGGCGTCGCGGCGGCGCTGCGGCGGGCGCGGTGACGGCGGCGCGGCCCGGTCCTCACCGCGGGGGATCGGCCGGGTGACCGGGTCGCCGTCCACGGTCAGCGTCTCGCCGTGGTGGGTGATCTCCACCGGCGGCCCGCTCACCTCGTACGTCGCCTCGGCCGGGGTGACCGTGACCCGCAGGCTGCTCTCGCGCCAGCGCAACCGGAAGCACATCCGGGGCAGATGCTCCGGCAGCCGCGGCGCGAAGCTCAGCCGGCCGCCGTGGTCGCGCAGCCCGCCGAAGCCCATCACCAGCGCGATCCACGAGCCCGCGCACGCCGCGATGTGCAGGCCGTCGCCGCTGGACTCGCCGCCGCCCCGCAGGTCCAGCAGGGCCGCCTCGGCCAGGTAGTCGTGGGCCAGCTCCAGGTGCCCGGTCTCGGCGGCCAGCACCGCCTGCGCCGGCGCGGACAGTGACGAGTCGCGGACCGTACGGGCCTCGTAGTACGCGAAGTTGCGGGCCTTCTCCTCGGTGGTGAACGCGTCCGAGCGCAACGCCATGGCGAGCACCACGTCGGCCTGCTTGATCACCTGCTTGCGGTACAGGTCCAGGTACGGGAAGTGCATCATCAGCGGGTAGTCGTCGTCCTTGGTCTGGGCGAAGTCCCACTCCTGGAGCTTGGTGAAGCCCGCCGCCTGCTCGTGCACCTGCCGCACCTCGGAGTAAGGCAGGTGCAGGTTGTCCGCGACCTCGCGCCAGGCGGCCAGCTCGTCGGCGCCGACGTCCAGGTCGTGGGCCTGCGACGGGAAGCGGGCACAGGCCTCGGCCGCGCCGCGCAGGTTGTGCCGGGCCATCAGGTTGGTGAAGATGTTGTCGTCCATCAGCGCCGTGTACTCGTCCGGGCCGGTGACCCCGGCGATGTGCCACTCGCCGTCGTCGGCCACGTGTGCGACCCGGCACCAGAGCCGGGCGGTCTCGACCAGGATCTCCAGCCCGTCCCCGGCCAGGAAGTCGTCGTCGCCGGTGGCCGCGGCGTAGCGCAGCACGGCGTCGGCGATGTCGGCGTTGACGTGCAGGGCCGCCGTACCGGCCGGCCAGTAGCCGGAGCACTCCGCGCCGCTGATCGTCCGCCACGGGTACGCGGCGCCGGCCAGGCGCAGCTCCCGGGCCCGGTCCCGGGCCGCCTCGAGGGTGCCGTGCCGCCATTGCAGGGCCAGCCCGACACAGGCCGGGTGGGTGTACGTCAGCACGGGCAGCACGAACGACTCGGTGTCCCACAGCGTGTGGCCGTCGTACCCGTTGCCGGTCAGACCCTTCGCCGCGATCGGGTGCGGTCCCGCCTGGGCACCGGCCTGCAGCACGTGGAACAGGCCGAACCGGACGGCCTGCTGCACCTCGGGGTCGCCGTCGAGCTCCACGTCCGCGGCCGCCCAGAACTCGTCCAGATACGCCCGCTGGTCGGCCACCAGAGCGTCGAAACCGAGCGACATCGCCGCATCGCGATCCTGGCGGGCGCGGTCCGCCGACGCCTCGGCGCCCCACGCGTATGCGAGGAACTTGTCCACCCGCAGTGTGCCCTCGCCGGTGATCGTGCAGCGGATCCGGTCCGGCCCGCTGGTCACCGTCTGCGTGCCGGTGGTGTGGTGGCTGACGGCCGAGGCGACCGCGAGGTCACTGCGCCGGGTGCGGTGCTCCAGGACGTCGTCGCTGTGCCGGACCGGCCGCAACGCGTTGTGCAGAGTGGTCGCGGCCCGCGGGTCGTCGCGCTGCTCCGGCTGCTCCTCGTTGGCCAGCAGGTCGGACTCGACGCGCAGCCGCACGCCGGGTCCGGCGGTCACCTCGTAACGGATCGCGGCCACCGACGGATGCGGGAAGGAGACCAGGCGGGTGCTGACGATCCGCACGGCCGTGCCGGCCGGAGACACCCAGGCGACCTCGCGGCGCACGGTGCCGGCCCGCAGGTCCAGCACGCGTTCGTGGGAGACGAGCTCACCGGTACGCACATCGAACGGCTCGCCGTCGACGGACAGCCCGATCAGTTTGCCGTTCGGCGCGTCCACGATGGTCTCGGACAGCTCCGGGTAGCCGTAGCCGGCCTCGGCGTGCTGCAGGTCGCGCAGCTCGAAGAAGGAGTTGAGATAGCTGCCCGGCATGCCCCGGGGCTCGTTCTCGTCCAGGTTGCCGCGCAGTCCGATGTGCCCGTTGGCCAGCGCGAACAGCGATTCGGTGTGGCGGAGCCCGGCGGTGCTGAGCGAGTCCTCGGACAACCCGGTCTCGCGGACGCACCAGGGCTCGGCCGCTGCGAGGTCAGCCACGGGCGGCCGTACCGGAAAGGTCCGGGCGGCCGCCGGCGTGCCCGACGGTGGCGCCCGAGGCCGCGGTCGCCCGGCGGGCGGCTTCCGGGTACGGATCACCGCGCAGCAGCGACGCGGTCAGCGCGGCGATGAACGCGTCCCCGCCTCCGGTGGTGTCGACCACCTTGTCATCGGTGAGCGGGACGTGCACGTCCCCATCGGCCCAGACGAAGAGGTTGCCGTCGTCGACCGCGACGGCGATCAGCCGTGGCCCCTTCTCCAGCAGCTTGCGCGCCGCGTCCCGCATGTCCTCCGGCGGTACGCCGAGCAGCAGCTCCGCCTCCTTGTCGTCGGCGCGCACCACGTCGGCCCGGGCCAGCAGGGCGTCGTCCGAGGTCGCGCCGTCGAGCACCACCAGCCGGCCGGCCTCGTGCCCGATCCGGGCGGCGGCCGCGCACACGTCGGCGGGCTGCTGGAGCTGGACGAGCACGGCGTCCCGCTGCCGGATCGTGTCGGCGCGGTCCTCGACGTCGGCCACGGTGAGCAGCGGCAGGTGCTCGATGTAGCGGTACTCCGTACCGGAAAGAACCTCGACGATCAGCCCGGTCAGCACGCCGCTGCGCCGCACGACGGCCGAGACGTCGATGCCGTCGCGCTCGGCCTGGCCGAGCAGGACGTCACCGATGGCGTCGTCGCCGGCCACGGCGACCAGCGTCGGCCGCACCCCGAGCTGGGCCAGCCCGACCGCCTGGTTGGCGCCCTTGCCGCCGAGCTGCTCGCGCCGGTCGGTGGCGTCGGCGGAGGAGCCGGGCCCGGGAAGATCATCGACGGACAGCACAAGATCCCGGGCGAGCTGACCGACCACGGCCGCAGTTGGTGTCGTCACGGACCGTCTCATACCCGGAACAACGCCGGTTGCACGAACCGGCGGCTGAGAGGCAGCTGACAATCCCGCCCGGGGCGCGGGCGGGCCGACGGCTGGGAGCATGGCGGTATGAAACTGCATGACACCATCGACAGCCGGTTGCGGGAGTTCATCGTCAGCCAGCCCATGTTCTTCGTGGCCACCGCGCCGACCGGTGCCGACGGCCACGTCAACGTCTCGCCGAAGGGGATGGCCGGCACCTTCGCGGTGCTCGGCGAGCTGCGGGTGGCGTACATGGACTTCCACGGCAGCGGGGCCGAGACCACCGCGCACCTGCGGGAGAACGGCCGGATCACGCTGATGTTCTGCGCGTTCGACGGCAAACCCAACATCGTGCGCCTGTACGGCACCGGCCGGGTCGTCACGGCCACCGACCCCGGGTACGCGGAACTGCTGGCCTCGTTCGCCGCCCCGCCGGATCTGCACGGGCTGCGGTCCATCATCGACGTGGCCGTGCACCGGGTCAGCGACTCCTGCGGTTACGCCGTGCCCCTGATGACGTACGAGGGCGACCGTGACCTGCTGACCCGCTGGAGCTCCCGGCGCAGCGACGAGGAGCTGGCCGAGTACCGCCGGCGCAAGAACAAGGCGAGCATCGACGGCCTGCCCGCCTTCGACTGAATCCGCCGGGATATCCGGGTGCGGCCCGGCGGCGCCGGACGTAGGGTTCCCGGCTTGTGGGCAGAGCAGCGGAGATCCTGGTCCCGGCGCGCCTCGGTACGGGCTTCCGCTGGCTGCTCGCGTCGTCCTGGTCGACGAACCTCGGCGACGGTATTGCCACCGCGGCCGGCCCGCTGCTGCTCGCCTCGCTGACCCACGACCCGTTCCTGATCTCGCTGGCCGCCATGCTGCGCTGGGCGCCCCCGCTGGTGTTCGGTCTCTACGCGGGTGTGCTGGCCGACCGCCACGACCGCCGCCGGGTGGTGATGGTGGCCAACCTCGCCCGGGTCGCGGTGCTCGGCGCGCTCACCGTCACGCTGGTCACCGGGACCATCTCGGTCGCCGGGGCGCTGGTGGCGCTGGGCCTGCTGGCCACCGCGGAGGTGTTCGCCGACAACACCGTCACCACGCTGACGCCGATGCTGGTGCACCGGGACGATCTCGCCCTGGCCAACTCCCGGCTGCAGACCGGGCTGCTCACCCTGGACCAGCTGATCGGCCCGTCGATCGGGGCGGTGCTGTTCGCCGCCGGGGTGGGCTGGCCGTTCGCGGCCGAGCTCGTCCTGGTCACCGCGGGCGTGCTCCTGGTGTCGAAAGTCGTGCTGCCGCCGCACGGCCGCACCGCGGACCGGATCCGCGGCGACGTGCGCCGCGACATCGGCGAGGGTTTCCGGTGGGTGCTGCACAACCCGGCGGTGCGCACGCTGGTGCTGACCATCATGATCTTCAACGTCACCTTCGGTGCCGCCTGGTCGGTGCTGGTCCTGTACGCGACCCAGCGGCTGGGCCTCGGCGCGATCGGCTTCGGTGCGCTCACCACGGTCATGGCCCTGGGTGGCCTGGCCGGCACGGGGATCTACGGCCCGCTCACCCGCCGCGTGAGCCTGGGCAACGTCATGCGCGCGGGACTCGTCCTCGAGACGGTCACCCACCTGGCCCTGGCCCTTACCACTTCGGCGGCCGTCGCGTTGCCGATCTTCTTTCTCTTCGGCGCGCACGCGTTCATCTGGCACACGACCTCGATCACCATCCGCCAGCGCGCGGTCCCGTTGCCTCTGCAGGGCCGCGTCACCAGCGTCAACACCATCGGCCTGTACGGCGGGCTGGTGGTCGGTTCGGCCATCGGCGGCACCCTGGCCACCCACTACGGCGTGACGGCACCGTTCTGGTTCGCGTTCGCCGGCTCGGCGGTCTTCGTCCTGCTCCTCTGGCGGGAGACCAGCCGCATCGCGCACACCGATGACGCGCAATGATCGCCTGCGGCAGCGCCCGCGCCGAAGCCACCCGCGCCCGGATCGACAGCGCCGCCCCCGGCACCGGCGTCGACCTCGTCGCGGCCGATCTCGCCGACCTCGACCAGGTCCGCCGGGCCGGCGCCGACATCGCCGGCCGGCATCCGCGGATCGACGTGCTGATCAACAACGCTGGGCTGCACGCTTTCTCGGCGCGCACCACTCCGGCCGGTCTCCCCGAGATGATGACCGTCAACTATCTGGCCCCCTGGGTGCTGACCGAGGCGCTGGGCGCGACGCTGATCGCTGCCGCACCGGCCCGGATCGTCACGGTCGCATCCGAGGCGTCCCGCCGGCACGGCACCCTCGACCTGCCCGCCGATCTGACCGACACCACACCGTTCAACGCCCGGGAGTCCTCCCTCAGGTACGGCCGCACCAAGCTGCTCGACATCATGTTCAGCAACGAGCTGGCCCGCCGCCTGGCCGGCACGGGCGTGACGGCCAACGCGCTCGACCCCGGCTTCAACGTCACCGGCCTCGGCCGCGAGGTGCGCTTCGCGGGCGCGATCGAGCGAGTCCTGAAGGCCCTGCGGGTGGGTGATCCCCGGCGCGGCACGGCCGGCGTCGTCCGCCTGGCCACGGACCCGGCCCTCGCCGGCCGGACCGGCGGCTACTACTCCGCCAAGACGGGAAAGGCCTTCACGGCGGTCGCGCCGGCCGGCGACGCCGCCGCCGAGCGGGAGTTGTGGAAGCTCACCGCGGAGCTGGTGGGCAGCCCCGATGCCGGCTGAGTCGGGCCGTCCCGGCCTGCGGGAACGCAAGAAAGCGCAGATCCGGGACCGGATCCGCGCCCAGGGGCTGCGGCTGTTCGCCGAGCAGGGGTACGCCGCGACGACCACCGACCAGATAGCCGCGGCCGCCGACATCTCGCCGAGCACGTTCTTCCGCTACTTCGCCGGCAAGGAACGCGTGGTCCTGGCCGACGACCTCGAAGCGATCATGCTGGCCGCTCTCGCCGAGCAGCCCACCCACCTGCCCCCACTCACCGTGTTCCGTCGGGCCGTCGACGCCGGCCTGGCCCGCGTCGGCAACGAGGAGGAAGAACAACGCCGCCGGCTCGTCGACACCGTGCCCGAGCTGCGTCAGGCGGAGCTCGACGAGCTGGCCCGCGTCGTCACGGTGCTGGCCGAAGCACTCGTCGCCCGGCTGCGACCCGGCCCGGACGACTTCGAGGCGCGGGTCTTCACCGGCGCACTGACCGGGGCCATCCTCGCCGCGATCCGGGCCGGAGCGACCGGCAGCACGGCTGTCACGCGCGCGGTCGGCTATCTGGAGACCGGCTTCCCCCTCGCCGGCCGGGCCTCGTGAGCCGGTCAGACCCGGCGCAGCACCGAGACCACCTTGCCCAGCACCACCGCGCGGTCACCGTCGATGGTCTCGTACGCCGGGTTGCGCGGCTCCAGGAGCACGTGACCGCCCCGGCGGCGGAAGACCTTGACGGTGGCCTCCTCGTCGATCATCGCGGCGACGATGTCACCGTTGTAGGCCTCGCTCTGGCGCCGCACGACCACGATGTCCCCGTCGCAGATCGCCGCGTCGATCATCGAGTCGCCCCGTACCCGGAGGCAGTAGAGCTCGCCCCGGCCGACCAGCTCGCGGGGCAGCGTCAGGGTCTCGTCGAGGGTCTCCTCGGCGAGGATCGGGCTGCCGGCGGCGATGGACCCGACCAGCGGGAGGGTCACCGTCGTCGCGTCGCCCTCGGCCCGGGCCGGCGGTTCCAGGAACATGCGGACGTCGATCGGGCGGGTGCTGGCGCCACCCCGGCGCAGGAAGTCACGTTCCTCCAGGATGCGCAGGTGGCGGCTGACCGACGACGTCGAGGCCAGCCCCACCGCGTCGGCGATCTCGCGGGTGGACGGCGAGTAGCCGTACCGGGTCGCCCAGTCCCGGATGACGGACAGGATCGCTCGCTGCCGATCAGTGAGTGTGGACGTGTCGAGGTCCTCAGCCAGTAGCACCTCACGATCTTGACCTATCCGCCTCACCGGGGGCCGTCCGGCACGCCCATCTGGCCGGTCCGGGCCGCTGAACGGCGGGGTAGGGTCGGTGCGGGCCCGGGGGCCCACGGAGGTGGATCATGGTGCGGGTGACCCGTCGACTCGCCCTCTGGCAGGCAGATCTCGACGGCGGCGTCTGCGCCGCCCCCGAGGAATGCGTCGAGACCTTGCAGGACCGCGCGGCCATCCCGCTCGTGCTCGAGCACCGGGAGCACGGTGTGACGCCCGCCCGGCAGGTCTTCGAGACCGCCCTGCGCCAGGACGTCGAATGGCAGTTCGGCGACATCGTCTGGCCGGCCGACCTGCGGCCCGGCGTGCTCGTCACCGTCTCGTGGCAGTCCGCCAAGGACGAGATCGTCGTGCGGACGGCTCCGCTGGAAGAGCCGATGCGGGTCGACGGCGTGAACTACTACCACGAGTACGACCCCAGGGTCGTCACCCGCGAGTTCGACGCCGGCAAATCGAACCGTGGCCAGGTGCTGCACGCCGTACGCAAACTCGGCCGCGTCTTCTCCGACGGCAGCGCGGTTCTCGCCGAGTCAGGGCTGGCCGCGCACTGCGGGCTGGGCCGGGGCGCCCGCGGCACGTTCCTGCTGCGCAACGCCGTCGACCAGCTGATCCGCGAGGGCTACCTGACCCGGGTACCGGGCAGCGTCGACAAGGCGGGCTATCCGTCCTATCCCGCCGTCGAGGGCCAGAAGCCGGCCGAGATGCTGTTCTACGCGCCGCTGGTCGAGCCGGCGCCGTACCCGGGTGATCCGGACTTCGCCGAGGGTGAGGGAGCCGACCGCCGCGACCACTGGGTCAACGGCTTCGTCCGCAGACTCCCGCCGGGCGCGCAGCCCTCGGAGAAGCAGGTGACGCTGCACGAGAAGGCGGTCGAGAGCGAGCAGGTGCCGGCCAGCCCGCTCGCCCCCGGCTACACCTTCGTGAAGAAGCATCACCGCACCTGAGTCCGCGCGGTCCGCTGGTGGATCCACCACAGGGCAAACGTGGCCGCGAGAGCGCCGATGGTGAGGTCGTAGCGGCCGCCGAGCCCGATCACGGCGTCGAGCATGAGGAAGAACGCGAGGATCCCGGTGACGACCCACAGCCCGTCGCCCGTTGTCAGGCGGCGGATCAGCGGGACGGCCAGCGCTATCGGGAGCAGGGCGGCGGCTGTGCCGATCGGCCAGCTGATGCCGGTCGACGGGACGGCGTAGACGAGGACGAAGTGGGCCGCCGTCGCAGTGAACGCGATGAAGCCGACGAGGCGAGGCCGGGGCGGGCAGGAGCCCGGAGCCAGCCGGCGGGGGAGACGTGGTGTCAGGAACGCGCACCCGGCGAACAGGACGCACAGGCCGCCGGCCGCGAGCAGTTGACCGGCCGGCTCGCGGGCGAAGTCGGCGTAGGTCAGCACCGGTACGGCCAGGAGAGACAGCGCGGCGACGGCCAGACCGGGGCGGCCGACCCACGGCTGTTGCCGGGTAGCGGGGAAGACCTGTTCGACGAGCAGGACCGACGAGCAGATGCTGACCCCGACGTGGAAGGCGGTCAGATGCGCGGCGATCAGCAGGTTGGTGTGCCAGACCTCGCTGTAGGCGCCGACACCCACGCTGTCCCAGTACCGCGGATCGAACCAGAAGCGGTCGACCAGGGCCTCCTCGTAGACGGCGTACGCGGCGGCCAGCAGGCACAGACCGGGCAGGCCCAGCCGGTGGCGGCAGGTGAGCTCGCGGCAGATGAGCGCGCCGCAGCCGTACAGCGCAATCATCACCGGGAGCCGCCACGGCTGGATCAGGTCGAGCGGCGGCGTCGCCGTCGACAGCGTCTCGCCGAGAAACGGAGCTGTCAGCAGCAGCGCGAGAGCGGGTTTGCGCGCGGTCACGCCTACCAGCGGACCATCGACGGCGGGATCCGGGCTGCCGACTTCCGGCTACGACCGCCTGCCACAAGTCGGGAGCGGGCGGGCCTCTCGGCCCGCTCGCTCCCGGTGCCCGGCGTCAGTTGGCCCGGCTGCTGATCGTGCCGTGCGGGTCGAGGACGTACTTGCGGGCCGCGCCCTGGTCGAACTCCTGGTAGCCGCGCGGGGCCTGGTCCAGGGGGATCGGGGTGGCGTTCACGTTCCTCGCGATCTGCACCCGGTCGTGCAGGATCGCCATCATCAGCTCGTGGTTGTACTTCATCACCGGGCACTGGCCGGTGACGAACGAGTGCGACTTGGCCCAGCCCAGCCCGAGCCGGATCGACAGCGAGCCGTGCTTCGCCGCGTCGTCGACGCCGCCCGGGTCGCCGGTGACGTAGAGGCCCGGGACGCCGATCGCCCCGCCCGCGCGGGTGAGGTCCATCAGTGAGTTGAGCACCGTGGCCGGCATCTCGGTCTGCGCGTTCTCGCCGTGCCCCCGTGCCTCGAAGCCCACCGCGTCCACGGCCGAGTCGACCAGCGGCTGGCCGATCGCCGGGGCGTCGCGGCCGAGGATCTGCTGCACCTGTTCCGCCGGGTCGCCCTGGGACACGTCGACCGTCTCGCAGCCGAAGCTGCGGGCCTGGGCCAGGCGCTCCGCGTTGAGGTCGCCGACGATGACGACCGCCGCGCCCAGCAGGAACGCCGACGTCGCGGCGGCCAGCCCGACCGGGCCCGCGCCGGCGATGTACACGGTCGATCCGGTCGTCACGCCGGCGCTGACGCAGCCGTGGTAGCCGGTGGGGAAGATGTCGCTCAGCATGGCCAGGTCGAGGATCTTCTCCATCGCCTGGTCCCGGTCGGGGAACCGCAGCAGGTTCCAGTCGGCGTACGGCACCATCACGTACTCGGCCTGCCCGCCGACCCAGCCGCCCATGTCGACGTAGCCGTACGCCGATCCGGGCCGGTCCGGGTTGACGTTGAGGCAGACGCCGGTCTTGCGTTCCTTGCAGTTGCGGCACCGGCCGCAGGAGATGTTGAACGGCACCGAGCAGATGTCGCCCACCTTGATGTACTCCACGTCCGGGCCGGTGTCGACGACCTCGCCGGTGATCTCGTGCCCGAGCACCAGCCCTTCCGGTGCGGTGGTGCGTCCCCGGACCATGTGCTGGTCGCTGCCGCAGATGTTGGTGGCAACGGTCTTGAGAATCGCGCCGTGCGGCGTCCGGCGGCCGACGTTGGCCTTGTTGACGCCCGGACCGTCCTTCATCTCGTACGTGGGGTAGTCGCTGTCTCGGACCTCGACCTGACCGGGACCCTGATAGACAACCGCTCTGTTGCCCGTCATGTTGTGCTCCGTTCCTGCTCGCCCTTGCCTGTGGGCCGGACCTCCCATGCTTCTCGCGTCGTAGGTCAAAAAGAACCATCAATATGTACGAGACATGCCGATAGTCGCATCAGGCGCATACGTGGCGCCCTTCTCCCGGTACATGGTCGCGTCGGCGGCGGCCAGCAGGGTGTCCGACGTGGGGTGCTCGAGGTCCGCCGCCGAGGCGTGCCCGACGCTGACGCCGATCCGCAGGTCGTGGCCGTCGTGATGCAACGGTGCCGCGACGGCGCTGCGGAGACGTTCGGTGACCGCGCCGACGTCGTCGACCGCGGCGGAGACCACCACGAACTCGTCGCCGCCCAGCCGGGCCACGGTGTCGGTGTCCCGTACCGTCGCGCGCAGCCGCCGGGCCACCTCGATGAGCACCAAGTCGCCGGCCGCGTGCCCGTACCGGTCGTTGACGGGTTTGAAGCCGTTGAGGTCGAGGAAGTGCACCACCGGGCCGTTCCCGGCCCGCTGCCGCAGCGCGGCGGTCAGCCGGACATGCAGCTCCTGCCGGTTGACCAGCCCGGTGAGCTGGTCGTGGGTGGCCCGGTGGGCCAGCGCCGCGCGCACCTGCTCCTGCTCGCGGACCACCAGGGTGAACCGGATGAGCACGATGACGGTGAGCATGACCATGGCGCTGAGCATGGTGACCCGCTGGATTGCCTGGTCGTCGATCCGCATGTCGTTGATCGAGGGGAGCGCCAGCAGCGAGACGCCCAGGAACACCACCCGGGCCGGGTGCAGGCGCTGGGCGTCGGCCTTGGCCACGCCGGCGGGGTCGTCCGCGTCGCGGTGCCAGAGGGCGGCGGCCAGCATGGCGTTCGCCAGCAGCAGCACGCTGTCCAGCCGGGCGGTGTCGAACTCCGGGAACACCGGCGAGACCACCGAGATCGTCACGTCGCCGGCGAAGGTCACGACCAGGGCCGCGATCAGATACCGGGTCGAGGCGGTGCGTTCGCCGGGGGAGAGCACCACCAGCGCGCCCGCCGCGAACAGCAGCACGTCGCCGAACGGGTAGAAGACGCTGAACAGCACCGCGAGCGACATCGTGTTGCCGGTGACCTCGGGCGCGACCATGAACTGCCAGAACAGCGCAGCCACCACGGTGGCCATGGCCAGTACGTCCAGGGCGGCCTCGCGCAGGCGCCCGGGCGCGCGGAGCCGGACCAGCACCACCATGCCGGCCGCCAGCAGGGGATAGCCGAGCACCCACAACACGTCCGGGGCCGACACGTCGCCCAGCTCGCCGAGGCGCCAGACCAGCACCGAGTAGAGCAGGTCACCGCCGAGCCAGGCGGTCAGCGCGGCGGCCATCAGGGCGTGGGCGGTCCGGTCCCGGCCGGTCCGCCCGCGCACCCCCAGCCAGGCCAGTGCGACGAAGGACACGAAGGCGATCGTGTACGTGACCTGCGCCGTCACCGACCCCGGCAGCAGCACCGTGGGCAGCCCGAAGAGCACGGCGAGCACGGGTACGGCACCCGCGGGCAGACGCTTCACAGAACTCTGATCGGCCGCGAGTCACGCGGGCAAAGCGCTGGACCGCGCAGGCCGGGGAGTGGTCCGGTTGCGATCAGGGGCTCACCAGCTGTGCAGGGTGCCGTCCTCCAGGCGGTTCACCGGCAGGGAGGCCGGCCGGTACGGGTACCTCGCGGCGAGCTCCTCGTCGATGTCCACGCCGAGCCCCGGCTCCTCGGACGGGTGCAGGTAACCGTCGGCGAAGCGGTAGCTGTGCGGGAACACCGCGTCGGTCTCGGCGCTGTGCGGCATGTACTCCTGCAGCCCGAAGTTGGGGATGCTGAGATCGAGGTGCAGCGCGGCGGCCAGGCAGACCGGCGACAGGTCGGTCGCGCCGTGCGAGCCGCTGCGCACGTGGTACAGGTCGGCCAGGTCGAAGATGCGGCGCAGGTGGGTGATCCCGCCGGCGTGCACGACGCTGGTCCGGATGTAGTCGATGAGCTGCTCGGTGATCAGCTGGCGGCAGTCCCAGATGCTGTTGAAGACCTCACCGACGGCCAGCGGGGTGGTGGTGTGCTGCCGGATCAGCCGGTAGCCCTCCTGGAGCTCGGCCGGCACCGGGTCCTCCAGCCAGGTCAGCCCGTACGGCTCCAGCGCCCGGCCCAGCCCGGCCGCCTCGATCGGCGTCAGGCGGTGGTGGGCGTCGTGCAGCAGGCGCAGGTCGGGGCCGAACTCGGCGCGGACCCGTTCGAAGACCCCCGGCACGTGGGCCAGGTAACGCCGGGTCGACCACACCGCCTCGGTGGGCAGTGCGGACCCGGCCGGCTCGTAGTTGCGCGGGTCCGCGGTGACGCCGTACGTGCCGGTGAGGCCGGGCACCCCGGTCTGCACCCGGACCGCCCGGTAGCCCGCGCCGACGAGCCGGCCCACGTCGGTGAGCACGTCGTCGACGGTCTCGGCCGCGGCGTGGCCGTACACGGTGACGCCGTCGCGGCTGCGCCCGCCGAGCAACTGGTACACGGGCAGCCCGGCGACCTTGCCCTTGATGTCCCACAGCGCGGTGTCCACGGCGGCGATCGCGCTCATCGTCACCGGCCCGCGCCGCCAGTACGCGCCCTTGTACAGCAGCTGCCAGGTGTCCTCGATCCGCGCCGCATCCCGCCCGAGCAGCAGCGGCACCACGTGCTCGGCGAGATAGGCGGCCACGGCCTGCTCGCGCCCGTTCAGCGTGGCGTCGCCGACCCCGGTCACGCCGGCGTCCGTCACCAGCTTCAGGGTCACGAAGTTGCGCCCGGGCGACGTCACGATCACCCGCGCCTCGGCGACGCGCATCTCAGTCCCCCTCGTCGCGGACCCGGGCGACCAGCTGGGTCGGGTTGACGAAGCGCAACGCGAGCACCAGCAGCACCAGCATCATCGACGTGTAGATCACCGCCATCGCGTCGATGGACTGCTGGGCCCGGATCCCGGCCGCCGACATCGAGTAGTACAGGGCGACGACCAGCGTCTGCGAGTCCGGCCCGGCGGTCAGGAAGGTCAGCTCGAACATGCCCACGGTACGGACCAGCACCAGGATCGAGGCGGCCAGGATGCCGGGCACCAGCAGCGGCGCCAGGATGCGGGTGAAGACCTGCCGGGTGCCGGCGCCGCACATCCGCGCCGCCCGTTCCACGGCCGGGTCGATCTGCTCGATGAACGGCGTCATGGTCAGGATCACGAACGGCACCGACGGCACCAGGTTGGCCAGCACGACGCCGGAGAGGTTGCCGGCGAAGCCGTACTTGTAGAGCACGGTGGCCAGCGGGATGCCGTAGGTGATCGGTGGCATCAGGATCGGCAGCAGGAACAGGAGATAGAGCAGCCGGCGCCCGGGGAAGCTGCGGCGGGCCAGCACGTACGCGGCCGGCACGCCGATCAGCACCGAGATGCCGACCACCAGCGCCGACACCTCCAGGGTCACGATCAGCACCGGCAGCAGGGTGAACTCGTCCCAGGACTGGGCGTACCACTTCGGGGTCCAGCCCACCGGCAGCCAGGTGTCGAACCACTGGGTGCCGAACGAGCTCACCACCACCGAGCCGATGACCCCGGCCAGGAAGACGAAGAAGGCCAGCACCACGCCCCAGACCAGCCACGCCATCGGGGTGGCCACAATCGCTCGCCGGGCGGCCATCAGCCTTTGCCCCCGGCCGTCGATCCGGTGTAGAGCAACGCCCGCCAGCCCAGCACCGCGGCGATGACCAGCAGCTCGACCACACCCATGAGCACGGCGACCGCGGACGCGAGCGGATAGTCGTAGCGCACGTACGCGGCGTCGTACGCGGCGATCGACATCACCCGGGTCGTGCCGGACGGGTCACCGACCAGCACCGCCGACGGGAAGACGCTGAACGCCAGCACGAACGTCAGGCAGAACGTGGTGGCCAGCCCGGGCGCGAGCAGCGGCAGCGTGATCCGCCGGAAGCGCTGCCAGCGGCCGGCGCCGAGGGTGGCCGCGGCCCGTTCCAGGGTGGGGTCGATGCCCGACAGGTACGACAGCACCAGCAGGAAGGCGAACGGGAAACCGGTGATCACCAGCGAGAAGAAGACACCCCAGTAGTTGTTGGTGAGCCGTACCGGCGCGTCCACCAGGCCGGAGCTCAGCAGGGTCCGGTTGAACCAGCCGGTCGGGCCGAGGAAGTTGAGCAGGCCCTGGGCGGTGAGCACCGTGCCGAGCGTGATCGGCACGACCAGCAGGGTGGTCAGCAACCGCTTGCCGCGGAACCGGCCCCGCATCCGGTACGCGATGGGCACCGACGCCAGCACGTTCAGCAACGCCGCCGGCAACGACAGCTGCAACGTGGTGAGGATCGTGTCCCGCAGGTACGCGTCGGTGAAGAACTCCCGGTACGCCCCCAGCGCCCCGCCCTCCGTGGGCTGGAAGGACAGGCCCACGCCGTACAGGAAGGGGTAGATGAAGAGGACGAGCACGAAGAGCGCCGCCGGGATGAGCAGCAGCAACTGCCGGTCGATGCCGCGCTCGGCGAGGCGGTGCCGCAGCGCCGGCCGGGCCCCGCCCGTGGCGGCGTTGATCGCGGTCATCGCGGGTCCGCCGGGAAGACCAGCAGCCGCCGGGGCTCGACGGTGACGGTGATCCGGTCGCCGACCGCGGGCCGGTCGACGGCCCGCAGGTTCAGCGGGATGCCGCCGGCGGTCCGTGCCTCGACCGCCACCTCGCGGCCCTGATACTCCACGACCTCGACGACGGCCGGCACCCCCGTGCCGCCTTCCGGACCGATCCGCAGGTCCTCCGGCCGGATCCCGGCGATCACCTCGCTGCCCGGCGCCGGTTCACCGACCGGCGTGCCGGTCAGCTGCTGCCCCTCGATCTCCACGGTGATGCCCGCGCCCTGCCGCGCGCCGGCCCGCACCGGCAGCAGATTGCGGTAGCCCATGAAGTCGGCGACGTGCCAGTTGGCCGGCTCGGTGTGCAGCTCCTCCGGCGTGCCGATCTGCTGCACCCGGCCCGCGCGCAGGACCACCAGCCGGTCGGCCAGCGACAGCGCCTCCTCCTGGTCGTGGGTGACGTAGACGGTGGTCAGCCCGAGCGACTGGTGCAGGCGGCGGATCTCCGTCCGCATCTCCAGGCGCAGCTTGGCATCCAGATTGGACAACGGCTCGTCCATCAGCACCAGGGACGGCTCCAGCACGACCGCGCGGGCGATCGCCACCCGCTGCTGCTGACCACCGGAGAGCTGCCCGGGCAGCTTGCCGGCGTGCTCCTCCAGGTGGACCAGCCGCAGCGCCTCGTCCACCCGGCGGCGGATCTCGGCCCGCGGCACCCGCCGCATCTGCAGGCCGAACGCGATGTTCCTGCGGACCGTCAGGTGCGGGAAGAGTGCGTAGTTCTGGAACACCATGCCGAAGCCACGCCGCTCGGGCGGCAGCACGTCCAGCCGGGTCTCGTCCTGCCAGATGCTGCCCCGGGTCAGCGGCAGCAGCCCGGCGAGGCAGTTCAAAGCGGTCGACTTGCCGCAGCCGGACGGGCCGAGCAGCGCGATGAACTCACCCCGCCGGATGGTCAGGTCGAGATCGGCCAGCGCCGCCTGCCCGCCGAAGCTGCGGCTGACCCCGTCCAGGCGCAACGTCTCGAAGTGGCCCGGACGCGTCGCCGGAGTGCTCGCCCGGCTCGTCGCCGCGGCTGTCATGATGCCTCGCTCACTTGGCCACCTTCGCGCCGCCGATCTCGCGGTCCCACCGATCGAAGGCGGCGACCAGTTGCTTGGAACCCAGCGGCACCTCGAGCGGGTTGCCATCGATCAGGCCCGCGTACTCCGGGCGGCCGAACTCCTCGATCGCGGCCCGGCTGTCCGCCGGCGCCATCGCCAGGTCGACGTCCTTGACCGCGGGACCGGGGTAGAAGTAGCCCTTGTCGTACGCCTTGGCCTGCTGCTCCTTGGTGAGCATGTGGGCGAGCAGCAGCAGGATGGCCGACTGCTTGTCGGTCGACACGCCCTTGGGGACGACGGCGTAGTGCGCGTCGGTCACCCAGTGGAAGCCCTGCAGGGTGCCGATCGCCGCTTCCTTGGGCACGGTGCCCAGCACCCGCGGGTTGATGTCCCACCCGGTGGTCGACACGATGATCTTCGCCGAGCCGTTGGCCAGGTTCTTCATCGTCTCGCCGGTGCTCGACGGGTAGAGCGTCACGTACTTGTTCAGCTCGGCCAGGTAGGCCCAGGTCTTGTCCCAGCCGCCGGTCGGGTCCTTGGGATCGGAGTCGCCGAGCAGATAGGGCAGGCCCATCAGGAAGGTACGGCCGGGGCCGGAGTTGGACGGCCGGGCGTACTGCACCGCGCCCGGGTTGGCCTTGGCGTAGGCCAGCAGCTCCGGCGCCGACTTCGGCGGGTTCGGCACCTTCGCGGGCAGGTACTCGATCAGCGGACCGGACGGGTAGTAGGTGACGGTCACCCCGGAATCCCCGGCCAGCTGCTGCATGGCCGCGGCTCCGGGCAGATATTCCTGTACGCCGGGCAGCCGGTCCCGGTACTTGGTGAGCAGCGGGTTCCACAGGCCCTGCTCGATGCCCGCGGAAAGGCCGTCGACACCGGTCAGCACCAGGTCGATGTCGACCCGGTTGGCGTTCTGCTGGGCCTTGACCTTGCCGACCAGCTCGGGCGCCGGCGACTTGGAGAACGTCACCTTGCTCACCACGCCGGAGTTCTTGCTGACGAAGTCGTCGATCATGGGTTGGGTGAGCTGCAGGTTGCCGGCCACGTCCAGGATGTTGAGGGTCACCGCCTTGCCGGGCTTGGCGGGCACTTCCCCATCGGCGTCCTGGGCGGAGCCGCCGGAGTCCGGGGCGCTGCAGGCGGTCAGCAGCAGCAGGGCCGCGGTTGCGGCGGTGACAGCGCGTCTACGGGCGAGTGGTGGCATCGGAAGCCTTCCTCGAGGAGATGAGTCTCAGGCGCTCGGCGCGGGGCCGGTGGAGCCCCGGACCATCAGTTGTGTGCCGAGCTCGCGGCGGGTGCTGCCGAACTTGTCCGGGTCCTGCAACAGGCCCAGCAGCAGGTCGACGCCGGCCCGGCCGCAGCTCTTCATGGGCAGGCCGACGGTGGTCAGCGAGGGGTGCACCATCGCTGACAGGGCGATGTCGTCGAAGCCGAGCACGCTGATCGCGGCAGGCACCGCGATCCCGCGCGCGTTCAGGCGGCTGAGCAGACCCAGCGCGATGACGTCGTTGTAGGCGATGACGGCCGTGACCCCGGCGGCGAGCACTTGGTCGGCGGCGGCGACCCCGCCGTCGAACTGCGGCTGGACCGGACCGACCTCGACCAGCTCGGCCCCGGCTGTGGCGATGGCCAGGCGCAGGCCGCGCACCCGTTCCCGGTTGGACCAGGACGCGCGCGGCCCGGCGACGTACGCGATCCGCCGGTGCCCCAGGGCGGTGAGGTGGGTGACGGCCTGCCGCATGCCGTCGACGTTGTCGAAGGTGATCGCCGGGAGGCGGCCGACCCGGCGGTTGAGCAGGACGACCGGGGTCAGTGCGGCCACGCCCCGCAGCTCCTGCTCGCTCATCCGCGGCGAGCACAGCACGATCCCGTCCACCTGTTTGGCGAGCGTGCGGACCAGCTGGGCCTCGGCGGCCGGGTCCTCGTCGGTGTCGGCGAGGAAAACGGCGTAGTCGGCCTCGCGGGCCCGGGCCTGGATGCCCTTGACGACGCCGGGGAAGAACGGGTTGCCCAGGTCCGGCACGATGAGCCCGAGGTTGCCGGTGCGGCCGGTGATGAGGCCGCGGGCGGCGCGGTTGGGCGAGTAGTCCAGCTCGGCGGCCGACCGCTGGACGCGTTCCCGGGTCTCGGCGCGCACCAGCTCCGGTGTCGAGAGGGCGCGGCAGACTGTGGACGGCGACACCCCGGCCGCCCGGGCCACGTCCTTGATCGTCACCGCCATCGGTTGCCTCCGCATCGTCCGGGGACTGGAGTGCTGCGGAGAGTGTGAAATCCTTTGCGGAGCGTTGTCAATAGATGACCGTCGACGTTTACGGACGCGGCTGAAATCGTTTGCGGTACGTTCCCGGCCGCCGCCCGGCGACAGTAGGGCGTGCCACTCGGACGATGGCAATCCGGCGGCTCATTGGTTAGGGTCACTTCGATGGGTGGCCGCGACCCATCCGCACTTCGGGGGAAGGTGTCGTGAGGCTTTCAGCTCTGTCGGGTGTGCTGTGCGCAGCAGCCCTGGTCACCGCGTCGCTGTCTCTGCCCGTCGCCGCCACCGCGGCTCCCGCCGCCGCCAGGGCCGCCATCCCGTCGGCGCCGTGCGTCCCCGGCGGCGTCACCGCGGCCGACCGGGCCGTAGCGCAGCGCCTGCGGCCGGCGATGACCGGCCGGCGGCTCGGCCCGGCCCTGACCGGATACAACGTCTCCTGCGCCCGATCCATCGTGCGGCACGTGATCGGCCGGGGCCTGCCCGCCCGGGCGGCGGTGATCGCGGTGACCACGGCCATCACCGAGAGCACGCTGCACAACTACACCCTCGCCGTCGACCACGACAGCCTCGGCCTGTTCCAGCAGCGCCCGTCGATGGGCTGGGGCAGCCCCGAGCAGCTGCTCGACCCCGGCTTCGCCACCGGCGCGTTCCTCGACAAGATGCTGCGCACCCATTCCGCCGGCAGCTGGCAGGCCGGCGACATCGGCCAGATCAGCCAGCGGGTGCAGGTCTCGCGCTACCCCGCGGCGTACGGGCCGGAGGCCAACGACGCGCGGCTCATCGTCGGCCAGCTGTGGACCAGCTCGACCTCGACCGGCACGAGCGGCACCGCCAAGTCGCCGACGAAGTCCACGCCCAAGAAGCCGGCCGGGCCCTTCAGCAAGGCCCTGCTGCAGTCCGTGCCCGGTCTGCCCGGCACGTTCGACGACCGGCACCAGGTGCTGCTGGCCGACTGGAACGGCGACGGGCGCTCCGACCTCGTCGTGCTGCAACAGTCCGGCACGACCAGCGGCGCCACCGAGGTGCGCATCGTGAGCGGCGCCAGCGACTTCCAGCACCTGTTGTTGCACACGGCCATCCCGCTGGGCCCGACCGACGCCCGGACCGCTTTCGCCATGACGGACTGGAATTTCGACGGCCGCCCGGATCTGGTGGTGACGCAGAAGTCCGGCACGGCGAGCGGCCGTACGGAGGTCCGGGTCCTCGACGGCGCCTCGTTCCTGCGGCGTTACCTCCAGGAGACTGCCACCGTGCTCGGCCCGAGCGACGACTGCTACGCGTTCGCCGTGGCGGACTGGAACGCCGACGGGCGCGTGGACGTGGCCGTGATCCAGAAGTGCGGGACGAAGAGCGGCCGTACGGAGGTCCGGGTCCTCGACGGCGCGGCGAACCTGCAGCGTTACCTGCAGGACAGCCCCACGCCGCTGGGCCCGACGGACGCCCGCCACACCTTCACCGTCGCGGACTTCAACGGCGACCTCAACCTTGACCTGGTGGTGACCCAGAAGTCCGGGGCCAAGAGCGACCGGACGGTGCTGCAGATCCTGGACGGCGCCTCGCAATACCGCAACCTCCTCGGCAAGCCGATCACCGCGCGCGTCTCCACGGACGACCGGCACAGCCTGTCGGTGCTGGACTGGAACAGGGACGGCCGGCTCGACCTCGTCGTGGTGCAGAAGTACGGCACCGCCGCCGGTCGCACCGAGGCGAAGATCCTCGCGGGCTGACGACGATGGGCCCGGCCACCGGGCCGGACCCATCACCGTCGCCGCTGCCGGCCGGGGGCTACAGCCGGTCGACCGCGAAGTCGGCCGCCTCGTCGGCGTCGTCGGTGTAGCTCAGGTGGGCCAGCACGCTCGCGCCCAGGGGATCGCAGACCACGTCACGGTTCGCGCAGATGTCCAGCGTCCGGTCCGCGTAGACGCCGGTGATGCCCCGGCCCAGCTTGCGCAGCGGGTAGCCGAAGACCATGACCGCCGCGACCCGCGGCTGCACCGCCGCGGGAATGGTGGCGACGACCGGCCCGCCGACGCTCGCCCCCGCGGAGCTGATCCCGAGCGAGTTGCCCACCACGTTCGCGCCCTGCGAGTAGCCGACCAGGACGAACCGCTGGTCGGGGCAGGCTTGCGCCTGATCGGACACGTGGCTGACCAGCGCCCGGTTGCCGGCGGTGGGTGACGTCGGGCTGACGCTCGCCGGGTAGTCGACCGCGTGGCTGGTCAGCGTCGTGCTGGACGCCCGCCGCTGGATCGCCGCGAACACCGGGTCGCCGACGATGAGCCCCAGCCGGCCGGGCTCACTGGTGCCGCGGGCGACGACCACGTCGACGTCCGCGCACGCCGCGGCGGCCGCCGCGGGACCGGCCGCGATCACCGCACCGCCGGCGGCGAGCAGCGCGGCGGTGAGCAAGACGCTGACGCGTCCCCGGCCGCCGGGAAGGGAAAGGCGCATGTGGATCACCTCTGCTTCTGGTGAGGGCTGGTGGAGGCCCGAAGCTAACGAGGCGCCCGACTCCGCTGATACTCACTGACCTGCTCGTATCGGCGCGGGCAGTTATCAGCGCAGTGCGCATCCGCGGGTCCCCGGCGGCATCCGGGCAGCGGTGTTACCCGGGGGTAGCCACTACGCGCGAGATAGGCGAACATCGATTCATGCGGGTGATTCGTGACGCGACGATCATCACCGGGCCGGCGGGCAGCACCGAGGCGGCGACCGTCGCGCGCCTGCACGCGGAGGTGCTGGGATCGGCGGCCGAGATGGTCCGCGAGATCCAGGAGCAGGTCCCCGAGTACGCGACCTCCGACGAGCGCGAGGCCCGGGCCCTGCGGCGCGGCGTCGATCTGGCTCTGCGCCGCTACGTCGAGCTGCTCGACCAGCACGTGGGCCGCGGTGGGCCGGGCCGGGACTGGCGCGAGATCTACCGGGCGGTGGGCGCGAACGAGATGCGGGCGGGCCGCAGCCTGGAGTCGCTGCACGCGGCCGTACGGATCTGCGCACGGGTGGCGAGCCGGCGGCTGCGGGCCTTCGCCGGGCGCCACGCGCTGCCCCCGGCCGTCGTGGCGTGGCTGGCCGAGGCGATCTTCGACAACATCGACGAGGTCGCCCGGGCCTCGGCCGAGGGCTACGCGCGGGCGCAGGAGGCCGAGGTCGGTGAACTCGACCGCCGCAAGCGCCGCCTGGTCGAGCTGCTCATCGCCGACCCGCCGCCCTCGCAGCGGGCGCTGGCCGCCGCGGCCGCCGCGGCCCACTGGCACCTGCCGGGCCGCCTCGCCGTCGTGGTCGTCGCCGCCCCCGGGCCACTGACCCAGCCACCGATGCTGGCGCCGGAGATCCTGTCCGTCTTCGACCACCTCGAACCGTGCCTGATCGTGCCGGACCCGGAAGGCCGGGCCCAGGTACGGGCGCTGGTCAACGGCCTGGCCCGGCACTACGCGGCGGTGGGACTGCCGGTCGAGCCGATGGACGCCGGCAAGTCCCTGCGCTGGGCCCGGCTGGCCCTGGAGCTGTCAGCCAACGGCCGCATCCCGCGCCGGCGCATCATCTGGTGCGCCGATCACCTGGCCACCCTGGCCGTGTTCCAGGACGAGGCGCTGCTCGCCGCGCTGGCCCGGCGTCGCCTGGCCCCGCTCGACGGGTTGCGCGAGGACAAGCGCCGGCTGCTCGCCGAGACCTTGCTGGCCTGGCTGAGTTTCAACCAGAACGCCAACGAGGTGGCCGGCCACCTGCACGTCCACCCGCAGACGGTGCGGCACCGGCTGCGCCGGCTGACCGAGCTGTTCGGCGACCAGATCCGCGACCCGCGGCTGCGCTTCGAGCTGGAGCTGGCGCTGCGCGCGTTCACCACGTGACGAGCTCGTGCAGCGCGCTGCTGGTGGCGGCGTCCGCGGGCAGGAACGCCTCCAGCCGGAGCTCAGCCACGGTGACGTCGGTGGCGGTGCCGAAGTGGGTGAGCGTGGTGATGAGCCGCAGCTCCGGGTCGGCCGGGCCGCCGACGCGCAGGCGCAGCGGCACGGCGAAGCCCAGATGGTCCGGTGTGGACGACCGCGGGGGAGCGAGGCCGGTGAGCTCGGCCGCCAGGTGTCGGAGCTGCTCGGTCGGATTGCGCAGGCTTTCGGCCCGCACCCGGTCGACGACGTGCCAGGCCCACTGGTCGAGGTTGACGATGCGCGGTGCGAGGCCGAGCGGATGCAGGAGCACCCGGGGAACGCTCACCGGCGGCTCGAGCAGCCGCGGATCGACGCCGCGGGTGATCACCTCGAAGCCCGCGTTGGCCGAGACGAGGTCGCCGTGGCGGTCGACGACCACGGCCGGGTACGGCAGGTGGCCGTGCAGGATGCGTTCCAGTGCCGTCCGGACCGGGGCGAGCAGCGGATCCGCCAGATCACTCTGCGGGTAGGCGGGCGCGAAGCCGGCGGTCAGCAACAGCGCGTTGCGTTCGCGGATCGGCACGTCGAGGGACTCGGCCAGCCGGATGATCATCGACCGGCCGGGCGTCGACCGGCCGCTCTCGATGAAGCTGACGTGGCGCTGCGTGGTCCCCGCGCGTACCGCCAGCTCCAGCTGGCTGACGCGCCGGCGCCGCCGCCACTCGCGCAGGGCCCCGGCGGTCGATTCGCTGATCACAGCTCCTGTGTACCGGTTGCAGTACAGATCAGCGATTCCTCGCGGGGAATTGCCGGGGTGCCGGCGCCGCACCACAGTGGTGGTCGCACACCGCATCACCGCGACCGAGGAGCAGCCATGACCGGCCTGGACCTGACGACCTTCACCGACAGCTATGTCGCCGTGTGGAACGAGCCCGACGCCGGGCGCCGGGGTGCCGCCGTACGCGCGTTGTGGTCCGACGACGCGGTGCACGTGCTGCAACCGCCGCAGGAGATCCGGGAGGCCGCTGCCGGGCTCGGCTTCGACCGGCTGGTGCTGGAGGCCCGTGGGCACGACGCGCTGGAACGGCGGGTGACGCGGGCCTACGAGGAGTTCGTCGCGCCGGGCTCCTTCAGCTTCCGCGCCCGCGGTGACGCGGACCGGCTGCACGACCTCGTGAAGTTCCGCTGGGAGATGGTCGGTGCCCCTGGCGAGGTGGCCGCGGTCGGGCTGGAGATCCTGCTGCTCGGCGCGGACGGCCGCATCGTCAGCGACTTCCAGTTCATCGAGGGCTGAGGACGGCCGCCGTCACCACAGCCCGGTGACCTTGGCCAGCCCGCCGCCGGCCGCCGCGGCGGCACACGCGACCAGCAGCGTGGTGCACAGCCGGTTGGTGAGGTGTTTGTTGGCCGCGGTGGGCTGGTCCAGCAATGCCACCACGACACCCCAGGCAGCGGCCAGGGCCCCGATCACCAGGCCGACTGATGTACTCACCGCCTCAGCCTGCCCTGACCGCGTCGAGCCCGGCCCAATAGCCGATGACATGACGGTAAACAGCGGACCCTGTCGATCAGCCCCGTACGCCGGCCAGGGCCAGCCGGTGCTCGACCCGCTCGGCAACCCCGCGCAGGTGCGGCAGCCGTACGTGGTCCACCAGCGCGTTCCACGACGCCGGACCGTGCCGCCGCAGCATCTCCTCGTGCCGCCGGCCGGTGGTCACCCGCCTGCCGTCCGGGCCGACGGTCTGATCGGCATAGGTCAGCGCGTCCGAGACCAGCCCACCGTCGTCGGGGTAGGCGGCGAGCTCCGCCGCGAGCCCTCGGGCGGCGGCGACGAATCTGGCCCCCGAGTGCTGCGCCACCAGGCCGACGATCGCTGCCGGCCAGGCCAGCCGTTCGAGGTGGCGGGCCCCGTCGAGGGGATGGAAGCCGGTCACCACGGTGCGCTCGGCGTAGCCGATGTCGTGCAACCAGGCGGCCGCGACGAGCACGTCCCGGTCGATCTCCAGGGGCTCGGCGAGCTGGGCGGCCCGCGCGGCGACCCCCGCGGTGTGCCGCCAGCGGTTGCCCAGCGGCGCCAGCAATTCGTACGCGAGCTCCTCGGCGGTGTCGGGGAGCGTCGACAGTCCTGCGCGCATGGCTAGATGCTAGGGACCTGGACATGAACGGCAGTTGTCCAGGACAAGACCTCCTGCTGAATCCGGTCGCGGCGACGACTTACCAACCGCCCCAGCGGTCACTAATATGAGCTCCTCTCACTTCTGAGGAGTCGTGGCCATGGATGCGCTGCCCAGCTTCCCGTCGAGCTTCGTGTGGGGCGTCTCCACCGCGGCCTATCAGATCGAAGGCGCCGTCAGCGAGGACGGGCGCGGCCCGTCGATCTGGGACACCTTCGCCCACACGCCCGGCCGGGTCCGCGACGGTGACACCGGCGACGTCGCGTGCGACCACTACCACCGGTGCCCCGAGGACGTGGCGCTGCTCGGCGAGCTCGGCGTCGACGCGTACCGGTTCTCGATCGCCTGGCCGCGCATCCAGCCGGACGGCGCCGGGCCGGTCAACCCGAAGGGCCTGGATTTCTACGACCGCCTGGTCGACGAGCTGGTGGCCCGGGGCATCGCCGCGGTGCCCACGCTGTTCCACTGGGATCTGCCCCAGGCCCTGGAGGACGCCGGCGGCTGGCTGAACCGCGAGACCAGCTACCGCTTCGCCGAGTACGCCGCCGTGGTCGCGGACCGGCTCGGTGACCGGGTCAGCCGTTGGATCACGCTCAACGAGCCGATCGTGCACATGGCCCAGGGCTACGCCTTCGGCACCCACGCCCCCGGCCGGGAGCTGATGTTCGACGCGCTGCCGGTCGCCCACCATCAGCTGCTCGGGCATGGTCTCGCGGTACGGGCTCTACGGGCGAACGGGGCGGCGGAGGTGATGATCACGAACAACTGCACGCCGGTGGTGCCGGCGAGCGACACGGAGGCGGACCTGGCTGCCGCGGCGGTCTACGACGGCTTCCACAACCGGCTCTTCCTGGACCCGGTGCTGCTGGGCGAGAATCCACTGCTGGACGGCGCTCCCTGCGTCCGGGACGGCGACCGGGAGATCATCGCGACGCCGCTCGACGCGCTGGGCATCAACTACTACAACCCGACCCGGGTCGCCGCGGCGCCGGAGGGGTCGCCGCTGCCGTTCGAGATACTGCCGATCGAGGGCGTCCCGACCACCGCGTTCGGCTGGCCGGTCGTCCCCGGCGGGCTGCGCGACCTGCTGGTCGGACTGCACGACCGGTACGCCGGCACGCTCCCGCCGATCTACATCACCGAGAGCGGCTGTTCCACGGTGGACGAGGTAACCCCGGACGGGCGGATCCACGACACCGCCCGCATCGACTACCTCGACGGTCACCTGCGCGCGCTGCACCAGGCGATCGGCGAGGGCGTCGACGTGCGCGGCTACTTCGTCTGGTCGCTGCTGGACAACTTCGAGTGGGCCGAGGGATACCAGCAGCGGTTCGGGCTGGTTCGCGTCGATTACGACACTCAGCGCCGTACCCCGAAGGACTCTTTCGGCTGGCTGCGGGCCGCCCTGCGGGACCAGAGATGACCGCGCCCGCCGCGGCGGTGGAACCGGCGCGGGTGGGCGCCCGCTGGATCGGCCTGCTGTCGCTGGCCAACCTCGGGCTGTGGATGGGCTACTTCGGTCCGCTGCAGGTGCTGCTGCCCAACCAGGCGCAGGACCTGGGCGGGATCGACAAGACCACCGCGCTGGGCATCATCACCGGAGCCGGTGCGCTGGTCGCCGTCCTGGTCGGACCGATCGCGGGCGCGCTGTCGGACGCGACCACGGCCCGGACCGGGCGGCGGCACACCTGGATCGCCTCCGGCGCCCTGCTCGGTTGCGTGGGCCTGGCCCTGCTCTCCGGGCAGCGCACCCTGATCGGGCTGACCCTGTGCTGGTGCGTCGCGCAGGCCGGCCTGAACACACTGCAGGCCGGGCTCACCGCGATCGTCCCGGACCGGACCCCGGTACGGCAGCGCGGCCTGGTCTCCGGCTGGGTGGGCCTGACCCAGTCGATCGGCGTGGTCATCGGCGTCCTGCTGGTCACCCTCGTGGCCGGCGGCTACTTCCTGATCGGGTCGCTGGTCGTGCTCACCGTGGTGCCGTTCCTCCTCCTCACGGCGGATCCGGCGGTCCCGGCCGGCGCCGCCCCACGCATCACCCTCCGCGGCCTGGCCGCCGTCTTCCGCTTCGATCCGCGGGCCAACCCCGACTTCGCCTGGGCCTGGGCCACCCGCTTCCTGGTGCAGCTCGGCAACGCCATGGCCACGCTGTACCTGCTGTACTTCCTGCGCGACCGGGTGCACCACAGCAGCCCGGAGGACGGGCTGCTGCTGCTCATCCTGGTCTACACCGGCACGACGGTGCTGACCGTGGTGGCCGGCGGCATCGTCTCGGACCGCACCGGCCGGCGCAAACCTTCGGTGATCGTGTCCGGCTACGTCATGGCAGCCGCGGCCGGACTGCTCGCTCTCTGGCCGACCTGGACCGGCGCCCTGATCGCCGCCGCCGTGCTGGGCCTCGGCTTCGGCGTCTACCTCTCCGTCGACCAGGCCCTGATCACCCAGGTGCTGCCGTCCGCGGAGGACCGGGCGAAGGACCTGGGCATCATCAACATCGCCAACTCGGCGCCGCAGGTCCTCGGCCCGGCCCTGGCCTTCCCGATCGTGGCCTACCTCGGCGGCTACCCGGTCCTCTACCTGGTGGTCGCCGCGGTGACCGTGCTCGGTTCAGTCCTGGTCACCCGGATCCGCTCGGTCGACTAGCCTGCCGCGATCGCCTGCTCCCACATCCGGGTGTAGGCCTCGGCTCCGCTCATCAGCTGCTGCCGCAGCAGGGGTCCGTCGCTGCCGGCATGGCGGATGAGGTCGGTGGTCCAGTCCGCGTAGAGGCCGTACTGGGCCACGCCGTCGGTGTTGAGGTCGAAGGTGCGCGAGCCGTAGACCTGCTTGCTCACCGTGGTGCCGTTGGGTGCGGTGAACGGGTAGGTCAGCGGGTCGGTCCCGCGCGGCGGCGCCTGCGGGCCCAGGCCGTTGACGTCGCTGCCGAAGCCGTAGCCGGTGATCGAGGC
This sequence comes from Actinoplanes sp. NPDC051405, assembly GCF_055586185.1. Taxonomy (NCBI): domain Bacteria; kingdom Bacillati; phylum Actinomycetota; class Actinomycetes; order Micromonosporales; family Micromonosporaceae; genus Actinoplanes; species Actinoplanes sp. NPDC051405. The sequence goes on from NZ_JBVJIR010000003.1 coordinate 335,072, forward strand.
GCCGTGCGGCAGCGCCTTGTTCGCGCGCCACTCGGCCAGGAATCCGGGCTCGCCCTCGGCCGGGTCGGCCGCGAAGGCGTACGAGGCCACGAAGCCGCCGCGGGCCACGATCCGGTCGACCAGCGCCCGGTCCGCCCACGTGTGCACCGAGGTCACGCCGGGGTAGCGGGCCGCGTCGACCAGGTCGAGCACGGCCTGCGCCGTCTTCACCCCCATGTGGTCGACGTGGATGATCATGCCGCGGCTGATCATCTGCTGGATCAGGTACGTGCCCAGCGCGGTGAGCCCACGGGTGTTGCAGATCTTGCCGCTCGGGTAGACCGGCAGGATCGCGCCCGCCGGCAGGCCGAGCGGTCCCAGCTTGAGCAGCTCGGCGAAGTCGTCGCTGACCAGCGGCTGTTCGTTGTCCGAGGGGCCGGTGCAGCTGGTCGCCGTCCACCAGTGGCCGGTGGAGAGCAGGTTCGCCACGTTGAGCGCCGCCCCGGTGACCCCGGCGTCGAACCGGGTGCCGCCGAACGCGTTGTCGAACTTGTGCACCGGGTACAGCCCGGAGACGCCGAACGCCTGGAGCTCGTCGAGGCCGGCGTCGATGTCGGCCCGGGTGCACTGCGGGACGTCCTTGATCTCGCGGCAGCCGAAGACCTCGGAATTCTCCACGCCGACGAGCACGGCCAGCTTGCCCTGGGCCGCGATGGCCCGGACCTGGGCCGGCGTCTTGGCGATCCGGAACCAGCCCTTGCCCTTGCCGCCGTGCTGGGCGTCGATGTAGTCCTGCATGGAGGACAGGTACGTGGCCTGCACGCGCAGCTGATCCATCTCGTCACAGGAGGTGTCGCGGTACGGGAACAGCTCGCAGATCACCCGGTTGGCCACCAGCAGCGCGTTCAGCACCCGCTCGCCGGAGCGCCAGGCCCGTTCGATGCTGCGGTAGTACGACTGCTCGTGCAGCAGCGAGTTGTGCTGCGGCCAGTCGCCGAAGGTGGGCCAGCCGTCCTCCGCGGAGTTCACCACGTCGGTGCCGCCGATGATGCCTTCGAACAGCGCGCCCACGTTGAGGCTCGCGTGTGAGGAGCAACCCGCCAGGGCGTCCCGTACGCCGCCGGGGGCCCACGCCTCGCCGCAGTGCAGCCGCCCGCCGAACGCGGCGCCGGCGGTGATGTGCGCGTGCGCGTCGATCGTGCCGACGAGCTTGCCGCCGCTGTCCACGCCGGGAGCGGCGGTGCCGGCGACGCCCGGGTCGACGTCAGGTGGGGTGTAGCAGCCCGAGGCCGAGGAGAGGGCGACCGTGTGGGAGCTGCCGCCCGCGCCGAGACTCCACAGGAACGAGCCCATGATCTGGCCCGTGGCGGTGTTGGTGAAGCGGTACTTGTCGCCGCTCACGGTCACCGTGTAGTCGGCGCGGTCGCCGTACGCGTCGCCGGCCAGGATGAAGCCCGCGACGCTCTGGTAGGCCGGAGCCCCGGAGGCGTCGAAGAGCTCGTAACGGGACAGCTGGGTCGCCTCCAGCCGGAAGGGCGTGGCGGAAGAGGCGGAGCCCGTGAAGCCGTAGCCGGCCGAGCTGCGCACCACGTAGCCCAGGGCGCGGGAGCCGTCATAGACCTGGAGCGCGGCGCAGGTGCCGTCGAGGGCGTCGGCGGCGGCGGTGATCGGCGCGGCGGCGGCTGCGGTGGGGGAGACCGAGAGAGCCACTGCCGGTAGGAGAACGGCGAGGGCGAACGCGAGGGGTCGGCGGTGGAGGGGGAAAAGAGGCATGGGGGCACCCGCTTGACTCACGCTGGACACGCTCCAGCAGCGCGAACGTCAGCAAAGACTGTGCCCGACGTCGATGTCTGTCAAGGTGAGTGCGAGAAACATTCACTTTGTCCGATGACGCTGGAAGGGTCACGCGCCGCCGTTGATGGCCCCCGTACGCAGGGCGCCCTCCTTGACCTTCCACTTGGCCAGCAGCTCGTCGTAGGAGCCGTCCTTGATGAGCGCGTACAGGGCGGTCTGCACGGCCGTGGCCAGCTCCTTGCGGTCCTTGGCGATGCCGATCCCGTACGGGATGGCCTCGATCTGGGGTCCGGAGAGCTCGAGGGCCGGCATCTTCTCGACGTCGAGGGCGGCGATCGGGAAGTCGTTGAGCGCGGCCTGGGCCTTGCCGTCGCGCACGAACGCCGACGGTGTGTCGGACAGGACGACGGTGAGCTTCTTCCCGCCGCAATCCTTCTTCTGCGCCTCGGCCATCTCGACGAAGACGGTCTCCGGCTGGGCGGCCACCCTGCGTCCGCACAGCCCGGGCATGCCACCGATGTCGCCGACGCCCTTTCCGACCACGATGGACGTGCCGGCGTTGAGGTAGTTGACGAAGTCGGCCTTCTTCTGCCGTTCCGCGCGGTCGAACATCGACGACATGGAGAAGTCGATCTTGTGGCCCTCGACCTGGTCGAGCAGGTCGCCGAAGCCGACGTTGCGCCACTCGACCTTGAGCCCGAGGCGCTGGGCGATGGCCTCGCCGAGCCCGACGTCGAGCCCGGCAAAGGTCGGACCTTGCATGAAGGTCATCGGCTCGAAGGTGGGATCGGTGCCGCCGATGAGCACACCCGACTGCTTGATCGAGTCCGGCAGGGCGGCCCGGGCCTCGGCGAGCCGGTCCACCGGCCGGCCGACCTCCGCCTCGGTGTCCGCGCAGCCGGCCGCCGTCGCCAGGGTCACCGCGACGCTCAGCAACAGGGGAACGATTCTCATGAGACCTCCTGGACACGCCTAAAGGTTTGTTCGGCGGTGATCCCGCCGGCCTGAGCAGAAGATGCCCGGTATGAGGGTATTTCGGATAATCTGCGGGTGAGGAGGTCCCCGTGACGTTCACCATCCGGCGTCAGATCGCCGCCCTGGCCGTGGCCGGCTTCGTCCTGGTCATCGTGGCCGGCGCGATCGGCTACCGCGGCACATCGGCCATCGCCGCCCAGCAGGCCACCGCGCGCAACTCGGCTGCCGCCCTGCAGGCCGTCCAGTCCGCGGACCTGGCCCGCGCCCTGTTCCGGGGCAACGTGCTGGCCGCCCTGGTGACCAACAACGCCACCGAACGCCAGACGGTACTGGACCGCCTGGGCGAGAACGTGGCGCAGGCCCGGGCCGGCATCGACGACGTGATCCGCTACGCGCCTCAACTGCGGGCCCAGGCCGACGGCGCGCTGCCGGTCCTGGACCAGCTGATCGCCTCCGGGCAGCGGATGGTGACCCTGGCCAGCCGGGTCGCCTCGGACCCGACCCGCTCCGGGGCACTGGCCGCCCGGCCCGCGTACGACGAGGTCGACGCGAAGGCGGCGCAGACCCTGGACGCACTGAAGGCGGCGATCACGCTGCGGGTGAAGCAGTCGTACGACGAGGCCAACGCGGTGGCGACCAGCGCGAAGCTGCTCACCCTGGTCACCGGTCTGCTGGCGGCGATGGTCCTGGGCGGCGCGGCGCTGCTGCTGGCCCGCCGGATCGCCCGCCGGATGGACCACTGCCTGTCCGCGGCCCGGTCGATCGCGGCCTACGACCTCACGGTGGACGCCACCCTGCCCGGCGGCGACGAACTGGCCCAGCTCGGCGGCAGCCTGAACGCGATCGTCGGCTCGCTGCGCCAGGCCCTGATCGAGATCGGCGGCAACGCGGGCTCGGTGGCCGCCGCCTCCGAGGAGCTCACGGCGACCAGCCGCCAGCTGTCCCAGGGCGCCGGGACGGCATCGTCGGAGGCGGCCGAGGCGAGCCGCGACATCGGCCTGGTGACCTCGAGCGTCGAGGAGACGACGGCGGCGGCCCGCGGGCTGGAGACCTCGATCCAGGACATCACCACGGCCGTGACCGAGGCCGACACGGTGGCCAAGGAGGCGGTCGAGCTGGCCGTCACCACGAACCGCACCATCGACCGGCTCCGCAGCTCCAGCGAGGAGGTCTCCGCGGTGGTCAGCATCATCACCTCCATCGCGGAGCAGACCAACCTGCTGGCCCTGAACGCGACGATCGAGGCGGCCCGCGCCGGTGAACAGGGCAAGGGCTTCGCCGTGGTGGCCGGCGAGGTCAAAGACCTGTCGCGGGAGACGGCGTCGGCGACGGGCGACATCGCGGCGAAGGTGACGGCGATGCAGACGGACACGGCGGGGGCGTTCGAGGCGATCACCCGGATCAGCGAGGTGATCGACCGCATCGACGAACTGCAACGCTCCATCTCCACCGCGGTGGACGCCCAGACGACCGCGACCGAGCAGATCGTGTCGAGCATCGCGGCGGCGGTGACCTCGGCTACGGGCGTATCGGACTCGATCGGCCGGGTGGCCGACACGACCACCCTGACCCACGAGGCAGCAACCCAGACGGAAGCGGCGGCCGTCGAGCTGTCCCAGCTGTCGCAACAGCTACGAATGGTCTCCGACAAGTTCCGCCACTGAGCAGTGGCCGGAGCTCAGCCTGCGGTGACGCGGTAGATGGCTCCGGCGAGGTCGTCGCTCACGTACAGGGCTCGGTCCGGGCCCTGCACCGCCATGACCGGGCGGCCCCAGCGTGAGCCGTTCTCCAGCTGGAAACCGGTCAGCAGCGTCTGCTGCGGGCCCAGTGTGCCGTCGCGCCAGGCGAAGAACGACACCTCCGGCGGCCGGGGCGGGTTGCGGTTCCAGGAGCCGTGGATGCCGGCCAGGGCGCCCGGCCCGTACTCTCCGGCCAGGCCCGGCGACGTGGCGAAGCTCAGTCCCAGCGGGGCCGAGTGCGCGCCCATGCCCTGCTCGACCGGGGGCAGCGCGGCGCAGTCGAGCTTCGTGCCGCCCGGGTTGTTCTGGACGTCGCGGACGAACGGACGCCGGGTGTAGCTCAGCGGCGAGTCCTTGGCGCCGGGCTCCAGGTCGGGCTCCGGGTTGCAGTACGGCCACCCGAGGTCGCGTCCCTGCGTCAGCCGGGCCAGCGGCTCGAACGGGTGGTCGTTCACGTAGTCCTGCATGACCCGGCCCTCGTCCGAGTCGCCGTCCCCGTCGTAGTCCCGGTCGTACGGGTACTCGATGTTGTCCCGGTTGTTGACCGCCGTCCACACCGCACCGTCGGGGTCGACCGCCAACCCGGTGCCGTTGCGCACCCCGCGCGCGAAGACTGTGGGCGTTCCGCCGCTTGCCGGGGCCCTCAGGATGGACGCCCGCTCGGGGGTCGCGTCCCGGTCCTCGGCCGACACGTTGCCGGTCGAGCCGACCGAGACGTAGAGGGTGCCGTCCTTACCGATCGCCACGCTCTTGAGCGCGTGCGCGTAGGCGCCGCCCAGGTCGGGGCTCTTCGCGTCGGGCAGATTGTCGATCACGACCCGCTTGCCCGACACCGCGCCGGCGGCGTAGGTGAAGGCGTCCACCTGGTCGCTCTCGGCCACGTAGAGCGTGTTGCCGGCGAAGGCCAGCCCGTGCGGCTGGTTCAGCCCGCTGATCAGGGTGCGCTGCACCGGCGCCGCGTCGCCCGGGCTCGGGACCAGCTCGACGACATCACCGGACTTGGGGCGCGACACCAGCAACCGGCCGTCCGGCGTCCAGGCCAGCAGCCGGGCGCTGGGCACCCGGGCCCAGACGGTGACGGTCCAGCCGGGTGGAGCCTGCAACGACCGGCTCTGGTCGAACGGCGCCGAGCCGGTGCCGGCGAGCGGGCGTACGGTCGTGCTGACCAGCGCCGGAACCTGCGCGGAAGCCGGCGCCGACGACACCGGCACGGTCGCGCGGGGCGCGGCCTCGGCGGGCGTGGCCGCCGGCTGGTCGGAGGAGCACGCGGCCAGGACGAGCGCCAGGCCACCGGCGACTGCTGCACGCACGACCGTCTTCATGGTGCATCTCTACCCACTGGCCGCGCCGGCACGCAACTTCCAGGTCAGTCGCGATGTGCCACGATGTTGAGCACGTTGCCGTCCGGTGCCCGGACGAAGAAGCGGCGTACGCCCCACGGCTCCGTGGTCAGCGGGTGCACGATCTCGTAGCCGAGCCGCTGCGCCTCCTCGTAGGCCCCGTCGACGTCGTCGGTCTGCACAGAGATCACCGAGTCCTCGGGTGCGGTGGCGTCGCCGCTCACCAGCTGCACGTTCGCCCCGCCGTCGGGGGAGGTGTAGCGGGCCACCCAGCCCAGGTTGAACTCCTCGGTGCTCAGGCCGAGGAAGCCGGTGTAGAAGCCCTTCGCCGCCTCGATGTCGGGCACGGGAAGGTTGGTCATGATGCGTCGGGCGCGCATGTGCTCCTCCTGCCGGCGCCGGCTTTGAGCGAGGCGGCGGTCTCGACCGCACGGAGAGCCTGGTGCCGGGCTGCCTGCAAGGCTATGTCACCGGGCGGGCCGTCGCCCGCGACGTGCGAGGTGCCGTACGGATTGCCCGACCGGAACTGGACCGGGTCGGTGTAGCCGGGCGGCACGATGATGCCGCCCCAGTGGTAGAACACGTTGCCCAGCGCCAGCAGGGTGGACTCCTGGCCGCCGTGGGCGGTGTTGGAGGCGGTGAAGGCCGAGTAGACCTTGCCGGCCAGGCCGCCCTGCGCCCACAGCGGCCCGGTGCTGTCGATGAAGGCCTTGAGCTGGGCGGACACGTTGCCGAAGCGGGTCGGTGTGCCCAACAGCACGACGTCGGCCCAGGCCAGGTCGTCGAGGCTCGCCTCGGTGAGGCCGGCGGTGTCCCGCAGGTGCCGGCCCCAGGCCGGGTTCGCGTCGATCGCCTGCGGCGGGGCCGACTCGGCGATCCGGCGCAGCCGCACCTGGGCGCCGGCTTTCTCCGCGCCTTCGGCGGCGGCCTGCGCCAGCGCGTGCACGGTGCCGGTGGCGCTGTAGTACACGATCGCGGCGTTCACGGATTCCATGATTCGTCTCTCCCGGTCGGATGAGCGTTCCGGTGCAGAGGTACGACGACAGAGCACCGCAGAATGTGAGGTGGCCCGCCGGCCTCACAATCCGGTGCGGTGTCTCGTCGGACCGGTGCGGAGGCGACGATCGAAGGAGCCGGCGGAATGAGCGAACGGCGTCAGCTGATCAATCTCGCGTACCGGTTGCTGGGCTCCCTGGCCGACGCCGAGGACGTGGTGCAGGAGACCTACGCCCGCTGGTACGCCATGCCGGCCGCGCAACAGCAGGCCATCGAGTCCCCCGGTGCCTGGCTGACCAGGGTGGCCGGGCGCATCTGCCTCGACCAGCTGCGTTCGGCGCGCTCGCGGCGGGAACGCTATGTGGGCGAGTGGATCCCGGAACCGCTGCCCGACCGTACGGGGATCGGCGGGCGGCCCGGCACCGCCACGGCCGATCCGGGCGACCAGGTCACCCTCGACGAGTCGGTCAGCATGGCCTTCCTGGTCGTGCTCGAGTCGATGACCCCGGCCGAGCGGGTCGCGTTCATCCTGCACGACGTCTTCCGCTACTCGTTCGCCGAAGTGGCCGAGATCGTCGGCCGGACGCCGGCGGCGTGCCGCCAGCTGGCCTCCTCGGCCCGCCGCCGCCTGCCCGCCGCACCCGCGCCGGCGATGCCGACGGCCCAGCAGGCCGGCCTCGTCCGGGCCTTCAAGCGGGCCTGGGAGACCGCGGACATCAACGCCCTGATCGGCCTGCTCGCGGCGGACGCCACCGCGATCGGCGACGGCGGGGGACAGGTCCGTGCCGCGCTCGAGCCGGTGCAGGGCGCCGAGCAGGTCGCGCGGTTCTTCGCCGGCCGGGCCGGTGCGATGCCCGGCATGATCGTGCTGGAGCGTACGGTCAACGGCCGTCCCGGCCTGGTGGTCCGGCTGGACGGGGTCACCGTGTCGGTGATGGCGTTCGACGTCGCGGACTCCCGGATCAGGCACATCTGGGCCGTCCTCAACCCCGACAAGCTCCGCCTGTGGACGGCGGACTGATCCACAGGTAGCCCACCCGGAAGCCCCGGGCGGCCGTATTGTCGCCGGATGACGCAGACACAGACGCACACCCTCGCCGTACCGGGCGCTGACCTGGTCTACGACGTCCGCGGTCCGCTGCCCCCGGCCGGCGGCCGGCCCGCACTGCTCATGATCGGCCAGCCGATGACGGCGGAGGGCTTCAACGCCCTGTCCGGCCACTTCACCGACCGTACGGTCGTCACCTACGACCCGCGCGGCCTGGGCCGCAGCACCCGCAAGGACGGACGCTCGGACCACACCCCGCAGCAGCAGGCGGCGGACCTGCATCTGCTGATCGAGGCCCTCGGCGCCGGCCCGGTCGATGTGTTCGCCAGCAGCGGCGGCGCGGTCACCGGACTGGAGCTGGTCGCGACGTACCCCGGCGACGTCGCCACCCTCGTCGCGCACGAGCCGCCGATCAACGCGGTGCTCCCCGACGCCGCGGCCGCCGAACGGGCCCGGGCCGGCTTCCACGAGGCGTACCAGGCCAAGGGCAACGGCGCGGGCATGGCCGCGTTCATCGCGATGACGTCGTGGCAGGGCGAGTTCACCGACGCCTACTTCGCGCGGCCCGCGCCCGACCCGGCGATGTTCGGCATGTCCACCGACGACGACGGCACCCGCGACGACCCGCTGCTGTCGAAGAACTCGTGGGCGATCAGCGACTACCGCCCGGACGCGGCGGCGTTGACCGCCGCCCCGACCCGGATCGTGGTCGCGGTGGGCGAGGAATCGGCGGGCACCTACACCGCGCGTACGGCGCTGGGCGTCGCGGCGCTGCTGGGCCAGGAGGCCACGGTCTTCCCGAGCCATCATGGTGGCTTCATGGGCGGCGAGTTCGGCTACGCGGGCAAACCGGAGGAGTTCGCGGCGAAGCTGCGCGAGGTGCTGGACGCCGGCTGACCGTCGCCGCATCAGCCGAGTGCGGCGACCAGCCGTTCACCGTCCGGCCAGGGACCGTAGCCGCTCGCCGTGTCGAGGTGGCCGGCGTCACCGGCATCGACGAGCTCCGCACCCCAGTCCGCGGCGTACCGCTCGAACTGCGCGAAGGTCGAGTACGGATCGGTGCGGCTGGCCACCACCGTGCTGCGGAACGGCAACTTCGCGCGCGGCACGACGCCGTCGATGTGCGGTGGCGCGACCAGCAGGGCGCCCCACACCGGACCGGTATGGCGGCCGGCCCAGGTGACCGTGGTGATGCAGCCGGCGCTGTGGGCGATCAACACCGCCGGCTCGTCGTCCGCCATGACGGCCGCGTGCAACGCGGCCACGCGGTCCTCCAGGACGAACGGGGGCCCTGGCGGTTGCGGCGCCCACTGATAGTCGGGGTGCGCGTCCGCCCAGCGCACCATCCAGTGCTCCGGGCGCGGTCGGCCACGCCCGGGGACGAGCAGGTGTCGAGCCATGAGCCGATGGTAGAAGCGCTACGGCTGCGCTGCGTGTCCGGAACAGATGGCGTGGTCGACGAACGCCTCGACCACCAGGTCCAGGTCGCGGTTGAGGCCGGGCGTGACCGCGACGGTCACCTGACGGCGACCGTCCGGCGTGGAGAAGGACCAGGCCTGGTACGCCAGGGCGTCGCCGTCGTTGCCGTACACCGGGATGCCGCAGGCGGTCGTCCGCCAGGACAGCCCGAGCCCGTACGGCCGCGCCCCCTCGACACCCTGCGTCTTCATCGCGTCGAGCAGGTGATCGGGCAGCAGACGCCCCCGAAGCAGGGCAGCGAAGAACCGGTTGAGATCCCGCGTCGTGGAGATGATCTCGCCGCCGGCGTTCAGCACCGACGGGTTGGACTCGGTGTAGTCGACCAGCCGCGTCACGCCGTCCCGGTCGATCGGCACGTAGCCATGCGGATGCGGACCACGAATCCACGGCGAGGTGCCCGGCACCGAGGTGCCCCGCAACCGCAGCGGCCGGATCACCCGGCGCTCGATCTCCCGGCCGTACGGCCGCCCGGTCACCTCCTCGACCATCTGGCCGAGCAGCAGATAGCCGGTGTTCGAGTACGCGAAAGCAGAACCCGGCGGCTCGAACGTCACCGGATGGGCGAGCGCCTGCTGCACCATCTCGGCCGCGGTCCGGGTCCGCCACCGGTCCTCGAGGAACTCAGGCCGCGGCGGCAACCGCAGCGTACGCAGATAGTCGAACAACCCGCTGGTGTGGTTGAGCAGGTGGCGCACGGTGATGTGATCGCCGTCGGGGACGATCCCGGGCAGCCACGCCTCCACCGGGTCGTCCAGCCGCAGCCGGCCCTCGTCGACGAGTTGCAGAACGACGGTGGCAAGGAAGGTCTTGGTGATGCTGCCGGCCCGGAACCGGCCGTTGACCGGAACCGGGCGGGTCGTGCCCACTTCGGCTACGCCGCTGGTGCTGCGCCAGGTGCGGTGCTGATCCCGTACCTCCGCGAAAGCGCCCACGGCGCCGGCGGCCACGACATCATCGAGCCGCAGCTGCAGATCGGCCCGATCCGGACCGGGCGGCCCGGCCGCGACAGCGGCCGGCGCGGCAATCACCGCCAGCGCCGTGGTGACGGTGACCAGCGACCGGAGCATGCGTGTCATCCCGACCTCCCCGTGAGAGTCCCAAGCGGAGCCTGACGCAGCGACGGCAACGATCACATCGGGGAACGCCCTTGGTGGAGCGCCCGGATCAGGCCTTCAACTGACGCCGGCGAGATGATCGGCGACATCGAATCGGGTGCCGCAGGCAGGACAGGGCACTCGGCCGAAGAGATAGGTGAGGGAGGTCGCCACTGCCTCATGGTCTGCCTCGACGGCCTCGGCGTGCAGGCGGGCCGCCAGGTCGGAGGAGAGCCCGGGCTCGATATCGCCGTCCTCAGAGGTGAGTGCGATCAGCAGTTCCTCGTCGCATTCCGGGCATTGCAGGTCGACCTCCCCGGCGTTGAGGCGGTCGAGTTCCTTGCCCCAGAGGTCGTCACCGTCGAGGGCGAGCACGGCCTGTTGCAGGTAGACGAAGACGCTGTCGGTGACGGTGCTCCGCATGCGATCCACGGCGAGCGCGCGCAGGGCAGCGATCTCGGCGGCGTAGGTGACGCGCTCGGCGTCACTCGCATCCACCGCGATGGAGCCGGCGATGGTCAGTGCCATGTCCCGTCGGTCTTCCGGGAAAGCGGCACAGGTCTGCGCCAGCCAGGGGAGGAGAGCGGCGCTTTCCCGCGGCAGCGCGTTCCAGGCGGGCGAATCCGGGTCGGCCGCGGCGGCGTCCAAGTCGGTCACGGGGAAAGCTTCGCACTTCCGCGCTGTCACAGCGGGGCCGGGTGGATGCCCGTCCCGTAGACGTATGGCAGGCCGGCCTTCGCGATGACGCGGGCGGCGTGCGGCAGGACCGGCCGGGAGCCGATCTTGTCGACGGCCATCCGGCGGATGACCCGGTTGAGCTTGCCGGAAGCACTGGTGACGGCGGCCCACTGCCAGGCGCCGGGATCTCTGAGTTCCGGTATCACCGCGGCCCATGCGGAGGCGCGTTTCTCCGTGTTGTGGTTGGTGTGGCTCCACCGCAGTCGTCCGCGGCATAGAAGTCCAGATTCGGCACCGCCCCACTATGCCGGACCAGTGCCGGCGCGGCTGCTGGATAGGTAGTCGCACTCAGGTCACTCGGTTCCGCGCAATTGACGGCGATCACGAATCAGATCTCCGTGCTCGCCGATCAGGGATCGGGCCGGACCTATGATCAGGTCGAGCTGGCCCACCCGCAGGTCTTCGCCGCAGGTGGTCAGGCCTGGGTCGCTCTGGAAGGCCGCTGCGGCAAGGCCATCATTCCGACCCCGTGACATCAAGCCGCACGAGCATTTTCCCGGTGTTGGCGCCGTTCAGCATTCCGAGGAACGCTGCCGGGGCCTGTTCCAGCCCGTGTACCACGGTTTCTTCCGTACGCAATGACCCGTCCCGCAGCCACCCGCTCGCCCGCCCGATCCATTCCGGGAAGCGGTCGAAGTACGAAGTCACGAGCACCCCGCGCAGCGTCAGCTCTTTCCAGTACGCCTCATACAGATTCTCCGGCCCAGGAACCGGCCCGGTCGCGTTGTAGGAACTGACCGCCCCGACCAGAGCGAATCGCGCGCCGGAGCGGGCGGCGCCGATCGCCGCGGCCAGGTGGTCGCCGCCCACCGTGTCGACGTAGACGTCGATGCCTTCCGGCGTCGCTCGGGTGAGCTGCTCGGCGATCGGTGCCGCCTGATAGTCGAGCGCCACGTCGAAGCCGAAGGTCTCAGTCAGTTTCTTCGCCTTGTCCGGCCCGCCGGCCGACCCGATGACCGTGCCCGCGCCCAGCAGGCGGGCGAGCTGGCCTGCCACGCTGCCGACCGCGCCGGCCGCGCCCGACACGAACACAGTGTCGCCGGGCCGGACCGGCGCCGCCTCGGTCAGCGCCGCGTACGCCGTCAGCCCGGTGGTGCCCAGCACCCCGAGATATGCCTGCGGCGGCACGGACGACGTGTCCACCAGCGTCGCGCTCGTGGCGTCCAGGACGGCGTAGTCGCGCCAGCCCAGGAAGTGGGACACCGTCGCGCCGGTCGGGATGGTGGCCGCCGTTGAGTCGATCACCTCGCCGATCGCGCTGCCTTCCAGAGCGGCGCCCAGCTGGAACGGCGGCAGGTAGGACGGTTTGTCGGCCATCCGTCCCCGCATGTACGGGTCGACCGACATCCACGTGTTGCGGACCAGGATCTGCCCCTCTGCGAGCGGCGGCACCGCGGTGCTGACGAGGGTGAAGTGCTGGTGGCCGGGTGTGCCGACGGGCCGGCCGGCCAGCCGGATCTCCCGGCCGGTGAGGTTCTTGTCCATGCCGGTCAGCCTGCGACCCCCGCCACGGCGTAGCCAGAGTCCTGGGTTGGGTACCCACCGGATGGCTACCCTGGCGCAGTGGACACCCGTGCGGAGTTGACCGGCTTTCTGATGTCGCGCCGCGCCCGGCTGCAGCCGGAGACCGTCGGCGTGCCGCGTTACGGCGAGCGGCGGCGCGTGCCGGGGCTGCGCCGCGAGGAGCTGGCTCAGCTGGCCGGGGTGAGCGTCACCCACTACACCCGGCTGGAGCAGGGTCACGGCCACAGCGTGTCGGCCGAGGTGCTCGATGCGGTTGCCGGTGCGATGCGGTTGACCCGGGACGAGCGGGAGCATCTGAGCAATCTCGTCCACCCGCCGCGGGTCGAGCCCGGGCCGGTCGACCCCGAGGTGCGCGTCGACCTGATGTGCCTGATCGACGGGATGAGCCATACGCCCGCGTTCGTGCACGGCCGGCACGGCGACATCCTGGCCTGCAACGGTACGGCCGCTCGGCTGCTCGGCGAGCCGGCGTCCGATCGGGGCAGCTGGCCGCAGCTGGTCTTTCTCGACGGGCCCCTCCGGTCCATGCTTCTCGACCCGGGGTGGGAGCTGCTGGCTCGCCGGCACGTCGCGTACCTTCGCTTGAACCTGGGCCGTTATCCCCACGACCGTGCCCTGGCCGGGGTTGTCGAGTCGTTGCACTCGTCGAGCGCTGACTTCCGCCGGCTCTGGGCCGAGCACGAGGTGGCGGACTGGGCCGACGTCACCTGCCGGCTGCGGCATCCGGTGGTGGGCGACATCGAGATCGCCGTCGGCGTCATGAAGGCGACCGGGAAGCCGGACCAGTGGCTCGTCACCTTCACGACCGAGCCGGGCTCGTCCTCGCAGGAGGCGCTGCGCCGGCTGGCGGCCTGACGGAGAGGTTGACATGACCACGACAGAATTCACGCTGCGGGCGGCCGGCCCGGATGACATCGAATCCATTGCCGTGGTGTGGCATGCCGGCTGGCCGGACGGTCACCTCGGTCATGTGCCCGAGCAGCTGGCCCAGCACCGGCAGCTCGACGACTTCCGCCGCCGGGTCCCCGACCGCCTCGCCGGCACCGTGGTGGCCACGATCGACGACCGGGTGGTCGGCTTCGTGATGGCTCACGACGACGAGGTCGAGCAGCTGTACGTGGCGGCCGAGGCCCGTGGCCGGGGCGCGGCGGACGCGCTGCTGCGCCGCGGTCAGGAGCTGGTATCCGCCAACGGCTTCGGGCGGGCCTGGCTCGCCGTGGCGACCGGCAACGCGCGGGCCCGGGCCTGCTACGAACGCGTGGGCTGGACCGACGCCGGCCCGATCGAGTATGCCGCGCAGACCGCGACCGGGTCGATCGCGGTCTCCTGCCACCGTTACGAATCCGGCTGAGTCCGTTACCTGACTGCCGTTCCCGCGAATTGACGGATAGTGAAGGGCTTGGGTTCGCGGCAGGAGGACGGGCATGGTCCCGCAACCGCACGGCAGAGTCGTCGAGATCCGGGTGCACGGCGTCAGCGGTACGCCGATCGAGTCGGTCCTCGACGACCCTTGGCCGCGCCAGGTCGCCGGTGACGACGCCGGGCGCATCTTCCGCCGTACCGCCACGCATCCGTCCGGCCGGGTGATCGAGGGCTATCACTGGGGTCGGTACACCGCGGGGTCGCCGTCGCGGGCGCTGTGGCTGCTGCTGGTGCCGTTCGCGCTGGTGAACGTGGCCCGGTTCGCGCTGTTGATGCCCGAGCGGCGACGCACCCGGGACCGGGCGGCCGACGGCGTCATCCGGCTGCTCGGCCTGGTGCTGACCGTGACCATCGTGGTGACCACCTGCTATCTGGGCTGGAACGTGCTGGCCCGGCAGTGCGGCCCGGGTGCCTGCTCCGGCGGGTTCTGGCTGCTGGACTGGTACGCCGGCCGTTCCCCGGGCGTCCGCGAGCTGGTCGGCGCCGTGCTGCCGGGCGTGGTCCTGCTGGTGTTCTGGCAGTTCGACCGGTTGTCGTTCCCGCACGACCCGCCGGGCATCGCGCGTTCGCAGCGCCGCGGCAGCAACGGCGACCTGGGCGATCCGGGTTTCTGGCGCGGCGCTTCCGCGCAGACCTCGTGGCAGCGGGCCGCGCACGTGTGGACCGGCTGCGCCACCGCCGGTCTGCTGGCGCTGGCCATGCTCGGCCGCCCGGGCGATTGGGCCGGCGAGAGTCCGGTCTTCACGGCGGCGTGCGGGATCGTGGCCGCCGTTCTGGTCGCCGGCCTGGTCAGTGGCGTCTGGCAGGTGATCCGCAATGCGACGCCGGACGAGAAGGAGGCTGTCCCGGACGGCCGCGACCCGGTGGCCCTGCGCACGGGGATGCGCGCGACACGGTGGTCCACCGCCGGAGCCGCGCTCGCTGCTGTCGTGCTGGCCGCCATCGGATTGGACCACGTCACGCCGGTGGCGCCCGAGGGTGTGGGCGCGACCTTCTCGGCGGTCGCCAACGGCGTGTTCGCGCTGCTCGGCGCCGTGCTGCTGGTGCTGCTCGGGGTCTGTGCGCTGCTCGCGTACGGGGCCGGCGGGCGCGAGTTGCGGCTCGGCGGGGGCGAACGGCCGGCGATCCCGGTGTCGTTCCGGCCGTTCTACTTCGGGATGGGTGGCTGGCTCGGCGCGGCGCTCGGTGCGACGGCTGGGATGGGTATGAGCGCGGCAGCGGTGTTCTGGACGGCCCGGGCACTGGGGGAGCCGGTGGTCGACGGCGCGCGGACGCAGCCGCAGCAGATCGAGATCGCCGCCGTTTACTGGATCATGGCGGCGGTCTGGGGCGCGCTCGCCCTGGTGCTCGCGGTGGCGTTGCTGCCGATGGCCGCGTGGCTGTTGCGCCGGCGGACCTGGTGGCTGCTGGTGCCGGCGTTGCTGGCGGCATTGGGTACGGCGGCCTGGGCAGTGCTCGCCCACCCCGGCCCCGACGTGCTGTCCCGGCAGGCGGAGTGGCTCATCGCGGGTCTCGCGCTGGTGCTCGCGGTCGCCTTCGTGGTGTTCTTCACCGGCCGCGACAGTTTCCGGCGCCTGCTCTGCGAGGACTACACCAGCAACGAGAACCTGATCCGGGCCCAGGCGCGGGTGGCCGGCCGCTGGCGGATCGCGATGATCCGCTACCGCTACCACCACGTCATCGGCTTGCTGGCCACGCTCGGCGGGTTCGCGGTGATCGTCTCGGCGGGGGCCTGCGCCTGGCTGCTGGCCGCGTACGACGAGCCGCCGCGGGCGTTGATGGGCAACGCGACCGGCCCGCTCGGACAGCTCGGCGTCGTGGTCGTCTCGTTCGGCGCGACCGCGCTGGTGGTGCTCGGACTGGGCACGTGGCGACGGCCGGGGCTGCGTACCACGGTCGGGGTGATCTGGGATCTGCTGTCGTTCTGGCCGCGGGTGGGCCATCCGCTGTGCCCGCCGCCGTACGGCGGCCGGGCCGTCCTCGCGGTGGCCGGCCGCGCCGCGCAGTGGGCCGACCGCGGGGTGCCGCGCGGCGAGCAGGCCGACCAGGTTGTCCTCTCCGGACACAGCCAGGGCAGCGTGATCACGTTCGCCGCCTGCGCGGTCATCCTGAACCAGGCGGCCGGCCGGTCCAGCCAGGGCGGCGAGGCGGACGACCTGAACTTCGCCCGGGCGCGGGTCACTGCCGGGCGACTGCACATGATCACGTACGGCTCGCAGTTGCAGTTTCTCTATGCCCGGTTCTTCCCGTCCTACCTGGGGTTCGCGCAGCTCCACGAGGTCGGCACCGGAGGGCTGCGGCAGCGCTGGCTCAACGCCTTCCGGTGGACCGACCCGCTGGGCGGCCCGGTGCTCTCCTGGCAGGTGCCGAAGGGGCGGGAGAAATTCGGTCCGGACCTGACCGAGTGGCGCACGATGGGCTGCGGGCCGGACTGCACCGAGCACCAGGCGGTCGTACGCTGCGGCTGCTTCGAGCCATGCCCGGAGCCCTCCGCCGGCTGCCCGGAACCGCGCTACTGGACGGTCGGCGCGGACCTGCGCCTCCGGGACCCGGCCACCATCGTGGACTCACCGGACGTACCCCGGCTGGCGGCCCGGGGACACAGCGGCTACCTGTCCGATCCGGCGTACGAGATCCTCCTGCAGGATCTGCTCGACGGCGCAGTGCCGGCCGGCCACTGTGCGCAGAGCCGCTCCCGCCGGCGCGCTGTGAAGGTGTGAAGACGAAGGCACACTGGGCGGATGACGCCGCTGTATCGGCAACGGATGAAGCAAGCGGTGCGGTACGCCTGGATGATGCGGTTGGCGCTGCTGACCACGGTCTTCGTCGCCGCCTGGGTGCTGCTGCACGAACGGCTCTCCTGGGCGTTCCTGGCCGCCCTGCTGATCACTGTGGTCTGCCTGTTCCCGTCGATGCTGGTGCCGCTGCCGTGGACCCGGATGGGTCTCCGGTACGCGATAACCACCGGCCTCGCCGCCGAGCGGGACACGTACCTGGAGCTGGCGGCCAAGTGCGGGGCGGCCGGCGACCACGCGGAGCAGATCTCGATCCTCCGGGCATGGGCCGAGCGTGCTGATCCGGAGGCGTACCAGCTGCTGCTCACGGTCCTGGCCGAGCATGGGATCCCGGCCGACGTGTCGGGTCTGCGCAAGAGCGTTCTCCGGGGTCTGCCGGAGGAGAGCGCGCTGTTCAAGCCGTGGCCGGGCCTGGACGGTCCTGGGCTGCTCGGGCAGGCCCAGGATGCTCGGCGGACCGGCGACCCAGGGTGCTCCGAAGTCTGGCGCTGCTCCTGGACGCTGCCGGGATGCCGGACCCGGAGGTCTGGCGCCGGCTGGTCGATGCCCGGGCGACCGGGTTCCATGGGCTGCTGGCCCGGCATCTGGCCGCCACCGGCCGGCTCGACGAGGCGGTCGAGCTGATGCGGGTGGGCCCGGACGGCACCCGCCCGAACTTCCGTGAGGTCAAGGAGTTCCTGCGCGAGCGCGAGCTGGACAGCCGGCTGGAGGACGAGGCGCGGCGGGTGTGGGACGAGCTGCGGATGACCGAGGCGCTGATCGAGCTCCGGCAGCTGCTGACCGAGCAGGACCGCCTCGACGAGCTCGCCGCGTTGCCGGAGCCCACGCCGCCGAGGTCCTCGGGAGGCGCGCCGCAGGGCCGGTGGCCTGGGTTCAGCGCGAACCTCACCATGCCGAGCTCGGGCTATCAGGGGCCCACCTTCACGTGAGCCCGTCCTTGCCAAACGCGTAACACACTCGTTACGCTTTCGCGGTGGACGAGGTGGCGGCGGCTATCGCCGATCCGGTGCGCCGCGACATCCTGGTGATGTTGCGGGAGCGGAGTCTGCCCGCGGGGGAGATCGCCGACCGGTTCGCCATCAGCCGGCCCGCCGTGAGCCGGCACCTGCGGGTGCTGCGGGAGAGCGGGCTGGTCCGCGACACGCTCGTCGGCCGCCGGCGGCTCTATGAGCTCGACCCGTCGCGGCTCGCCGGGCTGATCGAGTGGCTCGACCAGTTCACCGCGGCCGCCGGCTGGGAGCGCCGCTTCGACGCACTGGAGACCGAGGTCTACCGCACCCGTCGCGAGCGCCGCCGAGGCGGACCGACGGACCGACGACAGGAGAACACGGCATGATCAGCTCACCCACCGGCCGGCTCTTTCCCACCGCCGACGGCGGCGATCTCGTGGTCAGCCGTACGTTCCGGGCCCCCATCGAGGACGTGTGGGCGAGCGTGACCGAGTCCGACCGCACCGCCCGCTGGTTCGGCGCCTGGACGGGCGACGCCGCCCCCGGAAACACGATCAAGGTGCAGATGGTCTTCGAGGAGGGGGCGCCGTGGTTCGACTTCCGGATCGACGCGTGCGAGCCGCCGCGGCGGCTGGCTGTGTCGATGACCGATCAGGCCGGCAACCGGCAGGTCGAGCTGCTGCTGTCGCACAGCGAGGGCCGGACCGAGCTGCGGCTGGTGCATCGCCTGGACAATGTCGCCGAGGCCGGCGAGATGGGTCCCGGCTGGGAGTACTACCTCGACCTGCTGGTGGCGGCCCGGGACGGCCTGCCCACCCCGAGCTTCGACGACTACTACCCGGCCATGAAGCCGTACTACGAGGGCCTGCTGACCCCCACCGACCCGGCCTGACCGCTGATCTTTCCTGAACCGCGCTGACAGTCATCGATCCGAAACGGCCTGAGATCCGTATCACTGTCAGGGCCGGATGCAGGGATCCGGCGAGCGGAGGCGCCACGGTGAACGGCAGACATGGCAAGGAGCCGCCGCGGTCCGGACCGTCTCCGGACGCGCCCGACGACGCCCGGGACTGGTTCGAACCGCGTGCCGCCGTGACCGAGCCGACGCAGGTCCTGCCGCTCGTCACCGCCTCGCCGCCCCGGCTGCCGCCGCCCATGGTGGTCGCGCGGGCGGTGATCGTCTACCAGGAACGGCCGCGGCGGCCCTGGCGGCTGTGGGTCTTCACCGTGGCGATCGTGGCGCTGACCATCGGGGTCGTGCTCGGGCAGACAGCCGCGTTCGACCCGGTCTACCGGCCCGCGGCCGGTGCCCAGGTCGAGCCGCTCCCACCAGGGGTGCCGACTCCGTCCGGGCCGCTGCCGAGCACGCTGGAGCAGCCGTGGCCGGACGCCGCCCATCGGATCACCACGCCGCTCGGCTCCGTGCGGGCGCGGCGCCTCGAGGTGGCCGGGGCCTCCGCGGTGCTGCGCATCCGCGGCGCCGACCTCGGCGAGAACCTGTTCGACATCGCGACGACGGACCGCAGCGCGGTGCCGAGCCTGACCGAGAGCAAACAGGGCTCGCGGCTCGAACTCACCCCGACCACCGAGCCGGGGACGGTCGGTGCCGAGCTCCAGCTCAACACCAAGGTGGCGTGGACCCTGAAGCTGGCCGGTGGCTCGGCCGAGCAGACCATCGACCTGCGCGCGGGCGTCGTGGCGGGCATCGAGATCGTCGGCGGGACCACCCAGCTCGTCCTGCAACTGCCCGAGCCGAAGGGCACCGTAGGAGTCTCGGTCAGCGGTCCGGTCGGCGAGCTGGTCGTGCGCACCAAGGCCGGCACCCCGGTCCGGCTCCGCCTGCGCGGCGGCGCCAAGACCGCCACCGTCGAGGGCAGGAAACCCCGCAAGGTCAAGGCCGGCGGCGCGCTGACCCCGGACGGCTGGTCGGCCGCCAAGAACCGCTACGACGTGGTCGCCGCCGACCCGGTGACCTCGGTCAGCTCGGCGGCATTCTGACCGGCGGCGTTCGGATGGATCAACACCTTCAATCCGGTACGGGCGGCAGCGGTGCTCAGGGCCGTGGTGACCGCGCTCAGCGGGAACACGTCCGAGACGATCGGCGCCAGGTTGACGAGGCCCCGCGCGGCCAGCTCGATCGCCCGCGGGTAGACCTCGCCCATCCGGCGGGCCATGACCAGCGTCAGCCCCTTGCGGCGGGCCAGCCCCGCGCTGAACGAGGTGCGGTCGCCGTCGGGAATGCCGACCAGCACGACGCGGGCGCCGGGCTTGGCGAGCCGCAGCGCCGCGTCCACGGCCGCATCCGACCCGGAGACCTCGAAGACCACGTCCGCGAGGCCGGCCCCGTCGGCCGGCTCCGCGCCGAACGACGCGGCCACGGCCATCCGGTGCGGCAACGGCTCGGCGGCGAGCACCCGGGTGGCGCCGTGCCGGCGAGCCAGCTGCACCAGCAGCAGGCCGATCGGTCCGCAGCCGACGACCGCCACCGTCGACGCCATTCGCAGGTGGGCGAGGTCGAGGGCGTGCAGCGCGACACCCAGCGGCTCGAGCAGGGCACCGTCGTCGTCGGAGAGGTTGTCCGGCAGCGGGTGCAGGCGCTCGGCCGGCCAGGTCAGGAACTGCCGCAGGCCGCCGTCGCAGGAGCCGTGCCCGGCGAAGACGACAGTGGGGCACAAATTGCCGTACCCGTCCCGGCAGGGCTCGCAGATGCCGCACGGGATCGCCGGATCGATCGCGACCCGCCGGCCGTCGTCCGGTCCGCCGCGGATCACACCGGCCATCTCGTGACCGAGCACCAGCGGCCGGGCCAGCACCGCGTCGCCGATCCCACCCTCGGTGAACCAGTGCAGGTCGGAGCCGCATATGCCGACCGAGGTCACCTCGACGAACCGCGCGTCGGCGCTCCCCGGCGAGGGACGGTCCTCGAGGTGCAACCGGACGTCCCCGGCGCCATGCAGACGGGCCACAAGCATGCTCAGCTCGGTCACGGATCGACGCTAACACCGTTGGAGGGGATCGCGACTTGCCGATGAACCCGTCATGATCGGCGGCATGAACGACGCCGCGGTGCCCCGCCCATGACCGCCGCCGACCTGCGCGCGATGCTCGCGGCCGACCACCTCACGCACGTACCGGGCGTCTGGGACCCGGCCAGTGCCGCGCTCGCCGTCCGGGCCGGGCACCGGGCCGTGCACCTGTCCGGGCAGGCGATCGCGGCCACCATGCTGGGCCGGCCGGACCTCGGCTACACCCCGGCGACGCAGATCGCCGACCGGGCCACGACCCTGATCCCGGCCCTCGAAGGTGTGCCGCTGCTCGCCGACGCGGACATCGGCTACGACAGCCGCAATGACGCGGTGTGGACCGCGCTGTCCTACCAGCGGGCCGGCATCAGCGGACTCGTCCTCGACGACGGCCAGGACGCCGGCCGGTCGGCCGACCGGATCGCCGCGCTGGTCGCGCAGGTGCCCGGCATCGTGCTGGTCGCCCGGGTACGCGGCCGCGGGCTCGCCGAGACGATCGAACGGTGCCGGGCGTACGCGGGCGCGGGGGCGGACGCGGTGCTGCCGGAGGACATCTCCGAGGCGGACGATCTCGGTCGATTGCGCGCTGCGCTTCCCGCCGTACCGCTGGCTGTGAACCGATCCGAGAGCGCGAGTGGCCGCGGGCGCCTGACCGGCGCGGAGCTGGCCGGGTCGGGGGTGCGGCTGGTGCTGCACCCGCTTGCTGCCGTGCTGGCGGCGCTGCGGGCGGCGTCGCTGACCTATCGCACGATCGCCGACGAGGGGGACGCCGGGAACGTGGACCGGATGCCGCTGGCGGCGCTGGCCGCGGTGACCGAGCGGCCGGCCCCGGGCGTCACCCCGCTCATCGACAAGATCGATACCTGAGGCCGGTTAATGGGTTGTCCATCCCGCTGGGGCGGGCCTACCGTATGGATCAACACCGAACGCACCGAGATGGTCAGGAGACCGAGATGTTGTGGCAGCCCTCGCACACCGCGCACCGGCTCACGCCGTGCCGCGAGGCTGCCGTCGCCCTGACCGGGCGGCCCGGTGCGGTCAGTGAAAGCAGCAACGGCAACCAGGAATCGGGCAGGCGGCGCGACTAGCGCACCTCGGCACAGCCGCCGCCCACCCTGCCGGGTCGGGCGGCTTTTTCGTATCCCTACGGGTGTAGCTCAATCGGTAGAGCAACGGCCTCCAAAACCGTGCGTTGCGGGTTCGACTCCTGCCGCCCGTGCTTCCCCGCCCCGGCCCCGGCCGGCGGCAACGGCGCTTGAAAACTCCACAGCGGATGACAGAAACAGGGAACGCCCGTGAGGCTGAGGGAGGTAGACCACCGGACTCTCAATCCGGAGGACCGGGTTCGACCCCCGGACGGGCGACAGTACTTGTTCGACGCGGTTGTAGCTCAGTGGTAGAGCGCGACGTTGCCAACGTCGAGGTCCCGGGTTCGAGCCGGCAGCCGCTCCGGAACACCCTGGGTCGCGCGCTTTCCGGCGCGGCGACCGGCCGGCGGGGCCGCGACCCCGCCGGCCCTCTGCGGGCTGGTGCAATCCGGCAGCACGCCCGGCTCTGAACCGGGAGGTTGGAGGTTCGAATCCTCCGCTCGCAGCTCACGCCCTCGTAGCCCAACGGCAGAGGCCCGACGTTGAGGACGTCGCCAGTGCGCGTTCGAATCGCGCCGAGGGCACGCAAGACAGGCCAGTGGAGCACGACAGGTCGTGCACCCGTTTCGTAATCGGGAGGTAGCGGGTTCGAGTCCCGCCGCTGGCTCGGAACCCTGGGCTCGTAGCTCATCTGGTAGAGCGCCCGTGTCGCAAGCGGGAGGTGGCCGGTTCGACTCCGGCCGGGTCCACGCAAGAAACCACCGCGGGCGGGTGGTCCTGGAGAGCTGGCCGAGTCCGGTTGAAGGCAGCGGAGTGCTGATCCGCCGCAGGGGCACCAGCCCCTGCCGAGGGTTCGAATCCCTCGCTCTCCGCGCTGCACGATCCGGCGTCGCCCAATCGGCAGGGCAGCGCACTGTTAATGCGTACAGGTGAAGGTTCGAGTCCTTCCGCCGGAGCCGTCCCGCCCGTATAGCTCAGCGGGAGAGCGCCGCCTTCACACGGCGGATGTCCCAGGTTCGATCCCTGGTGCGGGCACTGGCCGAACAGGCCGAAGTTGTGGCTGTAGCTCAGTTGGCCCAGAGCGCCGGGTCGTGGCCCCGGAGGTCGCCGGTTCGAATCCGGCCAGTCACCCTCACGTTGATCTGCCCTCGTAGCTCAGCGGACAGAGCACCGGATTCCGAATCCGGGGGCCGCTGGTTCGATCCCAGCCGAGGGCGCGCACGGTCGGATGCCCGAGTGGTCAGGGACCCGTCTGCAAAACGGGATACGCCGGTTCGAATCCGGCTTCGGCCTCCAGCCTGTCATCCGCTGTGGAGAGGGATCCGTGACCGCTGACCTGGGCACGGTTTACGTGCGGTGGACGTGGTGGCGTTGGTGTTCGAGGTTCCCGCGGGGGTCGTCGCCGACACTTTCAGCCGTAAGTGGTCGCTGGTGGTCTCGCATGTGCTCATGGGGATCGCCATGCTCACCACCGCGCTGGTCGGCGACTTCCTGTCATTGCTGTTCACGCAAGTGCTGTGGGGGCTGTCGTGGACCTTCGCCAGCGGAGCGGACATGGCGTGGATCAGCGACGAGCTCGATGATCCGGTCCGCGTGCCGACGGTGCTGATCCGCGCCGAGCAGGCCCAGCTCACCGGGACCGTCGCCGGGCTCGCGGGCGTCGGCGGGCTGGCCTGGCTCACCGGGCCGACCACGGCGATGATCTTCGCCGGCGCAGCCATGTCGCTCCTCGGCCTCTACGTCGCCGCCTTTCCCGAGCGCCGTTTTGTTCCGGTGCCGGCGAAACGGTGGTCGGCGGCCCGGTCGATCCTGGCACGCGGGTCGGCGCTGGTCCGCGCCAGCCCGGAACTGGTCGCCGTGTTCGCCGCGACCTTTCTGGTCAGTGGTGTGGCCGACGCTTTCGGGCGGCTGTACCCGTTGCGGCTGGTGGCTCTCGCGCCGGCGGTCGATCCGCTTCTCTGGTTCACCGGGCTGGGCGTGCTGATGTGTCTCGCGGGGGTTGTTGCCCTGAGCTTCGTGCAGGCCGGGCTGGGCGGTGCGCACCCCTATGTGCTGGCCTGCGGGGTCGCCGCGATCGGCGTCCTGGGCCTGGCGTTCGCCCCGGACGCGTTCAGCGGCAGTTTCGCCGTACTGCTGGCCGCGGGTGCGTTGCCGCTGACCCGGACCTTCGGCACCCTCCGGGTCAACGCCCGGACCGCCGGGGCGGTCCGGGCCACGGTGCATTCGCTGCTCGCCCAGGCCGAGTACGCGGGGAAGATCGTCTGCGGCCTCGCGATCGCCCTCGTCGCCGGCCGGACCGGGATGCTCGTGGCCCTGACGGCGTGCGGTGCGCTGCTGGTCGTCGCCGGGTTCCTGGTCCGCCGGCGCAGCGCTTAGGAGGGCGGGGCAGTCGGCTTGGGGGAGTACTTGTCCTTGCACTCGGCCACGGTCAGGCAGGCGAACACGAGCTGGTCGACGCCGGACAGGCTCTTCACCGGGCGTTCGTCGTCGCGGAGCTTGCGGACCGCGGCGATGTCGGTCATCCGCACCTCGAAGCTCTCCGGCAGGTTCTCCGGCTCGATGCCCGCCACGTCGGACGGATCCGCCGAGAACATCTGGTGCATCTTCTCGTACGCGGCCTGCTTGTCGGTGAACGTCAGGCCGGTGAAGCCGGGGAGGGCCCGCAGCGCCGCCTCGACCTCCGCGCGCTGCGCCGGGGTCGCCTCGTTCTTGAGGATCACCGAGAAGGACGCGTTCTCGTCCAGGATCTTCTGGATCTGCTCGTCCCGCGACGGCCCCGCCTCATCGCCGAACAGGCCGCACCCGGCGGACCCGCCCGCCGCCAGCAGAAGGACAACAACGATCTTCAAGATGCGCACGGCGAGTAATGCTAGTGCGGCGGGCAAGGAATCGACGCTTGTCTGGATCAATTCGACGTGCGCTGCGACGATGGGGCGATGGGGGAGCGGTTCGGATTCTGGCGGCGGCCGCGACTGCCGGGCAGCAGGCACTGGCTGTCCTATGTGTACGCCGCGATCGGCGCGCTGCTGCTGCTCGCCGGCTTTCTGCTGCTCTATCCGATCCGGCACGTCGACAACTTCGCCACCGAGCTGCGAATCAGCATCGGGTCGAACATGCTCGACCTGGTGCTGGCCGTGCTGGTGCTGCAGCCACTGGTGCTCTCCCTCAACCGCAACGCGGTGAAGTGGCGCAACCGGCTCGACTACCGCGAGGTGATCAGGCGCATCGAGCGCTCCACCGACCAGGTGGACATCTGGAAGTACTGGACCGGGCTGCTGGAGCCGCGGCTCGAGCGTACGTTCGCTCTCGCCGTACGCGCGGCTCTGGAACGTGGGGTGCACTTCCGGATCATGCTGACCGATCCGTCGTGCCCGGACGCCGCCGAGCGGGCCCGGCAGGTGAGCCCGACCGACGCCGTAGCTCTGATGCGCCAGAACATCGCGCAGCTCGACGCGATCGTGCGGGACCTGCCGCCGCGGTCGGCCGAGCTGTTCCGGGTCCGGATCAGCTCCGCCGGTCCCGCGCACGCGATGTACCGGGTCGACGACTGGCTCTCCTACGGCCTGTTCCGCGACCGCCGGGTGAGCGAGAACTACCAGCGTGAGGTCAGGGTCCGCAGCGACCTGGGCGGGCTGGCGCTGGAGGCGTTCGACAACCGGTGGAACGGCACCGGCCTGCAGACCATCACCGAGCACTACCGGATGTGCCTGCGCTTCACCGTCCCCGACGAGGTCGTCGAGCATCAGCTCCGGTACGTCGTCCACGACGGCGAACACTGGGTCAACGTCAATCCGTTCGCGCTGCCGCACGCCTTCCACCCCGACCACGAGGTGTCCGTGTGCGGGGACGGCCGGCAGCGGTACGCCCTGGACAAGGCCGGTGCGCAGACGCAGGAACGGGTGGCGGACCTCTACGCCGCCAAGTACGGCCCGGACCAGGGTCCTGTCCTGCTCCGGATGATCAGCCGCTGACCGGTCCGGACACGACGGTGCCCGGGCGGGACGCCCGGGCACCGTGTGACGCCTCAGTGGATCACGAGATGCGGATCTTGGCTGAGGTGCCGTTCTCCTCCAGTACGCGGATCTTCACGCCCACCGCGGGGAGCTTGACCCCGTGGTTGGGCAGTTCCTCGTAGAAGTACTTCTTGGTGTCGTCGAACAGCGGCTGCGCCGCCTGCCCCCGCAGGTACGACGGCTGGCCGTTGATGTGCAGCGTGAACGAGTCGGCCTTGCGGAGCCCGAACGGCGCGTCGTAGACCTGGATGCGCGCGCTCCACGGCAGGCCGTCGAGCCGGTACTGCGGCTGTGGGTGGGCGTCGATGTAGAGGTTGCGGCCCTGACCCGGATGCCAGTTGGTGTCGTTGTCCACCTGCGACCGGTCCCAGTAGGAGATCAGCACACCCTGCTGGTACGAGTAGTGCTCGACCCAGTCCGGTTTCGTGTTGAGGAAGCCGAAGTTGTACGGGCCGGTCTTGAGATAGCGATCGTAGGAGACGTACGTGCGGTGGCCGGCGATGTAGTAGTTGTCGTAGTCGCCGGTGGAGCTGGTGCCCACGGTGCTGAAGCCCTTCAGCGTCCACGGCGTGGTGCCCTCGGCGTCGTCGCTGAACAGCACCGTGCCACCGTCGGTGACCTGGATGTTGTCGGCGAAGAAGCCACCGGCCGAGAAGCCGCCGTCGGTGCGGTAGTAGAGCTGGAGGTAGACGTTCTGGCCCGCGTACGCGTCCAGCGGCACGGACACGTCCACCCACTGGTTGTCGGTGCTGCCGTCGATCGCCGGTCGCGGCGGGTTGGCCCCGTCCCGCCCGAACGGCTGCCCGTTGACCGTGCCGTCGAGGGCCGTCCACCGCTGACCGTCGAGCGACGCCCGCACGTACAGGTAGTCGAAGCCTTCCTCGATGTTGTAGCGGGCCTTGAACGACAAGGTCGGATCGGTCGCGCCGGTCAGGTCGAACTGCCGGGTCATCGAGTTGCGCAGGTCGTCGGCGTTGCCGGAGAAGTACTGCCGGGAGCCGGAGAACGGCGCGCCGAACTCGGTGGTCACCCGTTTCTTCGGCAGCACCACGACGGCCGCCTGCGCCTTGTTGCTGTTGTACTCCTGTGGCCCGAGGGTCAAGGTGCGCTTCTGCTTCGCCACCACCGTCTCGTAGTCGAGCCAGCCGAGCTGCAGCTTGTTCCACGCGCCGAGGTCGCCCGGGCGGGTGCCCAGCGGCTCGCCCTTGCCGTTGAGGCGGCTCTGCGCCATCAGCGTCCAGTACTCGTTGTTGTTGGTGCCGCCGGTGAGCACGTTGTAGTCGTCGGGCAGGCCCAGGTCATGGCCGTACTCGTGGACGAAGACGCTGAGGCCGCCGTTCTCCGGCTGCATCGTGTAGTCGCCGATCCACAGGCCGGTGTCGGCGATCTCCGTGCCGCCCAGCAGGTTGCCGGCCGGGCCGCGGTCACCCTCGTCGTCGCCGTACGCGAAGGCGCGGTGGCTCCAGATGGCGTCCTCGGCCTGGTACGGGTCACCGTCGGCCTCGTCGCCGCCGGCGTGCACGATCTGGAAGTGGTCGAGGTAGCCGTCCGGCTCGTTGAAGTTGCCGTCGGCGTCGAAGTCGTACCGGTCCCACTGGTCGAAGGTCTTGAGCTCCGCGGCGATCTGGGCCTTGGTCCGCCCGCGGGCCTCCTGGTCGGCGACCCACTGGTTGGCGGCGTCCCGGACCAGGTCGTAGGAGGTGTTGCAGACGTTGCTGGAGCAGACGTTCGGGTCGTCGCCGTTGGCGTCGGTCGGGTCGTCGCCGGAGCGGCCGTACCGGGCCTCGTTGTACCTGACCTTGACCCAGTCGGTGACCGTGCCCTCCACGCTGTACCGGCCGGAGGACTGCGTCTGGTAGTAGGTCTTGACCGACTCGACGTTGCGGCCCTCGCCGAAGTAGAGGTTCTGGTAGTGGTCGCGGTTGTAGTCGGCCTGCCAGACGGTCGTGTTGTCGACAGCCCGGTTCGGCTCGGGGATCTGGTTGTGCACCGGACCGTCGAAGCGCTGCGGTCCGGGCGTGCTCGGGTCGGTGTCCTGGTCCGGGAAGCGCGGGTCACGTTCGTCGCCGAACTCGGCCAGGATGACGAAGATCCGGTCGGTCTGCTCCCGGGCCAGCTCGACGTACTGGTCCCGGTTGTCCTTGGCGCCGCGGCGGTTGCGCGCCTCGCCGCCGAAAGCGCCACCGCCGGCGGCCTGGCCGACCTTGACGACGGTGCTGCCGTTGCGCTTCTCCAGCTTCGCGCGCCCGGACAGGACGTCACTGACCGCCTTGTCCCGCAGCGTGCGGCGCTTCTTCTCCAGCGGGCTGACCAGCTCGTCGCTGGCCACGCCCGGTTCGTTCTTCGACGGCACCGCCGCCGCTGTATCGGCTGGCGGAGCCGCCACCGCCGCCGGACTGAGCGAGACGCCCACCCCGGATGCCAGGCTCAGGCTCAATAATCCCACCAAGGCTTTTCGCACGGACGAACCTCCGCGATCGTCATGCCGCCCCCGCCGATCAGGCAGGACGGGCCGGATCGAATGTGGACCTGTACAAGGCCTGTGAAGGAACGTAGACATCGACGAGTTCGGAAGGGAAGACCTCGGCCGGGTCGGCTGCGCGGCGCTGCCCGGCCAGAGCAACAAGCGACTCGTCGGCTATACCGGTACACACACGGTCAGCCCGGCTTTTGTCGCAGGGCAGGTCGCCCGTCGCTCTTGGTCTCACCTCAACGTCCCGATTCCCCCGTACGCGCTGCGTAACCGGGCGAGGGCGACCTGTTCCCTGCAACGGATCCAATGGTCGTCGGCGGACCTTGTGCGAAGCATGGGAGACTGGTCAGGTTCCTTGTAGATTTCTTGAATCCCCTGGTGGGACGCGTTCGGGCGAAGGGTGTGCTGAGGTCAGTTGGCGGCGGAGTTCGGGGTGCTCGGCGCCGTGGAGGCCCGCGTCGGCGGCCGGCCCGTCGAGCTCGGGCATGCTCGGCAGCGCTCCGTGCTGGGCGTGCTGCTCGTCGAGGCCGGCCGGCCGGTCACAGTCGACCAGCTGATCGACCGGGTGTGGGGGGCTGACGCCCCGCAACGGGCCACCGGCGCGCTTTACAGCTATCTGTCCCGGTTGCGGCGGGCCGTCGCCGATGCCGCCGAGGTGACCATCGAGCGCCGGGCCGGCGGATACGTGCTGACCGTCGATCCGCAGGCGGTGGATCTGCACCTTTTCCGCCGGCTCGTCACCCAGGCCCGGGCGGCGGACTCCGACCGGTCGGCCACCGAGCTGATCGAGCAGGCCCTCGGCCTGTGGCGCGGTGAGCCCTTCGCCGGCCTGGACACCCCGTGGCTGAACGGGATGCGGCGGCTGCTGCTCGGTGAACGGTTCGCCGCCGAGCTCGACCGCAACGACGTGCTGCTCCGGCTGGGCCGGCACGGTGAGCTGCTGCCCGCGCTGGCGGCCGCTGTCGCCGAGCATCCGCTGGACGAGCGGCTCGCCGAGCAGTCGATGCTGGCTCTGTACAGGTGCGGCCGTCAGGCGGACGCCGACGAGCAGTACCGGCTGATCCGGCGGCGCCTCGCCGACGAGCTCGGCAGCGATCCCGGCGCCGGGCTGCGCCGGCTGCACGAGCGCATCCTCGCCGCCGACCCCACCCTGGCCGCCCCGGCCGCCGACACCCCGGCTGCGGCGGTTCAGGTCGCCGCGCCCGCGACGGTGCCGGCCCAGCTGCCCGCGGACGTGCGCGCTTTCACCGGCCGTACCGGTGAACTGGCCGCGCTGGACCGCCTGCTGGCGCCGCCCGAGGGCGACGAGCCGCCGCTGACGGTCGCACTGCTTTCCGGCACGGCCGGGGTCGGGAAGTCCGCCCTGGCCGTACGGTGGGCGCACCGCGTACGGGAGGCGTTCCCCGACGGCCAGCTGTACGTGAACCTGCGCGGTTACGACGCCGAGCAGCCCGTGGCAGTCGCCGACGCGCTGGCCGGTTTCCTGACCGCGCTGGGCGTACGGGGTCCCGAGATGCCGCTGGGCACCGACGAGCGTGCCGGCCGCTACCGGTCCGAGCTGACCGGCCGCCGGATGCTCGTGCTGCTCGACAACGCCTCGTCGGTGGAGCAGATCCGGCCGCTGCTGCCCGGCACCGGCTCGTGCCTGGTGCTGATCACCAGCCGGGACTCCCTGCCGGGCATGGTGGCGGTCCACGGCGCCGAGCGGGTCAACCTGGATCTGCTCCCGCTGGCCGACGCGGTGGGCCTGCTGCGCCGGCTGATCGGTGCCCGGGTGGACCGGGAGCCGTCCGTCGCCGCCGACCTGGCCGCGGCCTGCGCCCGGTTGCCGCTGGCGCTGCGGATCGCCGCCGAGCTGGCCGCGGCGCGCAGCGATGTCTCGCTGGCCGAGCTGGTCGCCGAGCTGGGCGACCATCAGCTGCGGCTGGATCTGCTCGACGCCGGCGGCGATCCGCGGGCCGCGGTCCGGGCCGTGTTCTCGTGGTCGTATCAGAATCTGCCCGCTGACGCGGCGCGGGCGTTCCGGCTGCTCGGCCTGCATCCGGGCGACATCGTGCACGTCGCGGCGGTGGCCGCGCTGACCGGTACGGACGTGGGGGAGGCGCGGCGGCTGCTCGGCGTGCTGGTCCGGGCCAGCCTGGTCTACATCGGGCGGGGCGGGCGGTACGGCATGCACGACCTGCTGCGGGCGTACGCCGCGGAACTGGCGACCGAGCACGACCCGGCGCCGGCGCGGAAGGCCGCGCTGACCCGGGTTTTCGACCATTACCTGGCCGGTTCCATCGCGGCGATGAACGCGCTGCACCCGGACGACCCCGCGGCCGGCGGTGACCCGGACGCGGCCCGGAGCTGGATCGAGGCGGAACGGCCCAACCTGGCCGCCGCCTGCACGTACGGTGCCGCGCACGGCTGGTACCGGCACGCCGTCACCATCGCGGCGACCATGTTCCGTTACCTCGACGCCGGCGGCCCGGTCGCCGAGGCCGTCACCGTGACCGCGGCCGCTGTGTCCGCGGCCCGGGCCCTCGGTGACCGCGAGGCCCAGGCCCGGGCGCTGTCCGATCTGGGCCGGTTGCACCGGCGGCAGGGCCGGCTCGACGAGGCGGCCGAGACCTACCGGCAGGCCCTGCTGCTCTACGCCGACCTGGGCGAACGTGCCGCCGAAGCGGTGGCGCTGCGCAACCTGGGCAGCGTCCACTGGCGGCTGGGCGACTACCGGCAGGCCGCGGAGCACTATCGGCGGGCCTGGACGCACTACCGTGAGCTGGGCGACGAGGCCGGGCAGGCCGACGCCTCGGTGCGGCTGGGCCTGGTCGACGCCCGGCTCGGCGACGAGGCCCAGGCGGCCGGACGTCTCCGGTCGGCCCTGGAGCTCTTCGCGCGGCTCGGCGACCGGTTCAGCGAGGCGTACGTGCTCTCCCTGCTCGCGCGGCTCACCCAGCAGCCCGCCGACCTCGAACGGGCCGGCGTCCACCTGGAACAGAGCCTCGCCGCGGTCCGGCAGGCCGGCGACCGTACCGCGGAGGCGTACGTCCTCACCGACCTCGCCGCCGTGTACGCCCGGGTCGGACGGCTCACCGAGGCGGCCGGTCAGCTGCGGCAGGCTCTGCTGCTGCACCGCCGGATCGGGGACCGGGCCAGCGAGGCCGAGGCGCTCAACGACCTCGGCCAGGTGCTGCGCGCCGCCGGTGACGACCAGGAGGCGCGGCACCAGCACGACCAGGCGCTGCTGCTGGCGCGGGAGATCGGCGACCGGTTCGAGCAGGCCCGCGCGCACGACGGCATCGCCGCCACCGACGTCACCGGTGGGCCGCACCGCGAGCTCGCCCGCGGCCTCTTCGGCGAGCTGGCCGTGCCCGCCGCGCCGAGCCTCGAAGTGCCGACGGCGACTCCCGGCCGGTAGTCACACCCGGAGCACACCGTCGACCCAGAGCACGGTGACCGGGCATCCACGGGTCCGGGCATACGTGACGATGTCCGCCGTGCCGCCGAGACCGCGGGCCGGCCGGCCGTCCCAGACCGCGAAGAGATGGTCGCAGCGATCCACCAGGGCCTGACCGGCGGCGAGATACGCCTGCTCGCTGGGCTCCGGATAGGGCATCGTGGTGACCGTCGCCGCCGCCCGCCTGAGCTCGGTGAACCGGGCCCGGCTGCCGGCCCCGCTCAGCGAGCAGGCGTAGCCCTCACACGGCAGGATCACCTCGAGGGTGCCGCCGGCCGCCAGCACGTGGGCGGCGAACAGCTGGTCGGCGCCGTCGGCGAGGTTCGACAACCCGTACAGCTGCGCGCCGGCCGGGAGGACCCGGCGCCAGTGGTCCTCCGCGCAGTCAACGATCTCCGGCGGGAGAATCTGATGACCGGTGACACCGAACCGCACCCCGACCCCCGTACGAAGGCTCGTCGACCTGTAGAAGCACCATGACGATACGGTCTCCCGCCTTTTCCCGGGGGACGCCGGCATGGACAATCTGTCGTCGCTGGACGTGCCGACTGCCGGGGGACCGTGTCATGACCTTCAATGGGTTCATTTCGTACAGCCACGCCGCGGACGGGCGTCTCGCGCCCGCCGTGCAGCGTGGTCTGCACCGGTTGGCGAAGCCCTGGCACCGTCGGCGCGCCCTGTGGATCTTCCGGGACCAGACCGGCCTGTCGGTGACCCCGGCGCTGTGGTCGTCCATCCAGACCGCGCTGGACGGCTCCGAATACTTCGTGCTGCTCGCCTCGCCGGAGGCCGCCGGATCACCGTGGGTGAACCGGGAGATCGAGCACTGGATCGCCACCAAGACGGCGGACCACATCCTGCCCGTGGTGACCGACGGCGAATGGCAGTGGGACACCGAGCGGCACGACTTCACCGAGGACTCCACGGCGGTGCCCGCGGCGCTGCGCGGCGTGTTCGACGAGGAGCCGTTGTTCCTCGACCTGCGCTGGGCGCGCGGCAGCGAGCACCTCAGCCTCCAGCATTCCCGCTTCCGCGACGGGATCGCACAGCTGGCGGCCCCGATGCACGGGGTGAGCAAGGACGAGCTGGAAGGCGAGGACGTCCGGCAGCATCGCCGGGCGCGGCGGCTGCGCTCGGGTGCGGTGGCGACGCTGGTGCTGCTGACGATGCTGGCCGCGGTGACCGGCATGTCGGCGGTGCGCAACGCGGAACGGGCGCGGTCCGCGGCGGCCGAGGCACTGCGCCAGCAGCAGGTGGCCGAAGTGCAGCGCGGCAGTGCCGAGCGGTCCGCGCAGGAGGCGCTGCGGCAGCAGGAGCTGGCCAAGCAGCAGCAGGATCTGGCCCAGCAGCAGCGGACCCGGGCGACCGACGCGACAGCCGCGGCGGACGAGGCCGAACGCCTGGCCCAGGAGCAGCAGAAGCTCGCCGACGCGGCGGCCGCGGAGGCCCGGCGGCAGCAGCGGCTCGCCGACCGGGCGGCGACCCGGACGCGCGAGCAGCAGCGCCTGGCCAAGGAGGCTGCCGAGCGCGCGCAACAGATGGAGCAGGAGGCGCGGCGGCTCGCGAAGGTCGCGCAGGAGCAGCGGCGGCTGGCCCGGGAAGCGGCCGCGGAGGCCGACCGGCAGCAGGCCAAGGCCGACGAGCAGCAGCGGATCGCGGTCAGCCGGCGACTGATGATCCGGGCCAAGGCGTCGATCGTCGACGACCCGAAGACGGCCCTGATGCTCGGCGCGGCCGCCCACGAGCTGCGGCCCGACGCCGAGAGTCACAAGGAGCTCGCCGGGGTCATCACGGCGACGAACTACGCCGGCTCGATCAGGAACACGACCTGGACCGCGTACGCGAAGGACGGCGTCCTGGCCGCGCTCGGCAGCGACGGCCGGGTGACGCTGTGGAATGTGACCGACCGGCGGAACCCGTCGATGCTCGCCACGCTGGGCGAGCGGGCCGCGAAGGGCGGGTCCCTGCTGTTCAGCCCGGACGGCAGGACGCTGGCCGTGGTGGGCGCGCAGGACAAGGCGGTCCTGTGGGACGTGGCGGTCCGGTCGCGTCCGGTCCGGCTCGCCACGCTGGCGAACGAGGGCACGGTCCGCTCGCTGGCGTACAGCGCGGACGGCAAGACCTTCGTCACGGGTGACCGGTCCGGGATCACCAGCCTGTGGGACACCAGCGATCGGACCGAGCCTGAGCTGATCACCAGGCTGGACGGCTTCGTGCCGTACCCGGTGGAGGATCTCGCGTTCAGCCCGGACGGGCGCACCCTGATCGTGGACAAGGGCCGGTTCGTTCCCGTCTACGACATGACCGATCCGCTGGATCCGATCGCGCTGCGCGGGGTCGTCGGCTTCGGCGGATCCCCGATGGTGTTCACCCCGGATTCGAAGAAGCTGATCATCGGCGACTTCGACGGCACGGTCGCCTACTACGACATCCAGGCGCGCCGGGACGAGATCCGCGACGGGATCCGGGCCCTGGACGACGATCCGCAGCCCCCGGACATGCCGCCCGACGAGCCGGACTGGGGAGCGTACGACCGCATCCCCAGCCTCGGCGGGACCATCAGCGCGATCACCCTCAGCCCGGACGGGCGGATGATGGCCGCCGGTGACGAGGACGGGACGGTCACTGTGTGGGACGGCCGTACGGTGATCTCCAGCATGCGGGCCAACGCCGGGATCCGGACGCTGGCCTTCGGCCCGGGCGCCGGGACGCTCGTCACCGCCGACACCTCGGGCAACGCGACCATGTGGAACGTGACGCCCCGGTCCGCCCCGGACCGGCTGGCCGCGCTCGCCGTCGCGGGCGGCTCGAACCGGGCCACCGTCTTCCGCCCGGACGGCCGTACCCTGCTCGCCGCCGGCTCCGACGGCCGGGCGAGGACGTGGAAGGTGACCGACCCGGCCCGTCCCGTCCCGGGTGCGGACGTCACCGTCCACAGCGGAGCTGTCCGATCGGTGGCGTTCAGCGCGGACGGCCGCACGGTGGCGGCGGTCGGATCGAAGGACGGCCGGCTGACGGTCTCCGAGGTGGCCCGGCCGGACCGATCGGTGACGCTCACCGTGCTGCCGGAGTACGTGCTGGGGACGAACGCGATGGCGTTCAGCCCCGACGGGCGGACCCTCGCCGTCGTCGCGGACAACACCGCGATGATGTTGTGGGACCTGACCGACCGGAAGCGGCCGGTCCTGCGGGCCACCCTGGGCGGCAACAGCTTCGGTACGGCGTTGGCGTTCAGCCCGGACGGGCGGACGCTGGCCGTCGGCGGCGAGGACCGCACCCTGACGCTGTGGAGCGTGGCCGATCGCAGCCGCCCCGTCCGGATCGCCGCGCTCACCGGGCACAGTGATTTCGTGCAGTCGGTGGCGTTCACCGCGGACGGGCGGACGCTGGCGAGCGCCGGCTTCGACTCCAGGACGATCTTGTGGGACGTCACCGATCGCGTCCATCCGCACCGGCTGGCCATTCTGGGCGGCCACTTCCGGGGAGTCGAGTCGGTGGCCTTCAGCGCGGACGGGCGCACGATGGCGACCGGGGGCCGCGACAACACGGTGAACCTGTGGGACACCGCGAAGCCGGCCGAGCCGATCCGGGTCGCCACGATCCCGTCCGGCCTCGGGGGTGAGGCCCGCGAGGTGACGTTCCGGCGCGACGGGCAGACGCTGGCGGTGACCGGGCAGTCCCGCGACACCGTGACCGTCACGCTGTGGAGCTACGCGAAGCTGAACAGCCTGCGTAACGACCCGGCGGGATACGCCTGTGCGATCACCGGCCGCGGCCTCAGCCGGAGCGAGTGGGCCCGGCACATTCCTGAGCTGGCCTACCGCCGTACCTGTGCTCCCTAAGGGCCGAGGCCGGCTCGCCGGTCCTGGAGGAAGGCCCGCTCGGTCTCGTTGCCGGCCAGGGTGATGGCCTCGTCGTAGGCGGCCGCGGCCTCCCGCACCCGGCCGAGCCGGACCAGCAGGTCGGCCCGGGTCGCGGGCAGCAGGTGATACCCCGGCAGCTGGAGGTGCTCCAGTGCGGCCAGCGCCAGCCCCGGCCCGTGCACCTCGGCCACCGCGACCGCCCGGTTCAGCGCGACCACGGGGGTCGGCGCCAGCGCCTGCAACTGGTCGTAGAGCGCCAGGACCTGCTGCCAGTCGGTGGCCGGGCCGTCGGTGTGCACGGCGTTGATCGCCGCCTGGATCTGGTACGGGCCCGGCCGGTTGCGCCGCAGGCACCGGCGGACCAGGTCATGCCCCTCGGCGATGAGCGCCCGGTTCCACAGTGACCGGTCCTGGTCCGGCAGCAGCACCAGCTCACCCGCGGGACCGGTACGGGCCGGCCGGCGTGCCTCGGTGAGCAGCAGCAGGGCGAGCAGGCCGACGACCTCGAGCTCGTCCGGCATCAACGCGGCGAGCTCGCGCGCCAGCCGGATCGCCTCGGCGCACAGGTCGGTCCTGATCAGCGATCCGCTGGTGGCCGTGTACCCCTCGTTGAACATGAGGTAGAGCACGGTCAGCACCGGCGGCAGCCGGTCCGGGAGCTCCTCGGCACCCGGCACCCGGTACGGGATGCCGGTGTCGCGGATCTTCTTCTTGGCGCGCACGATGCGCTGGGCGATGGTCGCCTCCGGCATCAGGTACGCCCGGGCGATCTCCGGCACCTCGAGCCCGCCGAGCAGGCGCAGGGTCAGAGCGGTCCGCGCGTCGGGGGCGAGCGCCGGGTGGCAGCAGGTGAAGATGAGTCGAAGCTGGTCGTCCTGCACCGGTCCCACCTCCTGGGGTTCGTCCGGCTGGTGCAGCAGCAGTGCCTGGGCGTGCCGTGCCTCGCGGGTGGATTCCCGGCGGAGCCGGTCGATGGCCCGGTTGCGGGCGGTGGTCACGATCCAGGCGCCCGGGTTCGGCGGCAGGGTGTCCCACTTCTCCAGGGCCACCGCGAACGCGTCCTGGACGGCCTCCTCGGCGAGGCTGATGTCGCCGAGGAGGCGCACGAGCGTCGCCACGCAGCGGCCGTACTCCGCCCGGTAGACGCCGTCGATGTCCATGCCGGCGGGCCGCCCGTTCAGCTCTCGGGCTCGTCTTCGAACGGCCGCACCTCGACCGGGCCCATGCAGGCCGCGGAGCACTTGGCGGCCCAGCTCAGCGCCTCGTCGAGGTCCTGGCACCGCAGCACCCAGAACCCGCCGAGCTGCTCCTTCGTCTCGGCGAACGGACCGTCGGTCATGGTGGTGCCGCTGCTGTCGGCCCGCACGACGGTCGCGCTGTCGGCCGGCAGGAGACCCCCGCCGAAGACCCACGCGCCGGCGGCCTGCAACTCCTTGTTGACCTTGTCGACCTGGGAGTAGGCCTGCTGCATCTCCTCCGCCGACGGGGTCGGCGCGCCCTCGACCATGTGTACGGCGAGCATGTACTGCTTCATGATTCTTTCCTCCGGTGAATAGACAGCTGGAATGGTGACAGAAGCTGGGGGTGCGTGTCGCCGGATCAGGCCGGCAGACGCCGCGCGATGACCGGGATGACGATCGCGGCGGCGACCAGGTGGGTGAGCATGAGCAGCGCCTTGGTGCCGGGCGCGGCGTCCACGATCACGTCCGGGACCAGCGAGAGAACGGTCAGCACGACGGTCGTGCGGACGAAGGCCCGCCGCGGGTGCCGGGCCGTACGCGCCAGCACCGCGGCCAGGATCACGCCGACCAGCGAGAACACGGTCGTCAGCACGCCGAAACCGGAGACCGGGATCGGCGCGCCGCCCACGTCGAGGCTGACCCCGGCCGCGTCACCGGCGGCGGCGACGACCATGGTGGCGGCACTCGCGGCCGCGGTGGCGGCGACCCCGAACCCGATCAGGGCGGCGACGTCGGAGCCGGCGGTACGGGTCGTCGTGGTGGCGGTCGTGGTGGCGGTGGTGGTCATGATGCCCTCCGGGCGGTCCGCGGGGCCGGCTCCGTGCCGGCCTCTCATCAGGGCTACGAAAAGGGCCCGCCCCGATCGACGACTCCGCCGAAGATTCTCAGAACTTTTCTGCCGGGCCTGATTTTTCCCGGCGCACCATCTCGGTGATCCAGATCGGCGCGAACGGCGACGTGCAGTTCGGTGGCGTCGGGTAGTCCTTGAGCACCTGGAGCCGCTCGCCGATGTCGATCGCGCGGGCGCGGTGCCCGGCGTGCTCGATCCCGATCTGGGCCAGGCAGTGGTTCATCGCCCACTGCAGGCGGTCGGGGGCGTCCTTCATCCCGGCCTCGATGATGTCGAGCAGCCCGCCGAGATCCAGGCCGGCCGGCTTCTTCGCCACCCGTTCGGTGGTCAGCGCCCAGCCGGCGCTCGCGACCACCGGGTCCGGATCGGCGAACCAGGCCAGGCGCAGCTCCTCGGCATGCGGGCTCTTCTTGACCACGTAGTTGACGAGCCAGTCGTGCACCTTGGGCGTACGCGCCCGGCGCACCATGACGTCCAGCTCGTCCCGTCCGAACGCCTTCGGCCGGCAGATCAGCAGGGCCAGCAGCTTCGCCGCGGTGTCGTCCGTCTCCCAGAGCTGCCGCGCGAGGTCGTGCTGGACCTTCAGCCGTTTCGCCACCGCGCGCAGCTTGGTGAGGTTCACCCCGTGATCGTCACCGTGTCTCTCGTTGACCGCGCGGACCTTCGGGTCCTCGAGCGCGGCCAGCTCGGCCAGCACCTCGTCCACTGTCGTGTCAGCCACCTCGGCCTCACCTCCTCACCTGGGGTGTCAGCCTACGAGGCGGGGCGGATGATCGGATCGGACGCCGATGATCGGGCGCCGCCGGGACGCCGCGGGCCAGGATCGATCTCGAAGGGAGGCCTCGTGATCGCGGCACTCAACCGGCTGGTCGACCTGGTCGAGCACCACCTGACCGGGGAACTCGACGTCACCACGACAGCCAAGGAGCTCGGCACGACCGAGTACCACCTGCGCCGGGTGTTCTCGTCGCTGGCCGGCATGCCGCTGTCGGAGTACGTGCGCCGGCGTCGCATGACGGTCGCCGCTGCCGACGTCGTCAGGGGCGAGGACGATCTGCTGACCATCGCCGTCCGGCACGGGTACGGCTCCACCGAGGCGTTCGGCCGGGCGTTCCGGGCGGTCCACGGTGCCGGCCCGGGTGACGTCCGGCGTCACGGCGGCCCCCTTCGCACACAACCACAGCTCAGGTTCCGCCTGACCGTCGAAGGGAGCATCCCCATGCACACGAGCATCGTCGACCGGCCCGCGTTCCGGCTCGTCGGACACGCCGCCCGGGTCCCGCTGCTGCACCGGGGCGTCAACCCGCACATCCAGCAGCACATCGCCGCGCTGCCGCCGGAGGAGCACGGCCGGCTCAAGGCCCTCGGCGACACCGAGCCCGAAGGCCTGCTGCAGGTCACCGACGACCTCGGCCCGGACAGTGCCGAAGGCAGCGAACTCACCTACCTGCACGGAGTCGCCGTCTCCGAGGACACCGCGGTGCCCGAGGACCTCGACGCCATCGGCGTACCGGCCGGCAGATGGGCGGTCTTCCGCACCGCCGGCCCGCATCCGACGGCATTGCAGGAGGCCTGGGCCGCGACCGCGACCGAATGGTTCCCGTCCAACCCCTGGCGGCTCCGGCCGGGCCCTTCGATCGTCGCTGTCCTCGAGCGCGCGGACGACTTCAGCACGGCGACCTGCGAGCTGTGGCTACCGGTCGAACCCGCCTGACCCCTACAGCGCGAGCATCGCCGCGGCGACCTCGTCGGCGGCGGCGTCGGGGATCTTGGTCGCGGCCCGGTCGAGCACGAGCAGCCGGGCGCCGGGGATCTCGCGGGCGAGGGCCTCGGCGTTGCCGAGTGGGAAGAACGGGTCGCGGCGGCCGTGCACCACCAGCGTCGGGATCTTCAGCTCGGGCAGACGTTCGCGCCAGCGCGGCCCGCAGTCGAGCTTCGAGAACACCATGGCCAGCTGGTTGGCCATCTGCACGGCGGGCCGCGGGTCCGGCGTACGGTCGAAGATCCGCTCGGCGGTCGCGCGGGCCGCGGCCGGGTCGTCGCCGAGGATCTCCGCGCGGGCGGCGGCGCTCTGCGCCACGGCGGCGCGGTCGGACCAGTCCGGCAGCGGCAGCGCGAAGGCCCGGCTCATCGTCGCCGCGTCGTGGTCGGGCAGGTCGTCGTCGACCGGGCCCGGGGCCCCCGGCCGCGTGCCGGCCAGGGTGAGGGCCGAGAAGGCGGCCGGGTGGTCCAGCGCGGCGACCTGGGCGACCATCCCGCCGACGCCGATGCCGGCCAGCTGCGCCGGCCGGTCGTCCAGCCCGCGGGCGAGCGCGGCGGCATCGGCGGCAAGATGGCGCAACGTGTACGCCGGCGCGTCGGGATCAACCGTCGACGACGCACCGGAGTCACGCAGGTCGTAGCGCACGACATGACGTCCGCCGCGCGCGAGGGCCGAGCACAGCGAGTCAGGCCAGGAGAGCATGGTCGTGCCGCCGGCGAGCAGCACGAGGGGGGCCGCCGCATCACCGAAGTGCTCGATCCCGAGCGTGACGCCGCCGGGCGTACGGAACGTGGAATGCATGCCCAACTCCCCGCCCGCCGATCAGAACGGGGGCGCGTCCTCGCCCATCAGCGCCAGCGTGACGCCGCCTTTGCCGGTCTTGAGGCTCTGCACCACGACCTTGCCGGTGCGGCCGTCCGGCAGCTCCAGCGTGAAGGTCTTGCCGATGGCGTTCTTGGGGCCGTAGCCGGCGTCGTTGGCCGGCCGGAAGTCGCCCGCCCACGGCGGGATGCCGCCTCGGCGGCTGGGCTCGGCGAAGAGCGCGGCGGTGCCGGGCGTCCTGGTGCCGTCGGCGGAGACAAGCGTTGAGGAACTGCGAAAGGTAGCCATATGCGCTCAGGGTATCGCGCGCAGGCCCCCGCGTGGGGAACACCACCGGCCCGAACGCCGTGGAGCAACAGATGATCACTCAGCGTGGCATCGACGCCTTACTATGCCGGGGGTCGCGGCACCGCCGCCGCGAGCCACCGTCAGAAGGGTCGTCCGTATGTCATCGAAGACGCACCGACTACTGACCGCAGCGCTGGCCGGCATCGTGCTGGCAGGCGTCGCCGCCGCACCCGGGTCGGCCGCCCCGGCCGCCGCCGAGCGCACCAGCACGGCGGAGAGCCGGCGGGTCGACGCCGTGCCCACGCCCAAGCTCGGCTGGTACAAGTGTTACGACATCGCCGAGTGTGCGACCGCTCAGCTGCCGCTCGACTACGACAAGCCCAAGGGCGCGACCACCGAGATCGCCATTCTGCGGATCAAGGCCAAGGACCAGAAGCGCAAGATCGGCAGCCTGTTCCTCAACCCCGGCGGCCCGGGCGGATCGGCGACCGACTTCGTGCAGTTCGCGCCGTACTTCCTCAGCGACTCGCTGCTCCAGCGCTTCGACATCGTGGGCGTCGACCCCCGCGGCATCGGGGCCAGCGCGAACCTCCGCTGCTTCAAGTCGGTCAAGGACCAGACCGCGGTCCTCGATCTGCTCAACGTGCCGTTCCCGGTCACGAAGACCGAGGAGCAGCGGTACGTGCAGGGATCGAAGCGGCTCGGTAAGGCCTGCTCCACCACCGGCCGGCCGCTCGCCGGAGCGATGTCCACCGCCGAGGTGGCCCGCGACATGGACGTCATGCGCCGCGCCGTGGGTGACCGCAAGCTCAACTACCTGGGCTTCAGCTACGGCAGCGCGCTCGGCCAGTACTACGCGAACATGTTCCCGGACCGGTTCCGCGCGCTGGCCGTGGACGGCGTGCTCAACCCGATCGACTGGGTCGGCAACACCCGGCAGATCCTCGACGAGCGGCTGCGCTCGTCCGACGGCGCGTACCGGGCGCTGATCGAGATCCTGAAGCGCTGCGACCGGGCCGGTGAGAAGTTCTGCGTCTTCGCCGACGGCGACCCGGTCAGGAACTTCGAGACCATCGCCCGCCGGCTTCGTGCCGAGCCGCTGGAGCTGCCGGACGGCGCCGGCGGCACGTTCACCGTCACGTACGCGGTCTTCGTCAGCGCGATCCTGGGCTCGCTCTACGGCGTCGACGCCGGCCAGGTGGTCACCGAGATCGCCGCCGAGGTGTGGGCAGCACTGAACGCGGGTTCGACCGCCGCACTGACCGAACGGGCGCGGGCGGCGAAGGCGACCAAGCGGGGGTACGACTTCCCGTACCAGAACGGCTTCGAGGCCAGCAGCGCCGTCATCTGCACCGACGGCCGGCACCCGGCGAACGCCGAGCTCTGGCCGGCCGCCACTGCCCGCCGCGACCAGCGGGCGCCGTACTTCGGCCGGGCCTGGGGCTGGATCGACAGCCAGTGCGCCCACAAGACGTGGACGGTCCAGGACGAGGACGCCTACCGCGGGCCGTTCACCAAGCGGACCGCCGCCCCGGTGCTGGTCGTCGGCAACTTCTGGGACCCGGCGACGAACTACCAGGGCGCCGTCTCGTCGAGCCGGCTGCTGCCGAACTCGCGGCTGCTGTCGAGCAACAACTGGGGCCACACCGCGTACGGCTCGGGCGTGTGCGCCACCACCGCGATCGACAACTATCTGCTGACCGGAACGCCGCCCGCCAAGGGCACGGTCTGCACGGACTCGGTGCAGCCGTTCACCGAGCCGCTGCCGCCGCCGGG
Organism: Actinoplanes sp. NPDC051405; assembly: GCF_055586185.1. Classification (NCBI taxonomy): domain Bacteria; kingdom Bacillati; phylum Actinomycetota; class Actinomycetes; order Micromonosporales; family Micromonosporaceae; genus Actinoplanes; species Actinoplanes sp. NPDC051405. Next base: position 377,586 of record NZ_JBVJIR010000003.1, read on the forward strand.
CGAGGCCACCACTCTGTCCTCGCCGACCGGCAAGCAGCGCCCGCCGGTCGCCACGCTGATCCCGGAGTCGGTGCTGACCCCGGCGATGTGACCGCCCGTGGGCGGGGTGGCTGCGGCCGCCCCGCCCGCGCGGGCCGGCGCTGTCAATGCGGCTCCGCCACAGAGAACGGCAGTCAGCACGATCGAGGCGACGACATCGATCAAGCGCCGGCCGAGGTCGGTCGCGGCGCTCATGCCTCGGCCGTGGCCCGGGTCATCAGGCGCGGCGTCGGTGACGGTGAGAACCGCAGTCCGGGAAGATTCCGGCGGCGGATCAGCAACTCGGCCACGACGATGTTGGGCAGCCAGCACAGGAACGGCACGGCGGCATAGGCATTGCCGAGCAGCTGGTCGATGTCGGTCTCGGCGCCCCGCCCGGCCAGCAGCTGGACGCCGATCAGCACGCCGAGCCAGAGCCGCAGGGTGGGCGCCGCGAACGTCAGCGCGAAACTGCGGATCATCCAGGCCTGGTGACTGGCCAGATCACCGCCGCGGACGGCCCGGTAGGCGCGGTAGGACGTCCACGCCCAGAGCACCGCGAGAGTGCCGAAGCCGAAGAATCCCACGAACGCCGCGGAGCTGTAGAACGCCATCACCAGGCCGGAGACCGAGCCGAGCGCGACGGAGACCAGGTAGGTCCGCCCGATCCAGCGGTGCACGGCGCGGTAGCGGCGCCGGATCACCTTGGCGAACTGGAACGGGCCCACGGCCAGGGCCAGGCCCGCCGAGACGATGTGCAGGTAGAACGCGACCTGGACCAGGGCCGGCCGCTGCGCATAGGTCGACGCCAGGCCGACCTCCCTGGCCGCGAGCGCATCGAGGCTGCCGGCGGCGTACTGGCCGACGAAGAATCCCGTGATCGCCAGCGAGGTCAGCGTCACCACGGTCCAGCTCACCCGGGAACCGTGCCGCCGCCGGGCCACCGGTCGGGTCATTGACGAATCCATCCCCAGCCACCTTTCGCATCGTGCGACCTCAATCTGGACAGTGTGAGTATTGCGGTGGGTGACTTCGACTGTCAACCCTCGCGGAGCGCTCCGGCGGCGCGTGCCAGGATCTGGCCATGGTCGAGAAACGCCCTCGTAAGCGGGCCACCTACCACCACGGCGATCTCCGTGCCGCCCTCATCGGGGCCGGGATCGATCTCGCCCGCGAGGGCGGCCCGCAAGCACTGGTCCTGCGGGAGGTGGCCCGGGTCGTCGGGGTCGCGCCCAACTCCGCCTACGGTCACTTCCCGACCCTGACGGCGTTGAAGAAGGCGGTCGCGCAGCGGGCCCGCGGCGACATGGCCGTGGCCATGCGGGCCCACCTCGACGGCGTGGCCCCGGCCGAACCCGATGATGCGCGGCAGGCGGCGACGACCTACCTGCGCGAGGTCGGCCGGGCCTACGTGCACTACGCGCTGACGGAGCCGGGACTGTTCCGCACCGCGATGGGCGGTGATCCCACCGGGATCCGCGTACCCGCGGAGCCCGCCGACACGTCCGGGGACGAGGACGACCGGCCCAAGCCCAAGGTCTTCCTGGAGCGCGCGCTCACCCGGCTCGTCGAGGCGGGCTGCCTGCGTCCCGAGGACACGGGTCGAGCGGTGACGGCCAGTTGGGCTACCGTGCACGGCTTGTCCATCATGCTGCTCGACCTGCTGCCGCAACTGACCGCCGAGGAGAAGGAGACGGCCATCGACGACGCCCTCGCTGTCCTCGTCGCGGGACTGGTACGCCCGTGATCGAATCCGGCACCTCGTTGACCACCCCGCCGTTGTTCGCCGCGCTGGCTCCGGCCCGCAACGTCCTGATCGCCGGGGCCGGCGGCGGATTCGACGTGTACGCCGGCCTGCCCCTGGCCCTGGCCCTGTGGCGCAGCGGCGTCCAGGTGCACCTGGCCAACCTGTCCTTCTCCGAGCTCGTCCTGCTCGACCGGGACAGCTGGACGGCCGAGAACGTCGCGGTGGTGACGCCCGACTCGGCCAGCACGGACTGGTACTTCCCCGAGCGGACACTGGCCCGGTGGCTGGCGGATCAGGACCTGCCCTCGACGGTGTACGCGTTCCCGCCGCTCGGGGTCGAACGCCTGCGGGACGGCTACCGGCACTTGATCGACCAGCTGGACATCGACGCGGTGGTGCTGGTCGACGGCGGCACCGACATCCTGTTGCGCGGCGACGAGAGCAACCTCGGCACACCGGTGGAGGACATCACGAGCCTCGCCGCGGTGGCCGGCCTGGACGTGGCGGTGAAGCTGGTGACCTGTCTCGGCTTCGGGATCGACGCCCACGACGGCGTCAACCACGTCGAGGTGCTGGAGAACCTCGCCGCCCTCGCCCGGGACGGCGGTTATCTCGGGGCACTGTCCATCCCCGGCGCCAGCCGCGAGGCGGAGCTGTACCGCGATGCTGTCGCCCATGCGCAGGCCGCCACGCCCGAGCGGCCGACGATCGTCCACGGCCAGATCGCCGCGGCCACCAGAGGCGACTTCGGCGACGTCCAGTTCACCCGGCGCACCAGCGGCAGCACCCTGTTCGTCAATCCGCTGATGGCCATGTACTTCACCGTCGACCTCGACAAGCTCGCCGCCCGGTGCCTGTACATCGACCGCCTCGAGAACACCTGGGGCCGGCGTCAGGTGACCGGCCGGATCGAGCAGTTCCGGGCCGAGATCTCGCCCCGCATCCCGCGCGTGTATCCGCACTGACCACCCTGGTCAGTGCCGCCCGACGAGGTCGCCCACCTCCGTACGCGACGGGACGCCCAGCTTGCGCAGGATGTTCGACACGTGCACGGCGGCGGTCTTCGGTGAGATGTAGAGGCGCCGGGCCAGCTCCGTGTTGGTCAGCCCGTCGCTGATCAGCACGGCCACCTCCCGTTCGCGGGGTGTCAGCGCGGCCGGGCCGGTCACTGCCGGTGGGGCGTCGACCGGGGCCATGCCGAGCCGGGCGCGTACCCGGGCGAGCTGGTCCACCCGCCAGCCCCGCCACCCGGCCAGCAGGGAGGCGGCCGCCTCGGCCTGCGCGGTGGCCTCCTCGCGCCGGTCCTCCGCGAGGAGGCAGCGGGCGGCGCCGACGCGGACGCTGCCGCGGTTGGCCGGCCCCAGGATGTGGGCCTCGGTGATGGACAGGTAGCCGGTGAGCGCCTCGGCGTGCCGGCCGCGCGCCTCGGCGAGCTGGGCGTCGACGAGGGTGCGGTAGGCGTCCCACACGTCCTCGTCGAGCAGCGCGGCGGCCATCCGGTCGAGCTGGTGCGGCGGCAGGCCGATCTCCAGGGCGGCGGAGATCAGGTCGTGGGCCTGCTCGCCGCTGCGCCAGGTCTCGCCGGCGAAGGCCGTGATCAGCTCGTCCAGGGCCCCCTCGGCGCGGGGCCGGTCGGCGCGGCGGCAGGCGAGGTTGAACGCGAGGCCGGGGATCGTGGTCGGCGGGTTGTCGGTCAGGGCCGCCAGGTCGGTGATGAGCTGCTCGACCCGGTCCAGCTCGCCGGCCTCCAGGTAGAGCCCGGCCAGGAAGACCCCGTGGTAATCGGCCCAGCGGCCCCGGCGCCGGTAGCCGCGGTCCTGCTCGCGTCCGCTCTCCAGCGCCGCGATGGCGGCATCCAGGTCGCCGGCCCGGATCGCCAGCCGGGCCCGGCCCTGGAAGTACGTGGCCACCGCGAGCGACTCGAAGCCGGCCCGCTCGGCGTCGATCCGCATCCGTTCCAGGGTCTCGGCGTGCTCGGCCGGTGAGGTGGGCGGCTCGCCGTGCACCAGGTTGTTGAGGGCGCGGGCGGCCAGCACCCACTCGCCCGCCTTCTCGGCCTCGTCGACGAGACCGGACAGGATCTCCCGGCCCTCGGCGGCGGTCTGCGGGCGCTCGGTGAGGGTCGAGCCCTTCTCCAGCAGCGCGGCCAGGCGTACGGCCGGCAGGTCGAATTCGTCGGCCAGGGCCAGGGCACTGCCGGACCAGTACAGCGCGGCGTCGGCGTCGTCGCGCAGGTACGCCGACTGGGCGATCGCGGTCATCGCCCGGGCCTGGTCGGCGCCGGGCGGCAGCTGGGCGATCAGCGTCTCGATGTCCTGCGTCAGGGTGCGCATCTCGTCGGTCTCGCGCGACTCCCAGGCGATGCGGACCAGCAGGTACAGCGACTCGGCCCGGTCGGTCGAGGTGCCGGCGAGGTCCCGCCAGCGCCGGCCGTAGCGCAGGGCGTCGTCCAGCAGTCCGGCCAGCCACGCGGCCCGGGCCGCGGCGGCGAGCAGCTCGGTGTCGTCGGGCACCTCGTCGAGACCCATCTCGGCCAGCTGCAGGGCCTGGTAGGCCGAGCCGATCGAGAGGTAGAGGGCGGCGCCGCGGCGGGCCGCGGCGATCATGTCGTCGTACCGGCCGGCGCCGCGGGCGTGGTGCGCCACCATGGCCGGGTCGGCCCCGCCGTCGTTCGCGATCAGGCCGGCGTCGCCCTTGCGCAGCAGCACGTCGAGCGCCGCCTCGTGCAGCCGGCGGCGCTGCCGGCCGAGCATCTGATCGGCGATCGCCTCGCGCACCAGGGCGTGCCGGAACGCGAACTCGTCCTCGCCCGACTCGACCAGGACGCCGCTGGTGACCAGGTCGCGCAGCGCGGCGATGAGCTCGTCCTCGCCGGTACCGGTCACGTCGGCCAGCAGGTCGAACGAGATGCGGTGGCCCAGCACGGTGGCCGCCTCGACGATGCGGTGGCTGAGCGGGTCGAGGTCGTCGACCTGGCGGCGGAGCACGTCGGCCAGGCTCCACGGCAACGGCTGCTCGACCAGCGCCTCCACGTCGTACCCGGGCAGCGCGCGCAGCAGCTCCTCCAGGAAGAAGGGATTGCCGCCGGTGCGGTGGTGCAGCGCCGTCGCGGCGCGCAGCGGCGCCGGCGAGCCGGTGGCCGCCGCCAGCATCGCCGCGGTCTGCGCGGGGGTGAGGCGGTCCAGCCGCACGTGGGTGACGGCGTGCCGGCGTTCCGTGCGGGCCAGCAGTCCCGCCACCGGCTGGCGGCGGGTCACCTCGTCCGGCCGGTACGTCCCGATGAGCAGCCGCGGCCCGCGCTGGTCGGCGATCCGCTCGAACAGCGCCGCGCTCTCCGAGTCGGCCCAGTGCAGGTCCTCGAAGACGATGACGGCGGGGGAGTCGCCGATCAGGTCGGCCAGGATCGCCAGCCCGATGTGCAGGCGCTCGACCGGGCTGCGCCGCGGGTCCGCCAGGGTGGCCAGTTGTTCCTCGTCGATGTCCGGGTGGCCGTCGATGGCGTCGAGCAGCACCTCGTACGGCCGTGACAGCGAGCCGGGCTCCGCCTGGCCGACCAGCACCACGGTCTCCGCCGGCACCCCGGCCAGCAGCTCGTGCACCAGCCGGGTCTTGCCGATGCCGGGCTCGCCGGCGATGAGCGCGACCGCCGGCTCACGCGCCGAAGCGAGCCGCGCCAGGCGGCGCAGCTCGCTCTCCCGCCCGATCATCACCGGGCTGGCACCGCCGCGGATGGTTCGCACGACGCCAGGGTACCGGTGGGACGGCCGCGGGCGACCGCGGCTTTGCGGGCCCGGCGGGCCCGCCGGGCGCTGCGGAGCAGGCGCCCTTGCTCCGCCTCGGCGACCAGCTCACGGTGCCGGTCGTGGGCCAGGTCCAACAGGATGTCCGGGTGCATCATCATGGCTTTTCTCCTCGTCAACCGGTGATGGATCAATCCTCGGCCGGCGGGGGAGCTGTCACATCGGACACGATCACCTATCTTGGCGGTCGCCCTGGTTCAGGCGGGGCCCGCGAGCCGCCTAGGCATACCTAGGGACCTGCTCTCAGGTGCTGCTGATCGTGACGGTCTGTCCGGGGAACTGTCCCCGTACCGCCTCCTCGACCATGGCCGCCGCGACCGTCGCCCGGCTCACCCGGCCGGGGAAGAACCGTCTTGGGGCCTGATCCAGAGTCAGGGTGCGCCGGCCGGGGGCGAGCGGGCCGTCGGTCAGCATGCCGGCGTGGAAAACGGTCCCGCCCGCGGCGATGATCGTGGCGTCGGCCGCCACCTTGTCGGGGACCTCGTCCCGCAGGAAGACGCTGAGCAGGGTCCGGGTGAGCGGGCCGGCGACGTCGGCCGACGGGCCTGTGCCCAGCGCCCCGAGCCAGACGACCCGGGGGACGCCGGAGGCGGCGACGGCCTTGGCGCCGGCGGTGAGCACCCCGGGCGGATCGCCTTTGACCACACCGAGCCCGGACAGCAGTACGTCGGATCCGGCGACGGCCCGCGCGATGGACTCAGGGTCGTGCACGTCGGCGGCGACCGTGGTGAGCCCGGGCCGTGCGGGTACGCGTCCGGGCCGCCGGGCGATGGCCGTCACCGCCAACCCCTGTTCGAGCGCGGTGGTGACCAGCAAAGTCCCGGTGGCGCCGGTGGCGCCGAGTACGGCAATGCGCATGGCAGTCTTCCTCGATCACAGTGGAGGGTCAGAGCGTGCGTTGCAGGACGTCGAGGGCGGCGGCGTGCACACCGGGCGCGGCGGCCACGTAACCGGTGCTGGTGAGCTCCCACGGCTTGCCGTCGAAGCCGGTGACGACGCCGCCGGCCTCCCGGACCAGCAGCAGCGGGCCGATGTGCGACCGCACGTTCTCGAACTGCCAGTGCACATCCAGCCGTCCGGCCGCCACTTGGCTGAGCTCGTGCCCGACCGGCACCGACGAGCGGACGTACAGGGCGTGCTGCAGCATGGCGGTCATCGAGGTGCCGACGCGCCGGGCCACCTCAGCCGAGTGGCTGGGCCGGGCCTGGCCGGTGCCGGTCAGGGCGAGAGCCAGGTCGGTCTTGGCGGAGACCGTCATCCGGCTGCCGTTGCGGTACGCCCCGCCGCCGTCGACCGCGGTGAACAACTCGTCGGACCAGGGCGCGAGGAGCACCACGAAGTCCGGGCGGCCGTCGCGGACCAGCGTGACGCCGATGTTCCAGTCGGTCATGCCGTGGACCAGGTTGAGGTTGCCGCCGACCGGGTCGACGACCCACCGGTCGCCGCCGGCCATCGGGCCGGTGGCGTGCTCGTCCTCCTCCCAGCCGGAGCCGGGCAGAGCGGCGAGCAGGGCGGGCCGCAGCAGGTCGGCCACGGCGGCGTCGTGCCGCCGCAGGCCCGCGAACAGCTGGTCCTCGGTGGCGACGCGGTTGCCGGGCGCGTAGAAGCCCCGCAGGCGAGCGCCGGCTTCCCGGACCAGATCGGTGGTGGTGGAGAGCAGGTCATCGGTCATGACCTGAGTCTTGGCCCGGCGATCAGATAAGTACAGTGCACTCTCTTTAAGCTAACGTTTACCCGCATGCAACTGGATCTGAACCTGCTCACGACGCTGGACGCCCTGCTCGTCGAGGGAAGCGTGCGCGGCGCGGCCGAGCGGCTGCACTTGTCGTCGCCCGCGGTCAGCCGCTCGCTCGGGCGGATCCGGAAGCTGACCGGCGACGACATCCTGGTGCGGACCGGCCGGACCATGACGCCCACCCCGTACGCCCTGGCGGTCCGCGAGCAGGTCAGCGGGCTGGTCCGGCAGGCCGGCGCGGTGCTGGCCCCGAGCCGCGACCTGGACCTGGCGACGCTGGAACGCACGTTCACGCTGCAGTGCCACGACGCGCTGACCACGGCGCTGGCCGCGCCACTGCTGGCCGCGATCGCCGAGCGGGCGCCGGGCGTACGGGTGCGGTTCTTGACCGAGACGGCCGTGGACACCGACGACCTGCGGCACGGCCGGGTGGATCTGGAGATCGGCGCGACGACCCCGGACCTGCCGGAGATCCGGACCGAGACCGTCGGCCACGACCGGCTCGTCGTGGTGCTGCGCGGTGATCACCCGTACGCCGGGAGTCTGGATCTTGAGGCGTACGCGGCTCAGCCGCACCTGCTCGTCTCCCGCCGCGGCCGGCTCAGCGACCCCGTGGACGACCTGCTCGAAGCGCACGGCCTGCACCGCCGCGTGCTGGCCGCCGTCGGCACCACCGCGACCGCCCTGCACGTGGCCGGCCACAGCGACGCCGTCGTGACCGTGCCGGAGGTGATGTGCCGCCCGCTCATCGCGGCCTTCGGGCTGGCCGTGGCACCGCTGCCGGAGCCGCTGCGGCTGCCGCCGGTGCCGATCGTGGGCAACTGGCATCAGCGCTACGACACCGACACCGGCCACGCCTGGCTCCGCGAGCAGACCCGCGACGTGCTGCGCGCGGTCCTCGGCGGCCTTACCTGAGCTCTTCGGCCAGCCCGACGATGATGCCCTCGGGGCCGCGGAGGTAGCAGAGCCGGTAGACGTCCTCGTACCGCACCACCTCACCGACGAGCTCGGCGCCGTGGGCGAGCAGGCGGGCGACCACCTTGTCGATGTCGTCGACGGCGAACATGATGCGGCGGATGCCCAGCGTGTTCACCGGGGCGATGCGCGGCTCGGCGCCGATCGCCTTCGGGGTGTGGAACCGGGCCAGCTCGACGCCGGAGTGGCCGTCCGGGGTCCGCAGCATCGCGATGTCCTGCTTGACGCCGGCGAGCCCGATGACCTGCTCCACCCAGGGCCCCTCGACCGGCCCCCGGCCCTGCAGCTCCAGGCCGAGTTCGACGAAGAACGCGATGACCGCGTCAAGGTCCTCGACCACGATGAGAACGTTGTCCATCCGCTGGATCGTCATGCTGGTCTCCTCGGTCCCGGACGGCCAGGATGACCGTCTCCGCCCCGGGGACGCGGCCGCCACGCCGTTCTCGACATCCGCGCCGATCTTTTCAGCGGGAGTGCGCGGAGCGGGTCGCGTGCAACGACGCCAGGAGCTGCAGCCGGTCCGCGTCGGCGCTGCCCGGTTCCGCGGTCCAGATGAGCATGACCGGGCCGGGGTTGCCCGGCAGCGGATAGGTGTCCCAGTCCAGGACGATGTCGCCGACCTCGGGGACCGGGAAGGTCTTGGTGCCGCTGACCGACTCGCGGACGTCGTGCCGGGCCCACAGCCGCCGGAACTCGGCGCTGCGGATGCTCAGCTCCCCGACGATCGCGGTGGCGCGGGGATGGGTGGGGTCGGTGGCCACGGCGGCGCGCATCATGCCGATGTAGTCCAGGGCCTGGCGCTCCCAGTCCGGGCAGCTCCGCTCGCCGGTCCGGGTGTCGTCGAACATCAGCAGCAGCATGTTGAGCCGGTCGGCCGGGTAGCCGTGCGGGTCGCCCAGCAGCGCCTCCGCCATCGTGTTCCAGGCGAGCAGGTCGAGGTGGCGGCCGAGCACGACCGCCGGGGTGTCCATCACCCGCAGCAGCCGCCGGGTGCTGTCCGGCACCCGTTCCGCGCCGTGCTCCGGCCGGGCGGGCATCGGCCGGCGAGCGGCGTAGGCCAGCGTGAACAGGTGGCGGCGTTCCTCGTCGTCGAGCGCCAGCGCGCCGGCCAGGGCCTCCAGGACCTCGTCGGACGGGCGTACCTCCCGGCCCTGCTCCATCCGCTGGTAGTAGTCGGTGCTCAGCCCGGCGAGCAGGGCCAGCTCCTCACGGCGCAGCCCGGTGACCTTGCGCCGGCCGCCCGGTTCCAGGCCGACGTCGTGCGGGCGCAACCTGCTGCGCCGGGCGCGCAGGAAATCGCCGAGCTCACGAGCGTACGGGTGCGGGCTGCTCATGCCGCAAGTGTGCCGCGGCCCGGACCACCGTGGGTAGGTCCGGCAGACCTAGGCAGGCGGGAACGACGGAACCGGCCCGGATCGCTCCTAGCGTCAGCGGTCCACGCACCGAAACCGTCAGGAGCAGCAGATGACCGGATGGACCGCCGACCGCATCCCCGACCAGCACGGCCGGACCGCGGTCGTGACCGGCGCGAACTCGGGCCTGGGCCTGGTCACCGCCACCGAGCTGGCCCGCCACGGCGCGCACGTCGTGCTCGCCGTCCGCAACACCGACGCCGGCGCGGCGGCCGCCCGCCGGATCGGCGGCGACGCCGAGGTGCGCGAGCTGGACCTGGCCTCGCTCGATTCGGTACGGGGGTTCGCCACGAAGCTGGCCGCCGACCACCCGGTGATCGATCTGCTGGTCAACAACGCCGGCGTGGTGCTGCTCGGCCCCCGCCGCACCTCGGCCGACGGCTTCGAACTGCAGCTCGCCACCAACATGCTGGGCCACTTCGCGCTGACCGGCCTGCTGCTCGGCAACCTGGCGGCGGCCCGGGCGGCGCGGGTGGTCAGCCTCAGCTCGATCACCCACCGGACCGCGCACCTCGACTTCGACGACCTGATGGCCGAACGGGACTACCGGGCCGCCGCCGTCTACGGCCGGTCCAAGCTCGCCACCACGATCTTCGGCGTCGAGCTGGACCGCCGCCTGCGTGCCGCCGGCTCGCCGGTCGTCAGCGTGCTGGCCCACCCGGGTCTCACCCGCACCAACCTGACCCCGCGAGCCTGGGAACACCGCGGCCGGCTCGGCCGGGTCATCGCGCGCGCGGGCCTGGTGGCCACCCAGCCGGTGGAACAGGGGGCGCTGCCGCAGCTGCGCGCCGCCACCGACCCGGGGGTGCAGGGCGGGCAGTTCTTCGGACCGGCCGGGCTCTGGGAGACGCGAGGCCGGGTCGCCGAGGCCCGGTTCAGCCGGGAGGCCACCGACCCGGCCGCGGGCGGGCGTCTCTGGACGGCGGCCGAGGCACTGACGGGCGTCAGCTATCTCTAGCGCAGGTCCGGGATGTCGCGCGCCTCCGCCTCCCGCTGCTCGCGGTACGTGTGCGCCGGCTCAGGGCAGCAGCTGGATGACCGCGGCGGGGCAGCGGCCGACCGCCTGCTCCACGGCCGGCCGTTCCGATTCCGGCGGCTGGTCGTCGAGCAGTACCACGATCGCCTCCTCCGGGTCCTGGTCGAAGACGGCCGGCGCGGTGAGCACGCACATGCCCGCGCCGATGCACAGGTCGCGGTCGACGGTGACCCTCACGACCAGGTCACCGGCAGCTCGACAGGGCCGCGGACCACGGAGTCCTTCTTCCACACGATCTCCTCGCGTGGCACCGCGACCCGCAACGCCGGCACCCGGCGGGCCAGCGCCCCGAGCACCGTGGTCAGCTCTATCCGGGCGATCTGCTGGCCCACACAGGCGTGCGCGCCGTGCCCGAAGCCGAGGTGCGCGCCGGGCTTGCGGGCCACGTCGAACGTGTCGGCGTCCGGGTGCAGCGCGGTGTCGCGGTTGCCCGATTGCACCGCCACCACCACGTAGTCGCCCGCCTTGATCGGCTGCCCGTTGACCACGGTGTCCTCGGTGGCCTGCCGCAGCAGGCCGATGCCGACGCCCAGGTAGCGGACGAGCTCCTCGGCCGCCGAGGCGGCCAGCCCGGGCTCGGCGCAGAGCTTCGCCCACTGTCCCGGGGTGTTCAGCAGGCAGACCAGACCGTACGTGATCATCGACGCGGTCGTGTCGAAGCCGGCGATGAGCAGCGCGCCGTTCATCTGCGTCAGTTCCTCGTCGGTGAGCGGGCGCTCGCTGTCGGCGCTGTGCTCGATCATCCGGCTGAGCACGTCGTCGCCGGGCCGGGCCCGGCGGGTGGCGACCAGCCCATACAGGTACGCCCACAGCGGCTCGATCGCCCGTCGCAGCTCGTCCGGGGTGGTGGAGGTCCTGAACAGAGCCGTCGCCGCGTCGTGCAGCAGATGACGCTGCTCGGGTGGCACCCCGATCAGCTCGGCGATCACCGCGGTGGTGATCGCGGTGGAGAACTGGCTGTGCAACGGATAGGGCTGCGGGGAGGCCAGCATGCGGGTGATCGCCTCGTCGGTGATCTGCTCGACCAGCGGCCGCAGCTCGGCCAGCCGGCGGGGGTGCGACACCTGCGGGGCGAAGTTGCGCCGGATCCGGATGTGCTCCGGGCCGTCCAGCTGGCTGAAGCCGGTGACCGGCGACTCCGGCCCGCCGAACGCGTCCAGCACGTGGGCGGCCTGGCCGGGCCGGGTCGAGAAGCGGCGGCCGTCGCCGAGCACCTCCCGGACGCCCGCGTAGTCCGAGACCAGCCACGCGTCCAGGCCGGTCGGGCAGGTCACCCGGACGACCTGCGGCGCGGCGCGCAGCCGGGCGTACTCCGGCGGCGGGTCGAACGGCAGCTGGTCCTCGTCCGGCAGTGGCAACGCAGGCAGAGACATCCCCGAACCTCCACAATGTGTAGTCGGGGAGATACCTTACGCGACTTTGACGAAGGTCAATATCCCTGGATCAATAGGAGAACGGGTCGTAGCCGTCGTTGTCGCAGGTCCGGCGCTGGGCGATGCAGTTGCGGACCCGCTGGTTCAGCTCCTTGACGTCCCACATCACGAACGCGTCGCCGTGCATCGACGACGCGCTCCGGCCCTGCGGATCGGAGGAGAGGTAGTAGCCCGCCTTCGAGCCCTTGGCCCCGTACGCGATATCGAAGGTCAAGGCCGGAATCCGGACCGGATGGCCGGCCGGGCAGCCGGCGTCGGTCCCGAATGCCACATGCTCCTTGTGGTGCGGGCTGTCCAGGTTCTTGCCGTCCCAGCAGTCCGGGAACTGCAGCATGAAATGCAGGCTCGCCGGCTCACCGCAGATCGGCCAGTTGCCGTTGTCGCTGCGGGCATAGCCATTGATGTCGCCGGGGCCGTAGAAGGCGCAGTAGAACTGACCCTGCGCGCCACGCGGCGTCGGCTGCTTCTTCTGGGCGTCCCCGGCGACCATCCGCAGCCCGTTCGGCATCGGCATGATCCCGTCCGAGTTCTTCCGGAGCGAGCGGTAGTAGACCCGGAATCCGGTGGTCTCGACCGGCTTGCGGGTCGCCGCCTCGTAGAGCGTCGGCACCCAGTACGCGGAATGGTCCACGACCGGCTTGCACGTCGTGGCCGTGAACTTCATCAGATCGCCGGCGACGGTATCCGCGTCCACGGCTTTGTTGCCGACGAACGAATGCATGTGCGAGGCGCCCGGCAGCCCGGGGAAGACGATCGGGTCGTCTGCCTTGCGGTGGCTGTAGCGGCAGTCGGCCCGGAACTCCGGCAGATTACCGGCGTTGCCCGGCGGGTCCGCCTTGGTGGCCTTGTACTTGGCGACCTGCGCGTTCCAGGCCGCCCGGTCGACCGGGAGCCAGCCGGCTCTGGGCGCCTGCTTGGTGGCGGTGGCAGTGGCAGTGGCAGTGGCAGTGGCAGTGGCAGTGGCAGTAATGGTGGCCGACGGCTTTCTTGCGGGCGGCGTCGTCCTCGGCGGCAGCGTCGTGCCAGGGGCTGTTGTCTGCGCGCGGGTCTGATCCACGGCCTGCGGCTGCTGGCGGGCGGAGGCCTGGGTGAGGCTCACCGACACGACCACCGCGGTGATGAGGGCAACGGTCACGCCGGCGCCGGCCACAGCCAGCCCCCGCCCGCGCCGGACATGACGACCGGACTCAGGCACGGGAAAAGGGAAACGCGGCACAGGTCACTCCCAACAAGCGAACACGACAAGCCGGTCGAACCGAGCGACCGCCGGAATCGTAGGCCGGTGGGAAGCGCACCTGACAGGCGCTTAAGCCGGAACAAAGAATGACTGTCCGACAGGACAGAATCCGCCGCGTGACCCCGAAAAAGTGTTAGCGGTGACGATGCTGTGCCGGCTGCAGGGTGGTCACGGCACGCAGCTCGTCGACGGTCAGCGGCCCCCGCGCCTCGGCCGCCACGCATTCGGCCAGTTCGGCACGGTTCTTGACGCCGAGGACGACGGTGGCGACGCCCGGGACGCTCAGCGCGTACCGGTGGGCCAGGGCCGCCGGGGTCTCGCCGAGCTCGGCGGCCAGCTTGCGGAACGGCTCCGCGCGAGCGAAATCGACGGCCGCGGGATGATCGGGGCTCACCTCCCGATCGAGCGCGGCGGTGAGCGACCCCGCGGCGACGGCGCGGATGCCGATCACCGGCACCTGGTTCTCGCCCGCCACCCGGACGATCTCCTGGTTGGCCGGCCCCGCGTCGATGCCGTAGGGCGGCCACAGATCGCCGGTCAGATCCAGCGCGTTCACGACGACCTGGGCGGCGTCCGGCCGCGGCGTCGCCCCGAGCGCGTCCACGACCGATGCCGGGTACGCGACCGCGGTGATCCCCCAGGCGCGGATGCTGCCCTCGTCCCGCAGCCGCTCGAACTCGGCGGCGACCTCCAGGTAGTCCGCCCAGTCGAGGTCGTCCGGCACGGCGGCGGACGGAACGCGCGGCCGCAACTGGGTGTGCAGCAGGAACAGGTCGAGGTGATCGCGGCCCACCCGGGCGAGGCTGTCCCGCAAGCTCCCACGGATGCGACCGGCCCAGTCCGGCGCCCCGGCCAGCTTGGGCAGCTGCACCTTGCTGGTGATCATGACGTCCGAGCCGGGACGGTTACGCAGCGCGGCGCCGGCCGCCTGTTCCGACTCGAAGCCGCTTCCGTAACTCGGCGCCAGGTCCAGCATGGTGACGCCGGCATCGATGGCGGCGTGAATGGTGGCAACTGCCTCAGCGCGGTCGGTGCTGCCCCACACGCCGGCGATGCCGCCACCGCCGAGCGTCAAGGCGCTGATGTGGCCGAGCCGTCCGAAACTTCTGGTCTCCATGGCAGTCCTCCCACCGGTCGGGCCCTTCGTCAACGACCGTAGAAGCTGGAGTGCGCTCCAGATCAACCCCCACGGCCGACGACATTCCGGCAACCGCGCTTCCGCGCGCGGGAGTCGGAGGAAGGTGGTTCTCATGCTGTCCGAGCTGCTCGCGGAGATCGAACGACAAGGCGGTTACGAGTCTGGGAGCGGGCCGGAGCCCGTCGTCAGCCTGGAGCGGGCCGTTCGCGAGCGACGTGCTGACTTGGACCGCCCCGCTTCAGACCGAACCGGAAACACTGCCCGGGTGGTGGAACGAGGCACCGCCGAAGGTGCCACTGCCCGTACCCGGAGGAATGCGGCTCTTGACGCTGTGGTGGGACTGATCCTGATCACTTGACCTTGAGGGTTACTCCGCTGCTGGTTGCGCTCCCGTTGTAGGTTCCGCCGGCCACCGAGACCCTGAGGGTCCAGGTGCCGCGCTTGAAGGATCGGGTGAATGAGTACGACCCGCTAGACGTCGTCTTCGCCGTCGTGACGGTCACCCACTTGGAGCCCGCCTTGCGTTGCAGGGTCACCCTCACGCCCGCGCGGCCCGGTTTTGCCGTACCTGTGAGCTTGATCTTCTTGTTGGCCTTGGGTTTGGTTGTGCTCGCCTTGATCGTGGCGGTGTAGCGGACCGTCGCCGCCGGTGTTGCTGAGGTTGCCGGCCAGGCGCCCGGCGATCCCGCGTACCGGATGCGGTAGGTCGTGGTGATCGACGGCTTGATGGTCGCCCGCCAGGCGCCCTTCGCGTCGGTCTTCACCGTTGTGATCCGGGTCCAGGCCGTCTTGCCGGCCGGGCGTTGTTCCAGAGTCGCCGACGTTCCGGCGATCGCCGTGCTGCTGCGGACGATGCCGGTGAGCGTGGCCGACCTGCCGTAGGAGAACGCGCTGGGCGTCACTGTCAGCGGCAGGGCGGTCGGGCTCAGGGTGACCGTCTTCTCCGCGCCGTCGCCGATCGCGCTGGTGGCCCGCACCCCGATCGTGTACGCGCGGCGGGTGTCCAGCCCGGCCAGGTCCAACGACCGGGCGGCGGCCGGAAGCGTCGTCTCCTGGCCGGGGGAGAGCCGCACGATGTAGCCGGTGGGGACCATCACGCCCGTGCCGTAACCCGGCCTGGCCCATTCCACCCGCGCGGAGCCGTTGCCGGCGGCGACCGACACGCTGACCGGGGCGCCCGGTGGCTGCGCCGGCAGTACCCGCCACGGCACCGACGCCGTCACCTGATCTCCGTCGGCGTCGACGGCGGTCACCACGGTGGTGCCGGAACCGGCGGTGGTGGGTATGCCGCCGATGGCGGCGACCAGCGTGCCCGAACCCGGCCGGCTCACTCCGAGGGTGAGGCCCGCGGGCAGGCCCGTGGCGGTCACCTGGAACGAGTCGTCGGAATCGACCATCTGGTCGGGTGCGTCGGTGAACGTCACGCTGTAGTTGCCGAAGGCGCCATAACCCAGCTGCATCGTCTGGGCCGGCGGCACCGACCGGGCGACCGGCGGACCCTTGACCACCCACCACATCAGTTGCCGGCCGGAGTTGCCGTCGGGGTCGGTCGCGATGATGTCGCCGGGGTACTCGCCCTTGACCGTGGGCGTACCCGTGATCAGCCCGTCGGCGTCGATCGACACACCGGGCGGCAGGTTGGCGGCGCTGAAGGTCACCGGCTGTCCCTGCGGATCGCGGGCGCTGACCTGGATGCGCACGGCCTCCCCGACGTGCGGGGTGGGCGTGCTGTCCTCGAAGTACGCCAGTTGCGGGGCGCCGTACGCCGGATCCGAGCCGTCGACCCCCGCGGCCAGCCAGGCGGCGTCGACGGTCCGCCGCTCGACGCTGTCCGGGCCGTACAGGTCCGCGGCCGCGCGGATGGTCGCATCCCGCGCGCCGGAGAAGTTGGTGTTCGAGACCATGTAGACGGTGAGGGCGCGGTACCAGATCTGCGCGGCGCGGTCGTTGCCGATGCCCGTGACCGGCGCGGCGCCACCGCACGGTGGGCTGTCTCCCCATCGCGTCGCGCCGCTGCCCACGGCCAGGGTGTAGAAGAACTTGTTGCCGATGCCCGACGAGTAGTGCGAGTCGAGGTCCTTCGCCGCCGGGGACCAGCACGAGACCGACTTGCCGTCCTGGGCGGGATCGTCCATGCGGCGCAGGGCCGGCGCACGGGTCTCGGTCTTCTCGCCGACGAGGTAGTCCGGCGGGTCGGCCGGGTTGGCCGCTGAGAACTCGACCAGCATGCCGAAGATGTCGCTGCTGGCCTCGTTCAGCCCCCCGGACTCGCCGGAGTACACCAGGTCGGCGGTCGCACGGGTGAGACCGTGGGCCATCTCATGCCCCACCACGTCGAGCGAGGTGAACGGCTGGCCCGTGGGCGCACCGTCACCGAAGTACATGCAGTCGCAGAGGCCGTTCCACCCCGCGTTGGCCTTGTCGACGTCGAAATGGACGTATGCGGTCACACCCTTGCCGTCGTTGTTCAGGCCCGCGCGGCCGAACGTCTCCCGCAGGTAGTCCGCGGTCCGCGCCATGCCGTAGTGCACATCCACGGCTGCGGTGGTGCGGTCGGCGCGGGTGCCGTCGCCCCACACGTCGTCCGCGTCGGTGAACTCGGCGAAATCCTTCGGCTCGAACAGGAAGTCGCGGTTGAGGGCGTCGCGGACGGTGTTGCCGCCCCGCTCCGGGTCGACGAGCGCGTACGTGCCGTCGGATTTCCGGGTGGTACCCAGCGGGACGTCTCCCACCAGCAAGCCGTGCCCGGTGCCCGCTTCGGCGGCGTGCACCTCGTCGTAGCTGCGCCGGACCGCCCCGGTTGCCGCGTCCACGATCACCACCTGGGCACCGACCGTCACCGCCCAGGCGCGTACCGGCTTGCCGGCGAAGGCGTCGACCACCTGTCGCGCGTTGCCGGCGCTGTGCTGCCCGGCGAATCGTTCGGCGGCCGCGACGGCCTGCTTGCGATCGACCTTCGCGGTTGCCGGAACGTCGATCGCCTGCCGCTGCGCCACGGTGGCGTCGGCGAACCGGCCGGTCGCGGCCGAGTGGACCACGAAGTCGCCGCCGAGCACGGCGAGGCCCTGATGCGTGCGCCGGAACCGGACGTGCCGGGTGCCGGCCGCATCCACCACGGCGTCCACCACGCGGTACTGCTCACCCGGCGCGGACCGGATGGCCGTGCCGTTCCGGCGGATCGCCGTCCGCGCGTCCCGGACCGCCCGGGCGCGGGTCACCGCCGGCTCGGCGGAGGTCTTGGGCTGGGCGGCGGTCCCGGGCTGGCCGGTCGCCGCCGGTTTACCGGCGGCGGGCAGATCAGCGGCGGACGGTCGCGGCGCGGCGGCCTCGTTCCACCGTGGCGCGGGATCCGCGGGGGCCTCACGGGCGACCGCGACCCCGGCCCCGGTGAGCACCAGTACGGCGGCGAGCGCGATCGGGACACGGCGATGCCGGACGGCCATCCTTATTTTCCCCCGTCGATCTTCGATGAGGAGGGGACGATACCGGAGCGACGCTGGATGGGTTGCCCCTGTCGGGGAGGGGCTAGTTTGTCGGGATGAGTCTCCTTGATGACGTGGCCGAGCGTGACGGCTGGCGGTGCTGGGTGTGTGACGAGCCGGTCGACGCCGGCATGTCGGTGAACGACCCGCGGGGTCCCAGCGTCGACAGCCGTACCGCCGACCGCAAGGCCAAGGTCACCGAGCGGCTCGCCCACCGCGCCTGCAACACCCGCAAGGGCGCGGTCAAGGTGGTCATCGCCTGGCCGGACCGGCTGCACGTGGTGGAGCCCGCGCCGCTGATCGCGGTCGCGGACCGCCTCGAGCGCAAGGGCGGGCGTGAGCTGGTCGCCCGGTGCCCGAGCCGCAAGGACGCCCAGGAGGCGGCGGACTGGCTGGTCGACCGGTTCTCCCGGCTGGTGCCCGGGCTGCCGGTGACCGCCAGCGTCGACCCGGGCGGCGGCCAGTTCCTGGTCGCCCTGGCCGCGAGCCGCCGCTGACCGATCAAGCTTCGCGGTCGCGCAGCAGGGATGCGATCTCCGTGGTCTGCGGATGGTCGTCGCCCAGCACGCGTCGGCGATCGCGGAGCACCTGTTCCCACAGCTCGATAGCCTCGGACGGGCGGCCGGCCGTGCGGTAGGCGTACGCGAGGTCGCTGCGGCTGGACAGGGTGTCCGGGTGGTCGTCGCCGAGCACCCGCCGCCGGTCGGTGAGAACCTGCTCGAACAGGTCGATCGCCTCGGTCACCCGCCCGGCCTCGTGGTGCGCGTAGGCGAGGTCGTAGCGGTTGGCGAGCGTGTCGGGGTGGTCGTCGCCGAGCACGCGCCGCGAGTCGATGACGATCTGCTCGAACAGGTCGACGGCCTCGGTCACCCGCCCCGCCGCCAGGTAGGCACTGGCCAGATTGTTGCGGCTGACCAGGGTGTCCGGATGGTCGTCGCCGAGCACCCGGCGCCGGCTGGCGCGGGCCTGCTCGAAGAGGACGATCGCCTCGGCCAGGCGTCCGGCCGCCCGGTACGCGAAGGCGAGGTCGTTGCGGCTGGCCAGGGTGTCGGGGTGGTCGTCGCCCAGGACACGTTGCCGGTCGGCGCCGACCTGCTCGAAAATCTCGATCGCCGCGGCCACCCGGCCCGCCGCCTGGTAGGCGCCCGCGAGGTTGTGGCGGCTGGTCAGAGTGTCCGGGTGGTCATCGCCGAGCACGCGTTGCCGGCCGGCGAGAACCTGTTCGAACATCTCGACCGCGGCGAAGACCTGGCCCTGGGACTGCCGGTAGACCGCTGCCTGGTCGTTCACGTACATCAGGTCGGTGTTGCTGTGTGCCGGGCCGGCGTGCCGGGTGAGCGCGTCGATGTGCGGCAGCAGCTGGTTCCAGCGGCGCCAGCCGGCGACATTGGTCAGCGGTGCCTCCGGTAACGCCGCCCGCACAATCGAGACGGCGGCGGCCGCGTCCTGTTCCTGCCTGACCACGGCCTGCACCAGCCGGTGCACACTCACCTCGCCCGCCCGGCGGTTGATCAGACTGAAGGACGCCAGCACCGCGAGCGCGTCGCTGGTCGCGACCGGATCAGCATGCGGCGGCGACAGCACCTCCACGGGTACGGCGTCAGGGCCGAGCCAGGCCAGCACCCGCAGCACCCGCACAGCCAGCGACGACCGCCCGGCGACCGCGTCCATGCCGGCCCGCCAGATCGTGGCCACCGTCCGCCGCGCCGAGTCACCCTCGCCCGGGTCGGCCGCGACCAGCGCGAACCGGTCGGTCAGCAACCGGACGTAGTCGTCGAAACCGAGACCCTCGTGCTGGCTGACGTACCCCGCGGCCTGCTCCAGCGCCAGCGGCAGGTCACCCAGTGCCGCCGCCAGCCGGCCGGCGCCGTCGCGGTCGTCCAGCCCGGTCAACCGCTGCAACAGCTGCACGCTCGCCGACCGGTCCAGCACGCCCAGCCGCAACGGCGTCAACCCGAGCCGGGCCCACCGGGCCGTCCCGAGATCGCGCCGGCTGGTCACCACCACCCGGCCCCGGCCGGCCACCTGGGCCAGCAGTGCCTCGATGTCAGCGACGTCCTCCACGTTGTCCAGCACCAGCAACCAGTCGCGATGGGTCTGCAGCCAGCCCAGCGCCCAGGAACGCGCGTCCGCCAGCGTCGCCACCGGGTGCAGCCGGCCCGTCAACGCGGCCAGACCGAGCTGCACGTTCGCCGCGGTGTCCGCGGTGATCCACCACACCAGCGAGTGCCGAGCCCGGAACGCCCGCGCATAGTGCACTGCCAGCTCGGACTTCCCGACCCCACCCAGGCCGAGCACCGCGGCCTGACCCGAACCGCGAGCCAGTACGTCGTCCAGCGCCGCGACGTCACGTCCCTCGAACACCGCCGATGCCGGCGGCAGATTGTCCAGCCCCGGCGGGGCGTCCACGGTGTCCGGCGTGAGTGCCGCCGTACCGTCCAGCGCGATGACGTTGTGGACGTTGCCGCTGCCGACCTGCACGTTGGCCGAGCCGGTGACCGTGACGCCGCCGGCGGGCGGATGCCCGGCCGGGCCGGTCACCGCGCCGGGGGCGGCTGGTGGACGGACAGGACGTTGTGGTCGCCGACCTGCACCCCGGTCGAGTTCGTCACGGTCACGGTGAAGGTGTCCCCGCGTACGGGGGAGGCCGCGATCATCGCCGCGATCTCCTCAGCCAGCTCGGCATCCTCCGACAGCGCGCGTTTCACCTGGGCGTACACCGCCGCCGCGAACGCCTCGTCGTCCGGATTCTCGCCCAGGTCGGTCACCGCGGCACCGACCTGCGCCGCGCGCGGCGACTTCAGCAGCCGGCCCAGCAGCCGCCGACCGGCACCCACGGTCGCGTTCGCCGCGGCGTCGGTGCCCTGCTCGGTGGCCTTGGTGACCACCGCGCTGCCGTACGCCCCGGCCGCCGCCGAGAGCAGCGGCACGACGGTGCCCGCGAGCTCGCCCACTTCGATCATGGCCACGCCTTCCTCGCCGGATGCAACGACATATACCAGACCGGTCACAGTGGATCAGGGGTCGGACGCGCGGATCGGACGGTCCGGTAGTGGCGGGCCGCGCGGACGCGATTGCCGCAGGCGACCGAGCACCACTCGCGGCGTGGGTGCGTCTTCGCGAAGTACAGCACGCAGCCGGGCGCGTGGCAGGCCCGCAGCATCGCACCGCGGGCCAGCAGCTGTTGAGCCTCGGCGGCCACCTCGGCGAGGGCGGCGGTCACCGGCGAGGCCGCGGATCCGGCGGCCAGTTCGAGGTTCCCCTCGGTCACCACCAACTGAGGGGCTGGAAGCTCACTCACGACGGCATTCACAGTCTCGAGTGCCTGTCGGACCTCCGACACGGCCGAGGCCGCCGCGGGACGGTCGTCGCCGGTCACGAAGGCGGCCAGCCGGCGGACGGAATCGCGCAGCGCCCGCGCGCGCAGGAACTCGTCGCGTGTCGCTGTCACGCCGTGGCGGGCCGTCCCGATCGCATCGAGCCACTCGTCGAGATCCGGTGGCGCCGCGAGGTCGTCGTGCACGCCGTCGGTGTCGGCCCAGATCGTCGCCATCAGGCGGACCGGAACCGGCTCGTCGGAAAGCATCCAGGTGCGCACCCCCGGAATCTATCACGGATGAAACGGCTTGCATCCGTTAGAAATGCGGAGTACAACTGGCCATCTGGTGGAAGGGGCTCATGATGACTGGCTTTCACGGCGGCGAGCTCGCCGTGCAGCGTCAGGCCGGCGTACGGCAGGACGCCGCCCGCCTCGCGCGCATGCTGGAACCGGCCGAGCTGTCCGGCGGCATCGCCGGCTTCCTCGCCGCACGCACCCTGCTGGTCATCACCGGCCGGGACGCGACCGGCCGGCTCTGGATCTCCCCGCTGGCCGGCCCGGCCGGGTTCCTCGAGGTCCGCTCCGACACCGAGCTGGCGGTCCACGCCGGGGTCCCGGCCGGTGACCCGCTGCACGGCATCACCGCCGGCCAGCGCATCGGCACGACCAGCATGGACTTCGCCCTGCGACGCCGGGTACGGCTCAACGGCACCCTCACGGCCGCCACCGATGACCTGCTGATCGTCGACGTCGAGCAGGCCTACGGCAACTGCCCGCAGTACATCCAGCAGCGGCTGCTCACCCCGGCCACCTCCGGTCAGGAGACGCCGGAAGATGTGCGCCGCGGTGCCGCGTTCGAGCCGGCCGACGTCGCATTGATCCGCTCGGCCGACACCTTCTTCCTCGGCACCGCGCACCCGCAGCGAGGCGCCGACGCGTCCCACCGTGGCGGGCCGCCCGACTTTGTCCGCGTCGACGAGCGCGGCCTGTGGTGGCCGGACTATCCCGGCAACAACGTGTTCAACAGCCTCGGCAACCTGGCCGTCAGCCCGGAGGCCGCGCTGCTGTTCGCCGACTTCACCACCGGGGTCACCCTGCAGCTGTCCGGAACGGCCCGGGTCGAATGGGGCGAGGCCGGACGGCCCGGCGACGACGGGCACAGCGGCCGCATCGTCCGCTTCGAGCTCGGCCAGCTCGTCGCCACGCGCCGATCGTCGATGCGCGAGTCCGCCCACCGCCCGTACCCGCACAACCCGACGCTGACCGACCGAGAGGACCGATCCCGATGACCGAGGACCGACCGCCGTTCCCGCCGTACGACCTGGCGACCGCCCGGCAGAAGGTGCAGGCCGCCGAGGACGCCTGGAACACCCGAGACCCGGCCAAGGTCGCCGCGGCCTACACGCCCGACTCGCAATGGCGCAACCGCGACGTGCACTTCACCGGCCGCCCGGCGATCATCGAATTCCTGACCGCCAAATGGGAACGCGAGCAGGACTACGCGCTCCGCAAGTCGCTGTGGGCCTTCCACGAGAACCGCATCGCGGTGCGCTTCCAGTACGAATGGCACGACGCCGCGGGCCAGTGGTGGCGCAGCTACGGCAACGAACTGTGGGAATTCGCCCCGAACGGCCTGATGAGCCGGCGCGAGGCCTCCATCAACGACCACCCCGGCAACGAGTCGGAGCGCCGCATCACCGGCCCCCGCCCGGAATCGGACCGCGGCCTCGACATCCCGATCTGGTGATCGGCGACGGTCATGGCCCGGTGGCCCGCAGTTCGCGCAGCGACGGGCACCGCAAGCGGCGGGCGGTTCCCGTATTTCGGTTCGCACCGAATGGCGACGGCGGTCATCGTGGCCATCGTGGCGTAGCTCAGCACTAGGAGACGGCGCACAGAATCAGCGCAGCGACTCTTGAGCCCAATGCCACGTCATGAACAGCCTTCCGTTGCTTGCCTCGACGGCAGAACGGTAAAGCGATGACCCGAACGAGCGACCTCTGATCAGCGACGGATGAGGCGGGTCCGCGCTGATCGGCGGAACTGGGCGAGGAGGGGATTGGCGTCCTCGCGGCGGGTGGCGATCACGACGTGGCACGGTTCGATTCCGTCCACCGCGACCGTGACGAGGTCGTCCCGGGCGGTCACCCGGGGGTCGTTCGCGGCTATCAGGGCGACCGCCTGCCCGTCCGCGACAGCTTCGAGTTTGTCCTCGATGGTGTCGGCGGGCATCGCCGCCAGCGGTGCGCCGTCCCGGTCCGGGCGCGGCTCCAGCCGCCAGAATCGCGTCCACGCAGCGGGCGCCCCGGCGCAGGCCACCATCGGCTCGTCGGCGAAGTCGGCCAGGGCGACCACTTCCTTCCCGGCCAGGCGATGCGATGCCGGAAGGACCAGCACGCGTGGCTCCTCGTAGAGCCCGGTGAGGTCGAGGTCGTCGGCCGGGATCGGGAGGGGGTGCGGGCGACCAGCACGTCGACCCGGCCGTCGGGCAGCGCGCGGGTCTCGTGCCAGTCCAGGTGGCGGGTGCGTACGTGCGCGTCCGGATGGTGGCGGCGTAGGTCGCGGACCGCGGCGGTGATGCTGAGGTCTTCGACGTAGCCGATGGTGATCGTTCGTGGCGGCGCAGCGTCACGCGCGGCGCGTACAGCCTGGTCGGCGTGCTGCACCAGGGCGACGTGCAGGGCCTCCGCCAGCGTACTCGTTATGTCGTTTCGGCATGACGGGGTGCGGAACGGGTCTTGGACGACGCCGCCGAGCGCGCGAGAGGTTGTGGTGCATGACCGTTGACTACCGCGCACAGACCGTTCTCCTCACCGGGGCCAGCTCCGGGATCGGGGCCGCTTTCGCCACGGCTCTGGCGGCGCGCGGCTCGAACCTGGTGCTCGTCGCGCGTCGGGCCGAGCGGCTGGCGCACCCGGCCGCCGGCAGCGAGCTTCGCCAGGCTGTCGCCGACCGCGGCGTCACGATCACCAGCCTGATCAACAACGCGGCGTTCGGCACCTTCGCCCGGTTCGCCGACGTTGATCCCGGCCGCCTCGCCGCGGAGATCGCCGTCGACGTGGCGGCACCGGTCCAGCTCACTGCCGCGTTCATGCCGCAGCTGCTGAGCGCCGCCAACGGGTTCATCATCAATCTCGCCGGCGTCTCCGCCTACTTCCCGTCACCACGCATGGCCGTCTACAGCGCCGTAAGGCCTTCATGCTGAGCTTCACCGAGTCCCTCTGGACGGAACTGCGCGGCACGGGCCTCACCGCGTTCGCCGTCTCGCCCGGCGCCACCGATACGGACTTCACCACCGGGGCTCGTGAGCCGGCGCCGGAGCGCTCTGCTGATGGACCGCGTCTTCGACCCGGACCGCCGGGCGAAGACCACCGCGGCCTGACGGCAACGCCTTCCCCGGGTGTGGCCCGAGTCATACCCTTCGATAGGAGCCCGGTACGCGCGCAAACGCTGAGGAGGGGTCATGAAAGTCGTGGTCAGGTTCGTGGTGGCGGTCATGCTGGCAGTGGGAATCGCCGGGGCGGCCGGGTCGCCTGCCGCGGCGTCCTCCGGGCATCAGAGGTTCAAAGCGCTCGTCTTCTCCAAGACAGCGGCGTTCCGGCACGACTCGATCCCGGCCGGAGTGGCCGCGATCCAGCGGCTCGGCGCCCGGCATCACTTCAAGGTGGACGCGACCGAGGACGCCTCCGTGTTCACCGACAGGAACCTCGCCCGGTACGACGTCGTGGTGTTCCTGAGCACCACCGGCGACGTCCTCGACGAGGCGCAGCAGGGCGCGTTCGAGCGTTACATCCGGGCTGGTGGGGGCTACGCGGGCATCCACGCCGCCTCCGACACCGAGTACGACTGGGCCTGGTACGGCGGCCTGGTCGGCGCGTACTTCCGCGACCACCCGGGCGCGGTCAACCCGCAGTTCCAGGTGGCCACGGTCAAGGTCCTCGGCCGTGACACTGCCGCCACCCGCCCGCTGCCGCGCCGCTGGGAACGCGAGGAGGAGTGGTACAACTTCCGTACCAACCCGCGGCACACCGTCCGCGTCCTCACCGAAGTGGACGAACGGACCTACGACCCGCGCGGCTACAGCGTCCCGGGCGGCTCACCGGGGATGGGCCGACACCACCCGATCTCCTGGTGCCAGCCGTACGACGGTGGCCGCGCCTTCTACACCGCGCTGGGGCACAAGGCCGAGTACTACAACGAGCCGCTGCTGCTCGACCACCTGCTCGGCGGGATCCGGATGGCCGCCGGCGTGGCCCGGTTCAACTGCGGCCGGGAGGACTGACCGGCGTACGTAGCCGCTCCGGTCACTGCCCGGAGCGGCTGCGCAGCCATGTCTCCCGGCGGCGCTGAGAGGCCCGCGACAGCCAGGCGTCCTGGATCACCTCGGCCAGCTCCGTACGGCTGATCTCGCCGAGCCGGCTCGCCCGGATCAGCACCGACGGGTGGCCGTTGAAGTGCGGAGTCGTGAAGAAGGGCGTCGTCTCGTCCTGGACCAGCGCCTGCTTGTCCGCGTCCGACTCCACCCAGAAGACGATCACGTCGGGATAGCGTTCGCCGGTCTCCGGGTCGACCGCGTCGGGGCGCGGGTTGCGGAAGAAGACGAACGACTTGCCGCCCACCTGATAGACCGGGTTGTCCGCCTCCGGGTCGTGGACGGTGACGTGCGGCATCGCGAGGGCTAGTTCGTGGACGTCCTCGACGCGCGCGGGACGATCGGCCGGATCAGGCACCGCCCCAGTCTAGGGCGCGAGCAGGGCGGCCGTGAGCACTGCGGCCGTTCGCTGCTGCCACTGGTCGGGGGTCCACTCGCAGACGTCGGTGAACTGCAGATACGTCTCGACGTTGCTGAGGACGAAGGCGAGGTCGCGGGCCTGCTCGACGTCGAGTCCCGGCCGCAGAGCGCCCCGCTCGGCGAGCAGCTCCACGAGAAAGCCGTGCGCCGCCCGCGTCTGCGCCTGGTTGGTGTCCCACTGGGCGGCCACCTCGGGGTCCGTCCCGGTCGCTCCGCGCAGGACCCGCATGAGCGGGACGATCCGGTCGAGGATGGTCCGGCCGGTGGCCAGCCACAATTCGATGATCCGTACGGGATCGGTCTCCTGCCGGATCTCCCGCACCCACGGCCGGTCCATCAGCGGTACGGGATCATCGTCGCCCACCGCGGCGACGTCCAGCGCCTCCTTGAGCAGCGTGCGCTTGTTGCCGAAGTGGAAGTACACGGTCTGGACCGCGACACCCGCCTGCTCGGCCACCTGATCGAGCAGCGTCGCGCCGTAGCCGTGCGCCACGAACTGCGCCGCGGCGGCCGCGATGATGCGCCGGCGGGTCGCCTGCGCTTGCTCGGCCCGGCTGACGCGGGGCTTGACAGATCCCGTCACGCGCTAGAGCCTACTCTAGTCAATTACTAGAGCCGACTCTAGCGAGTGGGGATGAGATGCCCGACCTGTCCGGCTTCCATCACGTCAAGCTCCCCGTGACCGACCTGACCCGCAGCCGCGAGTGGTACGCGTCGGTGCTCGGCCTCCGGGTCGAGATCGAGTTCGTCGAGGACGGCAGCCTGCGAGGGCTGGCCCTGGCCGACGCGAGCGGCCGGTTGCGCTTGGCGCTCCGGCTCGATCCCGTACGGGCCGAGGCACTGGCCGGCTTCGACCCGGTCGCGCTGGAGGTGCCGGAACGCGCAGACATCGAGGCGTGGCGGCGCCGCCTGGACGACCTGGGACAGCCGTACGGCGGCGTCGTCACCGGGCACAAAGGTGGCTCGGTCCTGGTCGGCCTGCACGACCCGGACGGCATCGAGATCCGGCTCTACGCCGACTGACCTGGAGGAACGACCATGATCAACGTCCACACCGACCTCACCCGGACGCTCATCGACGGCGCCGAGGTGGCCTACACCGACTCCGGCGGCGACGGCGAACCGCTGCTGCTGATCCACGGCGGCGGGCTCGCCGACTGGCTCACGCCGCTGGCCGCGACCCCCGAGCTGGCCGACCACCGGGTGATCCGCATGGTCCGCGCGGGCTACACCGGCGGCCCGCTGCCGGCCGGTCTGACGGTGGCCGACCACGCCCGCCACGCCGCCACCCTGCTCCGGCAGCTGGATGCCGCGCCCGCCCACGTCGTCGCCCACTCGTCGGGCTCGACCATCGCCCTCCAACTGGCCGTGGACGATCCGGCTGCCGTCCGTACGGTTGCTCTGTGTGAACCTCCGCTGGTCGACGCCCTGGCTGATCCGGCCGACCTGGACGCCCTGCACGCCGCCTTCGGCCCGGTGATGGGAACGGCGATGGCCGCGACCGCTCAGGGCGACCACGCGACCGCCTTCGACGCTTTCATGGCGCTGGTGTGCGGGCCGGGCTACCGGGCGGTGATGAACGACGTGCTCGGGACCGGCCTCGTCGAAGAAGCGGCGGATCGCAGCGGGGCCTTCTTCATGAGCGAGCTTCCGGCGGTCGGCGCGTGGACGTTCGATCCGGCGGTGACCCGGCCGGTCCTGCTCATCGAGGGCGCCGACAGCCCACCGCCGGTGCACCGGCTGGTCGCCCGTGTCGCCGGTCTGCTCCCGGAATCGGCGGTCGTCACCGTCGACCAGGCCAACCATTTGATGCCGCTGACCGCACCGGCCGAACTCGCGACGGTGGTCGCGCGTTTCGCGAGGTGACTATCCGGCCCGCCGGTCCCGGCGCGGGCGCTTGAGCACGATCGCCCCGCCCACGACGAGCACGATGCCGAGAACGATCCCGAAGAGGTCGGCTCGGACCACGCTGGAGACGGTCATCAGGACGCCTACGACGACCGCCGCCACGGCGACGAACTGCAGGATGTACGCGCCGACAGATTTAGCCGTGATATCCACCATGGACAGTCCGCTACCCGGCGCGCCCGTCGGTGAAACGGCAACAGCGAGCGAGGCCCGGTCCGGCGGATGTTACGCAGCCGGGCTGGTGCCTCGAGGCTGGCCTGGCCGCCCTGAACGGCGAAGTCGCCAACCTGGCCATGTACGACGGCTCGGGACCGGCCAAGGCCATCGCCGCCCGCCCGGACGACCTCGAAGCCGATTCCTGCTCGGCATGGCGGCCTCTTGGTCAATTGCCGACGCGTGTGCGGTCGATCGAGAAGACGGAATCCGGGCCGGAAAGCTGAAGGTGTCCGATGTGCACTCGTAGCTTTCCGCTCGCAGGGAGCGGGCCCACGATCATTGGGCAGTTGTCACGTTGGTCGCTATTGCGATGCCGGCCGCGATGAGAACAGAAACGGCAGCTCCCGAGGTGCGCCGATGAAGTCTCGACATGCACGCCCTCCGCGTTCGTAGAAACGGGATGTCATTGGCGGCCA
This sequence comes from Actinoplanes sp. NPDC051405, assembly GCF_055586185.1. Taxonomy (NCBI): domain Bacteria; kingdom Bacillati; phylum Actinomycetota; class Actinomycetes; order Micromonosporales; family Micromonosporaceae; genus Actinoplanes; species Actinoplanes sp. NPDC051405. Next base: position 406,250 of record NZ_JBVJIR010000003.1, read on the forward strand.
GAGTGCACCAGGCCGGGTTTCGCATCGCGGAAAGTGTTATGCCGATGCCGAGTGGGGAGTCGCGTCGGCGCAGTCGCCACACACCTTGACACTCATCGATATCCATATCAGGCTGGGAGCGCTCCCAACTGTGTTTCCGCTCGGGCTGGGGCTGTTCAAGGAGTTGTGGATGAGGAAGTTCCGGCCGGCCACACCGTGCTGGTCCCGGCCGGTGCCGCCCTCCCGCCCGCAGCATCTCCACCGTCGTGTTGACCCATCCCTCAGGAGTGAACCAGTGACCAGAAGAAGATCGATCAGTGTCGGCTTGGCGTCGGCCGGTGCCGCCCTGCTGGCGTCGGCCGCGGTTGTCGTGGCGTTGCCGGCGGGTGCCGCGGCGGCGGGCTGCTCGGTGAACTACGCCGTGTCGTCGCAGTGGCAGGGCGGCTTCGGCGCCAGCGTCGGGATCACCAACCTGGGTGATCCGGTGTCCAGCTGGACGTTGACGTGGTCGTACGGCGCCGGCCAGACCGTGACGCAGGCGTGGAACACCACCCTGACCCAGAGCGGCGCGGCGGTGACCGCCAAGAACGTCAGCTACAACGGCGCGCTCGCGACCAACGGCACGGTGTCGTTCGGCTTCAACGGATCGTGGACCGGCAGCAACCCGGTCCCGGCCGGCTTCGCGCTGAACGGCGTGACCTGCACCGGCGGGACGGTACCGACGTCCCCGGCCACCACGCCACCGGGATCACCGTCCCCGACCCCGACGGTCTCACCCTCGACGCCGGGCGGTCCGTGCACGCTGCCGTCGACCTACCGCTGGACGTCGACCGGCTCACTGGCCAACCCCAGGAACGGCTGGGTCTCGCTGAAGGACTTCACCAACGTCGTCTACAACGGCAAGCACCTGGTGTACGCGTCCAACGTGTCGAACGGCTCGTACGGCTCGATGAACTTCGGTCTTTTCACGAACTGGTCCGACATGGCCTCGGCCAGCCAGAACGCGATGAGCCAGGGCACCGTGGCGCCGACGCTGTTCTACTTCGCGCCGAAGAACATCTGGGTGCTGGCGTACCAGTGGGGTCCGACCTCCTTCAGCTACAAGACGTCCACCGACCCGACCAACGCCAACGGCTGGTCCTCGGTGCAGACGCTGTTCACCGGGACGATCGCCGACGCCCCGTACGGGGTGATCGACCAGACGCTCATCGGTGACGACCAGAACATGTACCTGTTCTTCGCCGGTGACAACGGCAAGATCTACCGGGCCAGCATGCCGATCGGGAACTTCCCGGGCAGCTTCGGCGCCTCGTACACGACGATCATGAGCGACACGACGAACAACCTGTTCGAGGGCGTCGAGGTCTACAAGGTCCAGGGCCAGAACCAGTACCTGATGATCGTCGAGGCGATCGGCAGCCAGGGACGCTACTTCCGCTCGTTCACGGCCACCAGCCTCAACGGTACGTGGACCCCCCAGGCGGCGACCGAGAGCAACCCGTTCGCGGGCAAGGCGAACAGCGGTGCCACCTGGACCAACGACATCAGCCACGGTGACCTGGTCCGCAACAACCCGGACCAGACCAAGACCGTCGACCCCTGCAACCTCCAGCTGCTCTACCAGGGCAAGGACCCCAGCGCCGGCGGCGACTACAACAACCTGCCGTGGCGCCCGGGCCTGCTCACCCTCCGGCGATAGGGCTGTGACCCCGGTGGGCTCGGCGTCACGCCGAGCCCGCCGAGGGCTGCCAGAAGGTGCCGGGCAGGGCCTCGACGTCGGTCGCGGAGCGTTCGAGAAGCTCCGCGATGGGCAGCAGCGCGATCGACGCCGGATCCCCGGCGCCGGCCATGCTGCGGATCACCCCGGCCTGCCGGCGGGCCCGCTCGGGCACCACAGCACCGAACGCGAGCCGATCGCCGTCATACCCGTACGCGTCAAGCAGAAGATGGAGCCGCCGCGACCGCTCCCGAAGGTCCGGGCCGCTCAAGGCGGCGCCGTCGCGCGGCGACGCGAGCGGCACCCAGGACAGCGCGGAGAACGCCAGGTCCCACTCCCGCGAGGACGGGCCGGCGATGTCCCAGTCGCAGAATCCGACCAGCCGGTCGCCGTCGACGACCGCGTTGTAGGGAGCCGCGTCCTGGTGTCCGACAACAAGACCGGGACCCATCGCACCACCGATGAACCAGCGCTCGTCCGCCGGCGCCGTGAAGCCGGCGGTCAGGTCGTGCAGACCGCGCAGCCACCGGCCGACCTGGACCAGCATCGCATCGGCCGACGTCCAGGCGGGCGAGGGCTCCCGGTCACCGATCGTCTCTCCCGGCAGGTAGGTGAGCACCTCCCGGCCCTGATCGTCGAAGCCGAGCGCGCGCGGAGCGCCGGCAAAACCGGCATCTTCCAGATGCCGCAACACAGCATGCACGGTCGCGGTCCACGGCGAGGCCCGCTTGTGGACAAGCCCGTCGATGAGTACGGCACCAGTGGTGTTACCGCCGGGCAGGGTCTCTTCGCGCATGCACCGTCGTCTGCCGCGTTCCACAGCTGTGGCAGCAGGCCGAGCACCGCCACGCCGGCGCCGACAAGCATGGGCCGGGCCGGGACGAGGCTGCGCCACCCGTCGACGGGCTCGCGCCACACCAGTGCGGCGGCCGATGCGGTGGCGGCGGCCGCGACCGGCGCCGCGGCGGCCGCGACCGGCGCCGCGGCGGCCGCGACCGGCGCCGCGGCGGCCGCGTAGGTGATGTGGGTCTCGGTGAGGCTGCCCGATCCGCCGAAGCCCTTGATGGCGAACCAGGCCCGGATGGTGATCAGCCCGATGCCGACCAGCTGCGCGGCCACGATGGCGGCGAGCAGAGCCGCGCCTGCGTGCCGGTCGTCATGGACTCGTCGGTTCTCAGATCGCTCACCGGTGCTCACGCTGACGCTCGTGGCCCCCGATGAGCGTGATCCCGCCCAACGCCGTCAGGACATCGGCAGCCGCGATGTCGGCCCGGAAGTCGCCGGCGGCGACGCCGGCGTTCAGCAGCCGTTCGGGCCGGGCAGCCGGCGCGGGGTCGCCCCGTACGCGATCGACGCCGACAATGCGCGCCACCTCTGGAACGTCTCCCTCGAACTGACACACCGCGGTCTATGATCACGGCCCGCGCGGTATCGACGCCGCCGGCTGCCGGGGAGAGTCCACGTGAACAACGCCAACTGGGTCGCCCGTGCCGGCGCGATCCTGCTCGCCACCGTCTCGTTCGGTGCCTTCGCCCTGCCGGCGTTCGCGGCCGGGACCGACGGCGCCGCCTCCGTCTCCGGTACGACGGTGCGCTTCCACGCCGGCACCAAGGTCGCCAACCGGGTGGTGATCACCCGCAAGGGCAAGGTCGTGACCGTCGACGACCGGGTCAAAGTCAGAGCGGGCAAGGGCTGCAAGGCCGTCAAGGGCGACAGGACCAAGGTCCGCTGCACCGTCGAGAAGGGCCCGAAGCGGGTCACCGTCCGGCTCTACGACAGCAACGACTCGGTCGTGAACAACGCCGGCCTGCCGATGAGCGCCGAGGGCGGCTCCGGCAACGACCGGCTGGTCGGCGGCTCGCGCAACGACACGCTGTTCGGCATGTCCGGTGCCGACAAGCTCTACGGCCTGGCCGGCAACGACAAGCTTGACGCCGACACCGGCAACGACATGCTGTCCGGCGGTGACGGCAACGACAGCCTGGCCGGCTGGGCCGGCCGCGACATCCTGTACGGCGGCAAGGGCGACGACTCTCTCGAGGGCCTCGACGGCGACGACAAGCTGTACGGCGGCGCCGGCACGGACGGCCTCTCCGGCGGTAAGGGCCGGGACCACCTCGACGGCGGCGCCGGCAACGACGGGCTCGACGGCGACGAATCCGGGCCCTTCGTCGCCGACGTGCTCCTCGGCGGACCCGGCATCGACGCGGTCTCCTACTTCGGCCGGACCGCGGGCGTCGCGGTGGACGCGGACGGGGCCGGCAATGACGACGGCCAGGCCGGCGAGCATGACACCGTCGGCGCCGACATCGAGACCATCATCGGTGGCCGCGGCAAGGACCGGCTGACCGGGAACAATGGGTCCGGCCAGCTGCAGGGGTACGCCGGCGACGACGTGCTGCACGGCGGAGGCGGCGACGACCTGGTGGAGGGCGGGGAAGGACGGGACCAGCTGTACGGCGACGCGGGCGACGACCTGCTCTTCGGCTGGAAGGAGAAGGCGGCGGCGGACACCCTGGACGGCGGCACCAACGCTGCGACAGGCGACGAGTGCCACGCCTACAGCCCGGACACCAGCACCAACTGCGAACGCTAGTCCGCCCCGGTGGCACACACCCGGCTCACCGCCGACATGGTGGTCGACGGCCGCGTTCCGCGCGCGTTGGCGCTGTCGCCGGACGGCAGGTGGGTCGCCTACGTGGTCGCGCCGGTCGGGCGGGCCGGTGACCACCCGATCGGCGAGCTCTGGGTGGCGGCGACCGACGGCAGTGACCCGCCACGACGATTGACGGCGGGGGAGAGCAACGATGCGGCGCCGAGGTGGGCTGCTGATTCGCTAGCGGTCTACTTCCTTTCCGACCGAGCTGAGCGCGGCACGGCGCAGGTGTGCCGGGTCGGGCTGTTCGACGGAGTCGTGGAGACGCTCACGTCCTGGCCGGGTGGGGTGTCGGCTCACCTCCCACTGACCGATCCGGACCTGGTCGTCGTGATCGCGGCCTCACCTGAGGACGACGCCCGGGTCAGCCCGGACCGGTTGCGGCTGCTCGACGTTCGCAGCGGGCAGGTACGGACCCCTGACGCGTTCGGCGATCGCCATGTCGTCGAGGTGGCCCAGCGGCCCGACGACGGCATGCTGGCCGTGCTCACCTGGTCGACGCCTGAGGTGGACCCGGGTCTGCTCGAACCCGGTCTGCACCTGCTCGACCCGATCAGCGGCACGGCGCAGGATCTGGGTCGGGCTGCCGCGGACGCGTCGTCACTGGTCTGGTGGTCCGCCGAGGACGGCTGGCACCTGGCGTACCTCGCGAAGACGCCGCCGTTCCTGGTGGGTGGGCGAGCGGTTCTCGAGGTCGCCGTACCGGTGGGCGAGCACCGCAGCGTGACCGCCGGCACCACCGTCTGCCCGATCGGTCTGGTCCAGGCGGACACCGGTCCGCCGCTGGCCTTGGTCGCCGACGGCCTCGACACCGCGATCCACCGGCTGGATCCGGCCGGGCACCGCCTCGTCGAGGTGTCCCGGATCAAGGGCCACGCGACGTCGCTGACCACGAACCGGGACGGTGACGCCGTCGCGGTGGTGGTCAGCACGTCCTACGAGCCGGCCAACGTCCACGCCGGCCCGGCCGGTGGGCCACTGACCCGGCTGACCAACCTCAGGCCCGAACTGGCCAACGTCCGGTGGGGTATCCAGCAACGCTTGTCGTACAAAGCATCCGACGGGCTCGACCTCGACGGTCTGCTGATCCTGCCGCCCGGCCGATCCGGACCCTTCCCCTTGGTGACACTGGTCCACGGCGGCCCGTACGACCGGCACGCCGACCGTCTCCAACTCGGCTGGGACCCGTCCGGTCAGTGGCTGGCCGCCGCGGGATACGCGGTGTTCCTGCCGAACCCGCGCGGCGGCATGGGCCACGGCCACGACTTCGCGGTACGGGTCGCCGGGGCGGTCGGGCTGGAGGAGTGGACCGACATCTGCGCCGGTATCGACCGGCTCATCACCGACGGCGTGGCCGACCCGGACCGGCTGGGCATCGGCGGCTGGAGCCACGGCGGATTCATGGCGGCCTGGGCGGTCGGGCAGACGGACCGGTTCAAGGCTGCGGTGATGGGCGCCGGCATCAGCGACTGGGCAATGCTGGCCGCAACCGGGGAGGAGGGCCGGTTCGAGTCAGCCCTCAGCGGCAGTGACGGTTGGGAGGGGCCAGGTCCACACCGCCAGAGCCCGATCTCGTACGCCGGGGAGGTGCGCACCCCGGTGCTGATTCTGCACGGCGAGAACGACACCAACGTTCCGGTATCGCAGGCGGAGCTCTTTCATCGGGCGCTGCGCAGGTTCGGGGTGGAGCACGAGTACGTGGTCTATCCCGGGGAGAAGCACGCGATCCAGGAACGTGGTCACCAGCTTGACGTGCTGCGGCGTACCCGCGGCTGGTTCGATCGCTGGCTTGGATGACCCGGGCACCGAGCATCCGCGCAGGAGTCGCGATCGGTGCACTGACGTTGGCGGCGGTCGCGGACCGGGAGGTGGCCGGCCTGATGCGGTTGAGCGACCTTATCGCCGCAAGCCTTGCTACCGCAGCTTCCGTCTCGGCTCGGCTGCTCCGGGATCGACAGTGGGTGATCGAACCCCGTATTGTCCGGCGGCATCCATGATCACGGGGGTTCGGGCACCATGGGCAAGTTTCGTCTCATCACGGCAGCCGCGCTGGTCGTTTCGCTGGCCATGTCGACGCCGGCATTTGCCGCTGATCCGCCTGTCGATGTCGACGCACCGGTTGTCACCTCGACGGGTCTGGTGGACGGTCAGCTCGTCGGCCGGACCCAGCGGCTGCACCCGAGCTGGACCGACGACGTCGGCGTCGTCAAGGTCGAGGTCGTCCTCAACGGCGCCGTTGTGCGCAGCTACGCGCCCGGACAGTGGAACCTGGGCGTGACCCTTCCGGTGCCGGCACGGCTGCATGACGCCGACGCGGAAGTCACGATCCGGGCGTTCGACGCGGCGGGCAATCCCGGTGAGGCGACGAGCCGGGTCCACGTGGATACCGTGGCCCCGCACGCCACGCTGACGCCGCCGTTCGAGTCCATCGTCGGCGGCGTGGTCACCTTCACGGCGGTCGACACGTCGAGCGATCTTGCCCAGGTGTCGCTGTACGACCACGCGACACCTGGGGAGGCGGCGAGAGCGACGGCTGCTCCGTGGACGATCATCTGGGACACGGCGGGCCGTACCGGAATCGCGTACGTGCATTTCGAGCTCACCGACAAGGCCGGCAACGTCTCGTTCGCGTACGGTTTTTATGGCCTCGACAACACCGGCCCGACCATCACCGCCCTGCGATTCCCGTGGCAAGCGGATTACACCGTGGTGGATGGACGCGTCAGCGGCCGAAGCCGCCTGGCCGTCTCGATCGACAGCATCTCGCCGTTGGAACGGGTCGAGTGGTGGGTCGACGGGACACTGCGCTCGACGTATGTCGTGCCCTCCGATGGGTCCAGTTTCGAACCGTACTTCGACTGGGACACCGGTAAGGCGAACGGCACGGCTCAGCTGGAGGTCCGCGCCTACGACGTCCTGGGACATCGGGCGACCTTGACGCGCAGCATCGTGATGGACAACACCGGCCCGGTGATCACGGCGATCAGTCCCGGCCACCGCGCTTTGGTCCGAGGCAGCGAATTCCGCACCACCGCGAAAGGCACGGACCCGTCGGGAATCCGCGAGGCATACCTGCAGGACGCTTCCAGCGTGACCAAGGCGCCGTTCACCGTGACGGCCTCCGCCGGTAAGGACGGGACCCGCACGCTGACCTGGACGCTCACCGACCGGCTCGGTAACCGGAGCACGGCGAAACGCGCCGTCATCGTCGACAACACCAAGCCGAAGGTGAAGATCACCAAGGGCCCCGGCAACGGCGCGAAGGTCAAGAAGACCGTCAAACTCACGGTGTCCGCCACCGACCGCAACGGCATCAGCCGGGTCGAGCTGCTGATCAACGGCAAGGTCGTCGCCAAGGACACCAAGGCGGCCTTCGCCTTCTCGGTCAACCCGAAGAAATACGGCAAGAAGATCAAGGTCAAGATCCGCGGGTACGACAAAGCGGGCAACCTCACCACCACAGCAACGCGCACCTGGCGCCGCTGAACGTAGGAATCTCACTTCGGCGATGTCTCGACAAAGGTCTTCCCGGTGTCAGTCCACTGGACGGCGTCGCCCTCAGCGCGGGCGCTGGTTGCCGGACCGGACGTTCGGCGTCGTGTGGAGGAGTCCGCGCGTCCCGTCTATCCATGGTGGCGGCGGGTGGCGGTGGTGGACGGGATGCAAATCGCCGGTAGGCGTCAGCTCAACACGAGTCAGACGGTTCTGTACGGCAGGTAGGTAGAGTCGACGGTCAGAGCTCGAACGAGCGGTGCAACGAGGCGCTCGGCCACCTCGGCGGCATTGGTCGCCATGTCGGCGGTAAAAGCGACGGTTGTGCGCTCGTAGATGTCCTCGTCGTAGGGTTGCACTACGTCCTCGTCGCCGCTGCGCACGTAGTCGTAGGCGATCGCGTTCCCGATGCCGGTCAGACGGAGTCCGATGTCCCATTGCCCGTCGTATTTGGCGTAGCGCTGGGCGAGATCAGCGGCTAAGAAGAGCGCGCTGTGGACCAGACCCAGGACTAGTCCTGGAAAGATTACGGGGCGTGTTGACTGGGACCTCGGCTGGCCGACGGGGTGCCAGACGGGTCGCGCTTGGTCGGTGGCGCGGCCGCACAAGACGGTCACAGTGGCGTCCTCGCGCAATGTAAGGACGAGGAGGGTTTTCTCTTGAACGGAGCCGTTCTCTGAGACGCCGGCCGTACTGCGGATGCCGCTGCTGTCCCGTCGCCAGTGACCGGAGGAGAAGTCGGGCACGAACGGGTTCGGCTTGATGCGGACGGCGATCGCGCGTTGGACGGCCGCGTCCAGCTCTGCGGCGGCCGAGGGGGTACAGACAGCGCCTATTGCGTCGTCGGCAGTTGCCCGAGGGCTGACTACCAGGTAGAGGTGACCATTCACGCGGGCGCTCGGGTCAGGAACCGGGTCTCGAGCGGCGAGTTGATCGAGCAGATCGTGCACCGATACACGTCGTCGCACCAAGGGTTCGACCGGATGAGCCGTCGGATTTGCCGGTCCGGAGGCAACCGATGCGGATTCGGTCAGCCAAGCAGTTCGCGCCTGGTCGTAGGCCTCGGCCGTGGTAGCGGTGGCGAACCATCGGATGTCGCGGTCGATCTCCCACCACCAGTTGTCAGGCCCGCCGCCGCCGCTGCCGAACCCCCATCGCTGCACCTGCATCATTGCGTACAGTCGGCGGAGGTTCCTTCGCCTGCCTCTGACCAGCCCGAATGTCTGGGCCACCTCCTGCGATGTCAATCGCGGCGCGGCGTGCGGGTCGGTACCTGGATCGAAGGAGTTGTCCAGCTCGGCGGCCCACCGTGTGACCGTGAGGAACAATTCGATGTCGTACTCGGCTCCGTCGCACAGCGCCAGCCCTCGCAGGGTCAGCTGCATCGGATCATCTCGCATCGGGCGGGCGTTGCCACGGCGCCCGGCCATGAGCCCCGCGGGCATCGACATGACGGTGTACGCGGCATCGATGCCGTGTTGGCGAAGCGGCCGGTCGATCAGATTGAATGCGGGCCACGAGTCGTTCTGCTGGAACATCTCGGAGATCAGCTGCAGCGTCTGTCGATGCCCGGCTGTCAGTCCGGCGGGTGCGGATCCGGGTGAGGGCGCGCGGGTCGGCCCGGCCGGCTGCTTGACGACCGGCTGGAGGAGCTGCGCCAACAAGGCGAAGAGGACCTCGGCAGATGCGCGTGCTGCGAAGGCCTTGTACCGATCGTCCTTCCTCGGGTCGGCGTGGTCCGTCACGCCCTTGACCACCAGCCAGTGCGGAATGTGCTGGTGACGCGCCGCGGTCGCGAGGGTGGCCGCCTCCATCTCCAGGGCGGCGACTGAACGAACACCCATCTGGGCCAGTTGCTCCCAGGCGGCTCCGTCCTTGGCGACGCCGCTGCCGCTGGCCATCGGCCCCACCGACACGGCGAATGGCAATCGGTCGGGTCCGTCGACGTCGTTGTACCACTTTCGATCGATGAGGCTCTTGCCCTCGTCGGTCAACTCCCAGCCTTGACCGCTCCAGAGGATGAGGCCGTCGGCTTGCATCTCGGCGGTCCACGTCTCCCAGGTCTGTTGCGGGAAGTAGCGAGCTCGTGCCGGATGAGCCCGTGGCTCGTCGCCAGCTCTCAGCCGCTCCAAGAACCACAGCTTGGCTTCCTCGCGGCCTGCCTGGCCAAAGCTGGGCAGACTCGAAGGCGCGAATTCCTGGGCCGTACGCAACCAACGATCATCCAGCACAAACTGCCGGTGGTCGCCGGAGAACTCGGTCGACGTCCGCTTACCCTCGTCATACTCGTAGGCCAGCTCTGCCACGACAACGTCACCCAGCCCGACGACACTGGGATTGCCCGCGCAGACACCGCACATGGCAAGGCATTGCGGGTTCAAGCGCCCGGCCAACGCCGTCGCGGTCGGGCCTATCGAGCGGCCACCCATCCGCGTCGGCCGTGCCAAGGCAACCGACAGCGACGCTCCTGAGGAGTTCCTGATCTTGATCGTTTCGTAGGGATCAGAGCCGTCCCGGTCGTGCTGCTGCCATTCGTCGTCGTCGGCGGCCAGCGTCAGACCGACGGTGCGCGCCGCGGCGTACTCCTCGGGCAAGGCCGTGACGATGAGCACGTCCACGCTGGTCATAACACCCCTTGGCGACCTATCAGCAGCCGTCGACGTTACACCGCGCATCGCAGGCCAGGACTCTGTAAGTGGTGCAACGCAAACGGCTCGTTACCGACGAACCGATAACAAGCCGTTGACCTGCATAAACTGTGGTGGGCGATACTGGGATCGAACCAGTGACCTCTTCCGTGTCAAGGAAGCGCGCTCCCGCTGCGCCAATCGCCCTCGTTCAGATGCCGAGGTGGAGACGGGATTTGAACCCGTGTACACGGCTTTGCAGGCCGTTGCCTCGCCTCTCGGCCACTCCACCGAGCTGGCCCCGCACGTAACCTGTGGCGGCCTCTCCGAGCGGACGACGGGATTCGAACCCGCGACCCTCACCTTGGCAAGGTGATGCGCTACCAGCTGCGCTACGTCCGCTTGTCTCTCCGGCGCGTTCCCCGGCGACGGATGAAACATTAGCGGGTCCCCGGCCGCCTTGCCAAACCGGGGTCCCCCGGCGCGTCGCCCCGGCGTAATCCACAGGTAAGGAAACTGGCGAGCGCAGCCACCCCCGTACCCGCTTGGATGGGCTCATGCAGATCCGACAGGTCACCGCCGACGAGCGCACCGACACCATGTTCCCCCTGCAGACGTATGCCTTCATGCCCTCACCCTGGGCCGACGGCGACCGGGAGACCTACGCCCGCCGCATGCAGTACTACCGGACCGCCGTGAGCCTCGTCGCCGAGGAGAACGGCCAGGCGCTCGCCGGCGTCGGCGCCTTCCCGATGCGGCAGAACGTGCGCGGCACCCTGCATGACATGGCCGGTGTCGCCTCCGTGGCGACTCATCCGGCCGCCCGTCGCCGAGGCTTCGTCCGGGCGCTTCTGAGCCGCCTGCTCCGGCAGATGCGCGACCAAGGCTGCACGGTCAGCGCTCTCTACCCCTTCCGTCCGTCCTTCTACGGCCGCTACGGCTTCGTCGGTCTGCCCCGGGTGCGCACGGTCACTTTCGCGCCTGAGGGCCTCTCACACCTCCTGAAGGCCGAGCTGCCGGGCGAGGTCGAGCGCCTGCCCATGCGGGAAGCCTTCGACGACTACACGGCCCTCACGCTGCGTCTGCTGGGGGAACGGCACGGCTTCTCGGTGTTCGACGAGGTGCGCACCGCCGAGTTCCGGGACAACCCGCGCTGGGTTGCGATCGCCCGCGTCGAGGGCGAGGTCGTCGGGGCGGTGACCTACCGCATCGACCGGTTCGGCGGTGAGCTGCTGGCCGACGACCTGCTGACCACCGGTTCGCTGGGCCGGGCGCTCCTCCTGCAGTATTTCGCCCGCCACGTGGATCAGGTGGCGCGCGTGATCCTGAAGGTCGGCACGGATGAGGTGCCGGATCTGTGGGGGACCGATTTCCCGGTGCTCACCCAGGGCCGGGTCGAGCATCCCAGCCAGAACGGACCGATGGCCCGCTTGTTGTCGATGGAGGCGCTCACGGGCACCGCTACGACCGCCGAGCAGGCCATCACGATCGAGGTGGTCGACGACGACTTCATCGCGGGCCGCTACCAGTTGACCGGGGAGAGCGGGCAGCTCACCGTGGAGCCGAGCAAGAACGAGCCGCAGGCGACGGTCACCTGTGCGGGCATCTCAGCGCTCGCGTACGGGGTGCTCGACCCGATCGAGGTCGTGACCAGGGGCTTCGGGCACGTCGACGCGTCGGCGGTCGAGCCGTTGGCCGTGCTGTTCCCGAAGCGGATGCCGTACCTGTTCGCCGACTTCTGATCAGAATGATGCGGTCAGACAGCGGCGGGAAGGCCGGCGGAGCTGAATGCCCGGCCGTCGTCCGTCACCAGCGCGGAGTCGTAGCCGTCCGCCGCCAGCTTCGAGAGCCAGGCGATTCCTGCCTCGCCCATCGCCAGAGCCGCGGTCGCGTAGGCATCTGCCAGCGCCAGGTCCGGCCCGACCACGGTCACCGACCGCAGACCCCGGGCCGGGCCGCCGGTGCGGGGATTGAAGACGTGGTCACCGCGCTCGTAGGTGCCGGAGGTGGCCACCGCCTGGTCGCTCACCGCCAGGACCCAGCTGAGCTTGTCCGCCTCCCACGGGTGCCGGATGCCGACCCGCCACGGCGCTCCCGTGGCGCATCGTCCTCGGGCTCGGATGTCCCCACCGGCGTTCACACAGTGGTTCATCGAGCCGGCCTCCACCAGCCGCGCGGAGGCGATCTCCACCGACCAGCCCTTGACGTAGCCGCTCGGGTCGAGCGGGCCCGCCGCGTAGGCGTCGAAGTAGCCGTCGGTCTCGCGCCACAGGTCGGCGCACGCCTCCAGCACGTGCCGCATGTCCGCCGAGCAGTTCGCCGGGTCGATCTCCCGCCGGCGCAGCTTGCTGACCTCACTGTCCTCGCGGTATGTGCTGAACCGCCGGTCCACCTCGTGCAGCCAGCCGCACACGTCGTCGACCATCGCGCGCAGCTTCTCCGGCGGCAGATCGTCGGCCAGGTCGATGCTGACGACCGTCCCCATGACGTGCTCGGCGTGGTGCATGGCGCGGGACTCTACGCCGTCGCTTCGTCGATGGCCGCCTGCAGCGACTTCACGTACGACTCGGAGGTGAAGGTCGCGCCGGAGACCGCGTCGACGTCGGCGCTCTGGGCCTTGAGCGTGCTCTGCTTCAGCGAGGCGATCGCCGGCGGGTTGATCGTCGCGCTGTCGCCGGTGACCGGGTACGTCGCGTCCGCTGCGGTGATCTTGCCGCCGGAGATCTTGATCGAGACCTGGATGGTGCCGTACGGGTTCTTCGCCGCCGAGCCCTTGAAGATGCCGTTCTTGAGGCCGCTGCCGCCTGCCTCGCCCGAGGCGTCGGCGTTCTCGGTGGGCTTCGCGGCCGGCTTCTTCGACGACGGCTTCTTCGTTGCCGAGCCCGCCGGTTCCGGGTCGGCGTCCTGGCCCGAGTTGGCCAGGTCGACGGCGGGCGGCGCGGCCGAGGGAACCACCGGCGCGGAGACGCTCAGCCGGACCCCGACGATCAGGGCGGCGCCGGTCAACGTCCCAACGGCTGCTGCGGTACTGCGTCGCATGAGCAAACTCCCGGAATCAGAATTCGAAGGGGTCGAGGTGCAACTGGCTGTCTGGCACTTCCAGCTCGCGCAGGGTCTGCACCGCGGCGTCCACCAGCCCGGGCGGCCCGCACAGGTAGACATCGCGGCGGTTGACGTCGGGCACCAGCCCGAGCAGGCCGTTCGCTGTGAAGAGCCGGCGCGGGCCGGGGTCGTTGCGCGAGCCGACGATGTAGCGGACCCAGGCGTCGCGGCGTTCGGCCAGCTCCTCCAGCTCCTCGCGGAAGACCAGCTCGTCGGGGCGGCTGGCCCGGTAGATCACGATCGTGTCCGGCGGCATGTCCTCGAGCAGGGCCCGGATAGGTGCGATGCCGCTGCCACCGGCGATGAGCAGAGCCCGGCGGCGCGTCCGGCGCTGCGCGGTGAAGGTCCCGAACGGGCCTTCCGCCCAGATCGACGTGCCCGGCTGCATCTCCGCGAGCTTCGCGGTGTGCCCGCCGACCGCGGTGACGGTCAGGCGCAGCCACTGCGAGTTCGGCGCGGCCGAGAGCGAGAACGGGTGCGTCTGCCACCAGCCGTTGGCGGTCAGGAAGCGCCAGCGCATGAACTGCCCGGCCTGGGCGGTCAGGCTGTCCAGATTGCGGCCGTCGATGTAGATCGAGAACGTGTTCGCGCCCTCGGCGACGACCTCGGCCACCTCGAAGCGGTGCCGCACGTTGAGCCACAGCGGCTCGACCAGCCGGCCCCAGAACAGCGCGGCGATGACCAGGGCGGCGAGCGCGGGCCAGAAGACCGACGCGAAGCGGCCGGACAGATCCGCGCCGGTGGCGACCTGGTGGCCATAGCCCAGCAGCAGCACCAGGTAGGCGCTGAGGTGGATGAAGTGCCAGAGCTCGTACGGCAGCTTGGACCGCGCGGCCCGGATCGAGATCACACTGATCAGCACCAGCAGGCCCGTGGCCACCGTGGCGCTGATCATCTCCGGCAGGGTGGTGATGATCGTCCAGCCCTGGTCGACGACGCCCGACTCGGCGGTCAGCGCGTAGCCGTAGACGATGAAGACGATGTGCGTGAGCACCGCGACGACCAGCGTCGTGCCCAGCCAGCGATGCCAGCGCAGCAGGTCGCGGGCGCCGACCCACTCCTCGAGCCAGGACACCCGGCTCATCATCAGCAGCTGGATGAAGAGCAGGTAGCCGGCGATCAGCCCGGTGATCCGGCCGACGGCCAACATCAGCGTGGCGGTGTCGTTGATCGCCCCCGCCTGGGTGTCGAAGAGCCAGAGGGAGACGCTGGTGGCCAGGCCTGAGAAGAACAACAGCACCGTGAGCAGGCGGTTACCCGAGGTGGCTTCGGCGGGCGGGCGGTCGTCGGTGACGATCGCGGGGCCGGTGCCCTGCCAGCCCGACTCGTCCGGTGCCTCGACGATGATGTCGCCGCGGGGCACGGCCTCGTTCAGGTCGGGCTGGTCCCAGAATCCACGCTCCGGAGTCACCGTGGGCGCGAACGACGCTGCCGGCTCGTACTCGGGTTCGCGCTGGTCCTCGAAGGATTGGAACACGGTCGGCCCTGATCGGCCGGCAGTATCGCCGTACGCTCGCGCCATCGACCTCACCCGCTCAGCAGTCGTCCTTCGGCATCGGCCACCCCCCAGCGCCCGACGTGACGGTCCGGTCTCGGCGGGCCGTCGACGGTTACTACGCGGTTCAGCGGGTGAAGGCTCAAACCTGAACGGAAAAAGTCCGTGACCAGCGATGATCTTGCTCCGTGGGCGGGCAGCGGCGAGTCAGGCCGAAGGCCGCCGGTCAGGGGCATGATCGTGACGCGGGTGCAGGTAGATCAGGAGCGGCGGACCCGAGGCGAGGTGCGATGGCCGCGCGATCAATCAGCGTCCTCGGTGCGGCGAGTCGGGTCGATGCGCTGTCAGATGTGACGGATATGCGTGTCGGATCATCCGCATTCGAGGCGTTTGGAAACCAACCGAAAGCAATCGATATGCATCGGCCAGGGGTACGGCGGAGGAGGCTCGGTGACCGACGGCTACCGTCACGACGTGACTGACGAACCCGCCGGCCTCACCGTGGTCGGCATCGGCGCCGACGGCTGGCCGGGATTGTCGGGTACGTCCACCGCGGCCCTGACCGCCGCACAGGTGATCTTCGGTAGCGCCCGGCAGCTGGCCCTGTTGCCATCGGCGGTCGAGGGTGACCGGGTGCCGTGGCCGTCACCGCTGCTCCCGGCGCTGCCCGGTCTGCTCGAAGCGCACCAGGATCGGCGCATCGCGGTGCTGGCCAGCGGCGACCCGATGTTCCACGGGATCGGCGCGACGCTGGTCCGGCTGCTCGGGGCGGACGCCGTACGAGTCATCCCGCACCCGTCCTCGATCTCCCTCGCGGCGGCCCGCCTGGGCTGGCCGCTCCCTGAGGTCGACGTCCTCAGCCTGGTCACCGCCCCGGTCGAGGAGCTGCATCCGCTCATCCACCCGCGCCGCAAGATCCTTATTCTCAGCGCAGGCGCGAAGACCCCGGCCGCGGTGGCGGCCCTCCTGTCCTCACGCGGATACGGCGAAAGCACCATTACGGTCCTGTCCCAGCTCGGCGCCCCCACCGAGAGCAAGATCTCCGGAACCGCATCCTCCCTGGACCTGACGGGCATCGATCCGTTGAACGTGATCGCGGTGGTCTGCACCGACGGCACCGCCGCACCCGCGGAGCAAGCGGCCGCACAAATCGACCGGACGGGCCCGCGGCCGCTGGTGCCGGGCCTCCCCGACGCTGTCTATGAGAGCGATGGCCAGCTCACCAAGCGCGAAGTCCGAGCCGTAACGCTCGCCGTGCTCGGCCCCCAACCCGGCGAGCTGCTCTGGGACGTCGGCGCCGGCTCCGGCAGCATCGCGATCGAGTGGATGCGAACCCACCGGGACTGCCGCGCCGTCGCTGTCGAGTCCTCCGCTGAGAGGGCCGGGCGGATTGAGCGCAACGCTGCTGCTCTGGGCGTACCGAAGCTCCGGGTTGTCGAGGGCCGGGCGCCCGGCGCTCTGGCCGGATTGCCGGCGCCCGACGTGGTTTTCATCGGTGGCGGAGTGACGCGGGACGGGGTCGTCGAAGCCGCACTGGACGCCCTGCCATCGGATGGGCGGTTGGTCGCCAACGCGGTGACTTTGGAATCGGAGGCCGTGCTGGCGGCCTGGTACGCGAAGCTGGGCGGTGAACTGACCCGGCTCGCCGTGCAGCGGGCGGCGCCGGTCGGCGGTTTCACGGGATGGAGAGCGATGATGCCGGTGACCATCTGGTCGGTGACGAAGCCGTGACTCTATTAGGCCCTAGGCCGCGCGCATGCGAGGGAATCCTGTGATTGCTGCCCCTAGTCACCACTTGGTGGAGGGGTCTACCGATGACCAGCAGGCAACTGACCACATCGAACGATCGACTGTGGATTGCGTACTCACGGGATTGCCGCATCCGGAACCTGTCGCCGGAGACAATCAAGGGCTACTTCGAAGCCATCTACAACGCTGACCGGTTCTTTGGCTCGGACCTGTCGCAGCTCACGAAGCTCGACATCCGCAATTACCTCGCCGCGAGGCTCGACACCATGGCGGCGCGATCGGTGGTTACCTATTACCGGTCATTGCGCACGTTCTACAACTGGCTGGTGGTGGAGGAAGTCATCACCAAATCCCCGATGGCCGGTATCCCGCAGCCAGCATTCCCGGATGCCCCGCCCGCTGTGCTGTCCGATGAGGACCTCAAATCACTACTGCGTGCCTGTCAAGGCAAGACGCTTCTGTGTCGCCGTGATGAGGCAATCATCCGCGTGATGTCCGAGCCCGGGGGACCACGACTCGCGGAAATTGCTGGCCTGACTGTCGACGCGATCGATGACCGCAATGACATCATCGTGGTGACCGGCAAGACTGGCACGCGCTACATCCCGTTCGGCAACAAGACAGGGACCGCGCTTGACCGATACCGGCGCATCCGCGAAACACACAGATGTTCCGATCGTTCGGAACTTTGGCTCGGTATCCACGGGCCGCTGACCCCGAACGGCATCCAGCAAATGCTAGAGGTACGCGCACGGCAAGCGGGTATCGGTCATGTGCACCCTCACCAATTGCGGCACACAGCAGCGCATCGCTGGCTGGCGGCCGGTGGCAGCGAAACGGACGCTCTGCAATTGTTCGGCTGGTCCACCACTGACATGTTGCGTGTTTACGGCCGGTCGAGTGCGGCTGCACGTGCGCATGCATCGGCACGGCGGCAGTCGTTGGGAGACCGCTTGTAACCGGCGACCTGGCGCGAGCGCCAGGCTACCCGGTCCCACCCGATCGGAAGCTACTGATAGCGACCCCGTGAGAGCCAATCTCCGGGGTCGCTTTCGCGTCCAGGTAGGGGAGCACCGGCGAATTGATTGCGCGTGCATTGAACGGTTTTGCAGTAAATCACACTTCGTTGACAACCACCCGAACGCCGTATCAGCGTCAGGTGAAGGAGGTATCGCCATGAGAGATGATGAGGTACAAGTCCGAATCTACGAAGCGATGACCGACAAAGAACTGCTCATGGAGCTATCGGTGCTGGACATGCCCGATGCTCTGTGGCTGGCCATCCGCAATCGGCTGAAGCGCGGCCGGAGACTGCCGCAGCGACGCTTGCACCTGCACTCCATCTGATCCGGTAGACGCGACCCCTGAGACAGAGCTAGTGCCTCAGGGGTCGCTTGCCGTCCGAGTGTGCCAGGCAGCCCGGATCTTGGCTCAGCGGCCCTCTGAGGGCGCTTTTCACCATCTGCAAGATGGCAAGTCTAGCCACGCGTAGGAACGGCCTACAGGCGTTTGTGGCCCTGCACCGGGCACTACGATGAGAGCAGAGAGGTCCACACAGGACCGCCAGCGCTGGTCAGAGCGCGCATAGACATGGGGCTGGATTCGTTCCCTGGTGCTGACCCCGCCAGGTAGAGCGGAATCCAGCCCCTTTTTTCTTTCCCACCTCCGCCGGTGAGAAAGCTGGGGTAAATGGTGCCCGCTCGTCGGTGGCCGCGAACGCACTGCCACAAAAGGCGAGCGGGCGTCTCCATTCCCATCAAGTAATTCTTTAGGCCGGTAGACGACCACCTAAAGAACGCCGCCCCGTTCGGTTCAGACCACGCGGGTAAACGGAATCGATCGACGGTTCGAACCCACCCTCATAGGGCCGGGCATGCTGTCGGTGGAGCTTGTCCACTTCCGCTTTCGAGCGAAAGGGGGAAAGCTCTAATGAGCAATCTACCTAACGAAACACCGCTGCTGCGTCGTCTGAACGAGCAGCGAATTGCCGCTGCACACGAGCGCAAAGAACTCCTGCTGCGTGCCGCCGATGGCGAAGCAATGTCCGCTGAGGACGACCAGCGCTTTGACCGCGCCAATAAGAACATTGAGCGTTACGGCAAGCTGATCGAAGACGAGACGCGCCGCCTGCGGGATGACAAAGAATTCGCTACGGCGTTTGCGGCGTCCACGCCTCGCGGTGCCAGCTCGCTGGATCAGGTCGACCCGGCAGAGTTCCGCAACATTGCCATGCCGAGCATGCACGAGTACCGCACATTGGTCGAAGGCACCGATTCGGCTGGTGGCTACGTAACTCCGCAGATCTGGTCCACAAAGGTGGTTCAGTACCTATCCGCCAAGTCGGTAGTGCTGAGCGCACGCGCATCGACCGGTGGCGGAATCCAGGTCATCGACATCCCCAGCGGATCGGGCGATGAGATTCTGATTCCGAAGGTCGTCAGCGGCGTCACCGCCAGCATGATCCAGGAAACTGGCACCCTTACAGCGTCGGACCCAACGTTCGCCCAGATCTCGCTGAAGCCCAAAAAGGGCTACGCGTACTCGCTGGTGTCGAATGAAGTTCTGGAGGACTCGCGTCCACAGATTTCCAACATCGTGGTGGACGACCACATGCGACAGTTGGCGCTTCATTTCGACAATCAGTTCTTGCAGGGCGACGGTACCGGCAACAACCTGCGCGGTATCTATAACTTCACCGGCATCAACTCCGTGGCACACGCTGCCTCACTGGTTAATGCCGATGTCTTCCTGGACGCCATCAACCGGCTGTTGACGAACAACGCCAACCCGGACCGCGCAGTCATCTTCATGCACCCTCGCCTATGGACGCAGATCATGAAGCTGAAGACAACCACCACAGCGGGCAACAACGAGTACCTCGGCATGAGTGATGTCACCGGTACGTTGCAGCGTCGGCTCTTCGGTGTCCCGGTCTACCTGACCACGGTGCTACCCGTGAACCAGGGCACCGGTACGAACGGTACGCCGTTCCTGGTGGTGGACCTGGACCAGGTCGTGATTGCGCGCCGTATGGATCTGCGAGTGCAGTATGACCAGTCGCGCTATTTCGAGCAGGACATGACGGCTGTGCGGACACTGGCCCGCTTCGACATCGGAGTGTTCAACACTGCTGGTGTTGAGCGCGTTACGGACGTCAAGCCGTAATGGCCAGCCAGCAGATCGAAGCAACTTCTCGCGTCGTAACGACCGAGATTGTCATTGTGACGACACCCAGATAACTGAAAGAGAGCCAGCCGGGGCTTCCACATGCATCACCCCCGGCTGGCTTTTCATTTGCCCACGGATTCAAAGTTTGAAAGGGGATACATGGAGATGACAACCAGGCCGCGCGCTCTGCTCACCGAGGCAGACGTACGCGAAATCAAGATGCAATTGCGACTAGGCACCTCGCCCAAGTCGCTGGCCGCGCGATTCGGTGTCACGGTCGCGAACATCAGCGCCATCCGGAATGGAAAGAGTTGGAAGCATGTCGACTGACTGCCGATGCCGGCCAGTTCCGGTGCTGTGCTGGGACGGTAAGGCTTTCCACTTGGAGCGCAAGCACTTCTATTCGCAGGGATGCACGATCGACCGGGACGCGGCCGACCTGCGCGAGTGGTATGGGAACTTCAAGCCGTCGGGCAAGGTTCAGCCGGTCGATCACGACTACTGGCATTTTCAGCACTACCGAGACGGCAAGCCCTATATGGAGTCCTACAAGAAGCGGACTCATGGATTCGTCTGAGAGCCCCTGTGCGCCGTTGGACAGGCAGGGGGTACCCCGACCTACCGGCAAGGGGTTCCGATTCGTCTACGGAGTTTCGGGGGTCTGGCGCAATTCGCTGACCAGGCACGATGCAAGGCCAAGAACGACCATTAGCAAGGGGGTGTCCTGTCATGTCCCAACAGACCGTGCCGACGACGATGGACCCGCAGTTTGCGGGCATCACACGGGCATTTCGCGACCGGCTCGATGTGGACAAGAACGAGCTGGAGCTTTTGTTCACCTCGAACCTGAGTTACTACATCGAACCAATGACCGAACAGGAGTGCAGAGACTATGGAGCAGACATTGAAGAGTGGTTTCCGGCAAAATCCGCTGGCACCGCTTAAGCAGCGACTACGGCTGACCGCCGCATCGGACATCGAACCGAGAGCCGTCCGATGGTTGTGGAAAGACCGGATTGCCACCGGCACGTTGGCGTTGCTCGCCGGTCGGGAGGGCATCGGGAAGTCCACATTGGCGTACACACTGGTTGCCGACATTACTAACGGCACATTGCCAGGAGCGTTTTACGGTGAACCGCGGAACGTAGGAATTATCGCTAGTGAGGATTCATGGGAACACACGATCGTTCCTCGACTGGTGTCAGCGGGAGCAGATATCTCCAGAGTCTTCAGCATCACGACGGAGAATGAATTCGACTTCATCACGTTCCCCCGCGACATCCCATCGCTCGGCACGGTGATGAGGGACGGAGCACCGGCGCTGATCCTGCTGGACCCGCTGATTTCCCGTTTGGAGGGTCGGCTTGACACCTACAAAGACAGCAGCGTTAGGCAGGCGCTGGAGCCGCTAGTTCGGGTGGCACAGGAAGGCGACGCGGCAGTGCTCGGCATCATCCATACGAACAAGGGTGACTCGACCGATCCCCTTACCACCATCACGAGTAGCCGAGCGTTCACAGCAGTGAGCCGGGCAGTGCTGTACGTCGCTGAAGACCCAGACAACCCGAGCATCAAAATCATGGGGCAGCCTAAGAACAACCTCGGGCGCGGCGATCTGGCCGAGCTGTCCTACTCCCTGGCAGAGGCGAACCTCGGTGAATTCGACGGCGAGGAGATCACCAGCGTCAGACTCAATTGGGGGTCGGAGGTGCCCGCTGGCCGGCTGCGGCACATTCTCGCCAACCGCAACCGGCCGCCGCGAGCCAATCCCGCCGATGCCCGGCAAGACGGCATCATCGAATACGTCACCGCGAATGGTCCACTCAGCCGGAACAAGATATTTGAGGGAGTCAGGGGCAACCGACCCACCATCCTCAAGGACATTCAAGCGTTGATCGATGCCGGAGAGCTGGTCACCACTCCAACCAAGCTGGTCGACGTTCCGCGTTAGTCCGTTCCTCCAGTCGCGCCTGAGCATAGGTGGTACTGGTACTGGGCTGACCTGCATGTATGTAAACACACACTGGTACCACCCTTGTCCCGACTGGACAGAAGAAAGGTAAATACCCCCGATGAAATGGACGGGGCAACCGCGCCAGTCGGGACAAGGGTGGTACCAGTCCAACCGCAGGTCAGCCCAGTACCAGTACCACCGGTAGACGGGCGTGACTGGAGACCTGAACCGTAAACAGATCTTACTGAGAGGGGACCCAGTGGAAGACCAACTTCCGTCGGTGGAGTGGCACGCAGACGTTGTCAGCACGCTCCGAAACGGCGATTACGTCGCGCGGAGTGTGAACCACACAGAACTAGTCGCCGCAATTATGCGAGGGCTGGGTTACGCCGATGCGGTAATCGCGTCGACGATGATCACTATCACATGGAAAGGAATTGAGCCGGATGAGTGAAGGGGAAATCGAGCTGACGCCTGAACAGGCAGAGCTGGCGCAGCAGGGGACCTTTGCCGATTGGCAGGACAACCTAGCCAAGCTACTGACATCGGCAAACGTGGCATTGGCAACCAAGCCAGTCATCCGATATACGCCGAGCGAGGTACTGCGCCGGGTGTCCATGGATTTGCATGAGATAGCTACCGCCATGGCAGATGAGCTAGAGGAGCGGTATCAGAGCGGCAAGCTCGAATTCGACCAGGATGCGGCGGCAGAACTGGTGAAGCTTGCCAAGACTACGCGCCGCAACGCGGTTGCACGATTCGCTACCTGGGCTGAGGGCAAAGACCCGGATGCCGAGGATGACATTGATAAAGGTACAGGGATGTACCTGTGACGAAAGGAGACACCATCATGGCGGCAGACGAATACGCTCTTGTGTTTGTAGAGGAGAAGAATGGCTTCCGTAAGGAGCACAAGGTTAGCCCTAGTGAAATCGCAGAGGTGCTGCGAGAGAAGCGAGGCGACGCATTCGATGACAATGCAACGCTCACCTTTGCTGGCGCACGCACCGTAGATCGCAATCTAGAGGGCGATAACTACCTCTCCCTTACCAAGCCGGAGCAGGCGGATACCGGACTCAAGACAACGTCGACTAAGCGTGGTCGATGATTATTTGTGCGGAATGCGATACCGAGATGGAGCGGGCAGAGTTCCTGCACTCTCGACTGACGCATTACCTCTGCGATAGCTGCATTGAATTGCACGTATCGAAACGAGTGGGCAAGAATGTGGAATGGAGTACGTCGACATTGAACAGGTGGGAATTGGAAGCCGTTAACACAGCGTAGCTGCAATTCCATTTGGGAAATCTTCCCACCCCCCGGGGGCCCCTAACCTGCCCCCGCGAGCTTAAATTCTCGCGACGTGCGACGACCCGACAGGAAATCGAGTAGCAGAGAGCGGCTATTGCTACTCTCTGCTACTCGATCCTGCTCGTTTCCAGTCGTTTGCGGTCCATTTAGGACCAGACAACATCGAGACAAGTCGGGAGGTATTTGTGTGCCCTTATTGCCGCAAAAGGAAGCTGAAGAAAAGTGCCCGCGGACCGGTTGGCAAATCGTGTGACGATCCTATTTGCGAACGCGCCCACCGGGCGAGAATGAAAAGAATGGAGCGCGAGAGAAAGGCGGCCGGGCCATTGCCCGAATTACCACCGGCACCGGAACTAGATGATCCGGTATCCACGCCATTCGGAGATTTCATCTCCCACAAAGAAGCATGGATTCATGTTTATGACAACGAACGCAATCATGATGAGGCGTATACGAAAATGAACGGTTATCGAGACTGGGCAGTGGCCAATCTGGCACCACTAGAGCAACTAGCGAGTCCTGAGATCATCGGGCTTTTCACTGGTGTACCGCCGGAAATGGAAGAGGATGCCATTCGGGGATAGTAAACGACTTAAAGTCAAAGTCGTCAGTGATGCCGGGGATCTGATCAATGATTTCCAGGGCATACAGAAGGAAAGTAGCAAAACAGGAACGGCGATACAAAGGCTCGGCCGCGAGTTCAGCGCAATGGAAGCAAAGGCTCATGGCGTCTCCAAAGCTTTTGCGAACAAGTCCTTCGAGAACCAGCGGAAGGAAATCGCGCGGCTTGAGCAGACGCTAGCGAAGCGCAAGAACTTCGCGAATCTTGTCGGAGCAGGGCAGAACATCGGCGCTGAGCTGGTAACGAATATCGGCAAGGGCGCGGCCAGTAACGCCAAGCTGGCAATGAATCCGGCTGTGCTGGGAATTGGTGCCGCTGCTGCGGCCGGCCTGGCCCCGATCATTGGTGGCGCTGTCAGTGCAGCGGTGATCGGCGGTGCCGGTGCATTGGGCATCGTCGGCGGTATCGCGCTGGCAAAGAATGACCCGCGCGTCAAGGCTGCCGCTACGAGCCTTTCCGGCTACATCGGGGAGCGGATGAAAGACGCGGCTGAGCCGTTCGTCCCCGAGCTTGTCAGGGTGATGAGTCAGGCGCGCGGAGTCTTCGGCGAGGTTGAGGGAAACATCCGCTCGATCTTCTCGAAATCGGCCCTGCTCGTTCGGCCCCTGGTCGATGGTGCCGCTGAGTTGGTGCGGAAAGTGACACCGGCTTTCGACCGAATGGTGAGTCGAGCTGGTCCTATCTTCGCAGAGACCGGAAGGCAGATCGGCAAGATTGGCGACGCTATCGCGGACGCCATGGATTCGATGAGCAAGAACGGCACTAATGCCGCGTCGGTGGTGACCCTGATTGGCAACCTACTGTCGGGAATCATCCGGACCACCGGCTCCATCATCGGGGTCACCACCGGCTGGCTCGACCAGCTATTGAATGTCGCGCAGGGCGCATCGAAGATCGGCCAGGCATTCGAATGGATTCCGGGTGTGGGCGACCGGATCAAAGCTGGCCGCAAGACGATCGATGATATGCGGGCCACGATCGACCGCACCGGCGATTCCACACGGAAGACCGGTAGCGGATTCTTCGGCTTGACTGTGCAGACCAACGCAGCGGCAGCAGCGTCCGCCAATGCGGCCGAGAAGAACAAGAAGCTGTATGACAGTCTCCAGCAGGCTGCAAACGGCGCTATCAGTTCGATGCGGGCACAGGATGCCGTTAAGGCAGCCACCAACGCTGCAAGCGAGGCACTGAAGAACAACGGTGTCCGACTGAACAGCAACACCGAAAAGGGCCGCGCAAACCGTGAGGCTCTGTTCAATCTGGCGGATGCAGTCAACCGGCATAAGAGTGCGACGTTTGAGCAGACCGGCTCACTTCAGAAAGCCAGTGCCGCTAGTGAGCAGGGACGCAAGAAGTTCATCGAATTGGCCGATAAGATGGGCCTCAGTCGCACAGCGGCGATCAAGCTGGCCGACAAGCTGATCCCGCTGAATAAGACCTACACAGCAAAGATCACGACCTCCGGTGTCGATGAGGCAATGATCAGGCTGCGCTCTCTCAACCTCATGCAGAACGCTCTCAAGAAAGGCACCAGCCTTTCGCCTAGTGCCGCGCGAGCACTGGCAGGCGACGCAAAGGCAGCGAAGCAGCGAGGGTTGTATGCGACGGGTGGTCCCGTCAAGGGACCGGGTGGTCCGACCAGCGACCTAATTCCCGCGATGCTCTCCAACGGGGAGTACGTGCTGAACGCCAAAGCTACAAAGGCAATCGGCATGGCGAACCTGAACAAGATGAATGCGATGAAGCTTGCCGCCGGTGGTGCTGTTAGTTGGCCGTACCCGGTGACTGCGAGCAAGACCCGCATTCCACCGAAGTCCGAAGTGGTCGGTACGGTCGGTGGCAGTTTCGGAAACTGGCCGTCGAGCCCGAGCGCACAGCGTGGCGATTCGGGCGTGTGGCGGAAGATTTTGGCTCTGGTCAAGGCGTCCGGCATTCACTACAAGTTCGGTAACTCGTATCGCCCGGGTGATCCGAAGTGGCACGGTTCGGGACGCGCCATCGATTTCATGGGGTACAACCAGGATCGGCTGGCGAACTTCTTCCTCGGTCGGCAGAACCAAGTCCTGGAAATGATCCACCGGACCAATGCCCGCGACTACGCCTACACGCGCGGTAGGAATAAGGGATCGTTCAACCAGTCGCTGATGCAGGCTCATAAGAATCACCTGCACATCGCCATGGATGGGGTGTCCCAAGTGGAGCCTGGCCCGTTCGTCGGATACAACGCGACGGGTAAGCCGGAAACTTTGGTGAATGCGGATCTCATCCGGCCTGTTCAGGTCATGCCTGGCGCGGTCAACGTGACAGTTCTCGGCACCATGACCGTGACTCAGAAACGGCAGCTTGCGAGCGACCTTGCGATAGCGATTCGCGATGAAATGCGCACCCTAGCTCGGAGGAGCGGCGGCCGGTCCGGTCTGCCGGTCGGCTAGGTCCGGCGGTACGGCTCAATGGCGATACGGAGGAAGTGCTTCGCTCCGGCGTCATCGACGTAATAGACCCATTGAGCCGTACCCCACGCATCGGCAATCACTTCACCGTGGCGCTGCCACCGGTCATCCAACTTGCTCAGGATCTCGGCCAGTAGTTCGCCCTGATCAGGATTCATCCTCTGAGCCTGCCACGAACACACCCACGCCCTGGTGCCCTCTGAGAACGCCTGTGGCAATCAGGATGTCCACAGCCTTGCGGACAGTGGCTTGAGCCACTTGGTATTGCTCTGCTATCTCGCGGGTGCTGGGCAGCTTGTCGCCAGGCTTGAGCAACCCGGCAGCGATGCGCTGCTGGATGTCCTCGGAGATCCGACGCCACATCGGCACGAACGGCTGACCCACACCCATGATCCGACCACAGGACGTGATCTTGCGTCCCGGGTATGCCAGCCTCGCCATCATTGCTAGCTTTACTAGTAAGGCGGTGAGTGATGGAGGAAGCCATGAATTGGAAGTTGGTCATGTCCGAGACCGGAGAGCCGGAGCTGGTCTCGCGTGAGGATGACAACGAGAAGGTCACCTTCTCGATGATGAAGGAACTGGCCCGCGACTCAGACAACGGCCTGGTGGAGCTGGCCCCCGGTGTGTACTTCCAGCGCTTCCACCAGGGCACCGACGATGACACCGGTGGCTGGATCAGCGGGGGATGCTGAATCCGTTGTGTAGCAAGGGAATCCGGGCCGCGAGCCCCGGCTGGTAGAGTTTGGGGCTCACAACTTAGTTCGCCAGGCAGCGAGATCACTGGACAACTGCAAAAGCGCAGGTCACGGCCGGTCGGCGGGTTCACGGGATGGAGAGCGATGATGCCGGTGACCATCTGGTCGGTGACCAAGCCGTGACGGTGCATTTCATCGGCGCCGGGCCCGGCGCCGCCGACCTCATCACGGTGCGCGGCCGGCGGTTGATCGAGGCTTCGCCGGTCTGCCTGTACGCCGGCAGTCTCGTGCCCGCCGAACTGCTCGGCTACTGCCCGCCCGGCGCTCGGCTCGTCGACACCGCCCGCCTCACGCTGGACGACATCATCGGTGAGCTGATCACCGCCACCAAGGCCGGGCACGATGTGGCGCGGCTGCACTCGGGCGACCCCTCGGTGTTCAGCGCGGTCGCCGAGCAGATGCGCCGGCTGGACGAGGCCGGCGTCGAGTACGACGTGACGCCGGGCGTTCCGGCGTTCGCTGCGGCTGCCGCGTCGTTGGGCCGGGAGTTCACCGTGCCGGGTGTCGCCCAGACGGTCATCCTCACCCGCACCGCCGAGCGGGCCACCGCCATGCCACCGGGCGAGGACCTGGCGACGCTGGGCGCGAGTCGCTCGACGATGGTGCTGCACCTGGCCGTCCAGCGCATCGATGCGGTGGTCGCGGAGCTGGTGCCGAGCTACGGCGCGGAGTGCCCGGTGGCCGTGGTGGCGCGGGCGAGCCGGGAGGACGAGCTGATCGTGCGCGGCACGCTGGCGGACATCGCCGCCAAGGTGGCGGCGGCCGGGATCAAACGCACCGCCGTGATCGTCGTCGGCGCGGCCCTGACCGCCTCCACCTTCCCGGACAGTCACCTCTACTCCGCAGACCGATGCCGCCCATAGCGAGACCCATGCCATCCGGCGGAGGGGCGGGTGTCACCCGCAATCGGCGGTGCAACGATGTCTCCCGTAGGCGGTGGCCCTCTGCCGGCGCGGAGCCATGGCTTCCATGAGTGGAAAGAGAACCGGCCGGGTGCTCATTCTCGGCGGCACCACCGAGGGGCGCGAGCTGGCGTCCGCCTGCGCGCCCATCCCAGGCCTCGAGGTGATCAGCTCCCTCGCCGGCCGGACCACCTCGCCGCTGCTCCCCGCCGGCACGGTCCGCATCGGTGGTTTCGGCGGCGTAGACGGCCTCACCGCCTACCTACGCCACGAGCGCATCGATGCCGTCGTCGACGCCACCCACCCCTTCGCCGCAACGATGACCGCCCACGCGATTGCCGCGTCAGCTCAGGCCACCGTGCCGCTGCTGATCCTTCGCCGACCAGGCTGGACCGAACAGCCGGGCGACCGCTGGCACCGCGTACCCGACCTCGCGACCGCCGCAAAGCTGCTTCCCGACCTGGGCGAACGCGTCTTTCTCACGACAGGCCGCCAGAGCATCGCGGCCTTCGCGGAAGTGGACGCCTGCTGGTTCCTGTCCCGATCCGTCGAGCCGCCCGCCGAGCCCCTACCGAGCCGCCTCCAAGTGCTACTGGATCGAGGCCCGTTCACCCGTAGCGGCGAGCGAGCCCTCCTCACCGAGCACCGCATCGACGTGCTCGTCACCAAGGACAGCGGCGGCAGCACCGCCAAGCTCGACGCCGCCCGTGAGCTCGGCCTTCCGGTCGTGCTGGTCGACCGGCCACCGCTACCACCCGATGCTGACGTGGCGCCCACCGTCGATGCCGCGCTGGAGTGGCTCAGGCGGGATAGTGCCGCGGCGTATACACCTGGGTAGAGCCGTCCCCGCGGGTCGTCACCCGGGTCTGGCTCGAGCCGATGATCAGCAGGCAGCGCATGTCGATCGTCGCCGGGTCCAGGTCGCCCAGCGTTGTCACGCGGATCTCCTCCTCCGGGCCGCCCACGTCCCGGCCGACCACCACCGGAGTCGCCGGGAGGCGGTGCTGCAGCAGCAGCTCCCGGGCCCTGACCAGCTGTTCCTTGCGGCTCTTGGACGCCGGGTTGTAGATCGCGATCACCAGGTCGGCGCCCGCCGCCGCGGACAGCCGGGCCGCGATCACGTCCCAGGGCTTCAGCCGGTCCGACAGCGACATGATGCAGAAGTCGTGCCCGAGCGGCGCGCCGGCGCGGCTGGCCACCGCCTGTGCCGCCGTCAGCCCCGGCACCACCCGGACCGGGACGTCCTTCCACTGCGGATCCTCGCTGACCTCCAGCACCGCCGCGGCCATCGCGAAGACGCCCGGGTCCCCGGACGACACCACTGCCACCTTGCGGCCGCGTTTGGCCAGGTCCAGCGCGAACGCCGCGCGTTCGGCCTCCACCCGGTTGTCCGACGGGTGGCGGCGCTGGCGGGCGTTCGGCGGCACTCGGTCCACGTACGGGCCGTAGCCGACCACGTCGTCCGCCGCCGCCAGGGCCTCCTGCGCCTCCGGGGTCAGCCAGTCGCGGCCCGCCGGACCCAGCCCGACAACCGTCACCTGCCCCTGCTGCTCCTGCGTCGCCGGCTCGGCCACGAACGTCGCGGCGGCCGGGCTCGGCAGCAAGGCCAGGGAGAAATACGGCACTGTGTCCGGGTCGACGTCGGCCAGCCGGGCGTGGCGTTCCCGGTCGGTGGTCGCGCGTTCCACGTACCAGGCGTCGTCGAGGCGACCGGCCTGGGCCAGTGCTTCGCGGACGCCGGTGAAGGTGCGGCCCAGCTTCATGATCGCGGCCGAGTCCGTGGCGGCCAGCCGCGCCGCCAGCTCGGCCGGGGGCAGGGTGCCGGGGAGCACGGTCAGGATCTCGTCGCGTTCCATCAGCGGGCGGCCGAGCACCGCCGAGGCCGCGCTCACCGAGGTCACGCCGGGCACGACCTGCGTCTCGTAGCGGTCGGCGAGCCGCTTGTGCATGTGCATGTACGAGCCGTAGAAGAACGGGTCGCCCTCGGCCAGCACCACCACGTCGCGGCCCGCGTCCAGATGGGCGGCCAGCCGCTCCGCGCTCTGGGCGTAGAACTCGTCGATCGCGCCCTGGTAGCCGCCCGGGTGGTCGGTCGTCTCCGTGGTCACCGGGTAGATCAGCGGTTCCTCGATCTGGCCCTCGCGCAGGTACGGCTCCGCGATCGCGCGAGCGTTGCTGCGGCCGTGCCGGGCCGCGTGGTACGCGATCACCCCGGCCGCGCTGATCAGCCGGGCCGCCTTGACGGTGACCAGCTCCGGGTCGCCGGGGCCCAGCCCGACCCCGAACAGTCGGCCCGCCATGACTACTCCTCCTCCGAGGCGAGGGCGTTGACCGCCGCCGCCGTGATGGCGCTGCCGCCGCGTCGCCCGCGCACGACCAGATATTCCAGATCGGATGCGGCCAGCGCGTCCTTCGACTCGGCCGCGCCGATGAACCCGACCGGAATGCCCAGCACCGCCGCCGGTCGCGGCGCACCCGCCTCGACCATCTCCAGCAGCCGGAACAGCGCGGTCGGGGCGTTGCCGATCGCCACCACGGCACCGCCGAGCCGGTCGCCCCACAGGTCCAGCGCGGCCGCACTGCGGGTGTTGCCGAGCTGCGCCGCCAGCGCGGGCACCGCAGGATCGCGCAACGTGCAGATGACCTCGTTGCCGGCGGGCAGGCGCTTGCGGGTCACCCCGGACGCCACCATCTCGGCGTCACACAGGATCGGCGCGCCGCCGAGCAGCGCCTTGCGAGCCGCGGTCACCACCCCGGCGCTGAAGCCGATGTCGGCGGTCAGATCCACCATCCCGCAGGCGTGGATCATCCGTACGGCGACCCGTGCCACGTCGGCCGGCAACCCGGACAGATCCGCCTCCGCGCGGATCGTGGCGAACGACCGCCGGTAGATCTCCGCGCCGTCGCGCACGTACTCCATCTCAGCCCTTCCTCGCGGCGCCGACCAGCGCGCCGACCTCACCGACCGAGGTGACGCCACACGCATACGGCGACCGCACCTCGTAACCCGCCCCGGTCGCCTCGACCCGCACATGCGGCCCGGCGGGGCTCCCGCACCCGCGCGCGCAGCCGACCCAGTGCACCGGCAGTCCCGAGCCCGCGACGGTCGCGGCATCCGCGTCGGCCCGAACGTCGGCCAGGGACTTCGCGCAGCCCGGCCGGCCCGCGCACGCGGTCACCCCGACCCATCGCGACCCGGCCTCGACCTCGAGCCCGGCCCCGGCCAGAGCCGCGAGCCAGGACCCGGCCGCCTGCGGCGTCAGACCGGGCAGGACGACCCCACGCCACGGGGTGAAGGTCAAGCTCTCCGCCGCCTCCAGCACTTTCAGTTGTACGTCGCTGAGCCGCCCGAGCGGCACCAGGGCCCCGACGGCCACGGTCCCGTCAGCCTGCGCGACGACGCCGATCGGCTCCCGGAGGACTGGCCGAGGCAGCTCCGCGGGCTCGCCGAGCGTCCTGCCCAGCGCCGCGGCGGTCCGCGCGGCGACCCGAGCCGGCCCGTCCGCCAGCTCCCGCACGCGCCAGGCCGCTCGCTGCCGCCCGCCGGCGCTGCCGCCGGCCCGAGGGCCAGGGATGCCATCGGACCGCGCTCCGGTGGGAGCGCTGTGATCGACGACACCCGGTGCAGGCCGCGCACTGGGCACTCCCTCGGCGTCTCCACCATTCGGACCGGGATCGGGCGCGGCGCTGCCGGCAAGTGTGAGGGCGGAGCGGCCAGAAGCGGCGGGTGACGAGCTTCCCGGGATGGCGGATACAGCACTCGCGGCGGGATCGGATGCGGTGCCGGGGGCATCGCTCGGCGTAGCGGTGGGCGCTGCGTTTGTGGCAGGCGCGTCGTGGGGGGTGCTTGCGGTTGTGGGGGTCTGGGCGGCGCGTTCTTCGAGGAAGGCGTGAGCCGCTGCCAGCAGCGCCGGGACCACCTCGGCCGGCGGGACGCGCAGGCCCGCGTCCACTCCCGCGAAGATGACCGCCACCTCGTCGGCGAGCGGCAGGGCCGCCACGTCCGCCCCGAAGGCCACGTCCCGCTCGCCGCCGTCCAGGGCGAACAGGAACCGTCCGGGCAGCTCGGCCAGGGACGGATCGGCACACAGAGCCTGGTCCAGGGCCCCCACCGGCAGTCCTCCGGCGAGCGGCGAGGCGGCTATGTTGCGTACGAGTTCGTGGGTTTCGGAGGGCAGCAGGCCCGCCGCCCGCAGCCGGGCCGCCAGCTCGTCCACCGGGGCCTCGCCAAGGGCTCTGAGCTGGAGATTCGCCCGGCTGGTCAGCTCCACGTGCCCGTCGCCCCAGCGGGCCGCCAGCTCGTGCACCGCCGTGAGCTGCGCGCCGGTCATCCGGCCGCCCGGCACCCGGACGCGCGCCAGCGGCCCGTCGGCCGCGGCGTGCAGCCGCAGCGCGCCCGGGCAGGCATCGGCGTCGGCGCGCACGGATGGGATGGGCACGGCCCGGATACTACGGATCCGGGCCGACACTTTCCCGGCGGCGGTCGGCATCGTCACACCCGGCGCCTCGCCTTGACGTTGCTCGTGCGCTTCTGGAGAGTGGGAGGCCACGTGCGGCGACGCCGCGGAGGAAGCCGGTGCGAGTCCGGCGCGGTCCCGCCACTGTCAGAGGGTCCTGATAGACCTTCGAGCCAGGAACTCCGGTCGCCGTGAATTCCACCGATCCGGGGCGCGGACCCCGAGGGGAGAGCCGTGTTTCTGCTGCTGTCGACGTCTGACACCGACCTGCTGAGCGCCCGGGCCAGCGGGGCTGCCTATCGCCTCGGCAATCCCGCGCGCACGCAGGTCGCCGATCTGCCGGCGCTGCTCGACGGGGTCGAACTGGTGGTCGTGCGGATCCTCGGCGGTCGCCGGGCCTGGGAGGAAGGGCTCGACGCGTTGCTCGCCGGGCCGGTCCCGGTGGTGGTGCTCGGCGGCGAGCAGGCGCCGGACGCCGACCTGATGAAGCTCTCCACCGTGCCCGCGGGTGTGGCCGCGGAGGCGCACGGCTATCTCGCCTACGGTGGCGCGGACAATCTGGCCGCCCTGCACGACTTCCTCTCCGACACGATCCTGCTGACCGGGCACGGCTTCGCCGCTCCGGTGCCCGCGCCCGACTGGGGCCTGCTGCCGCGTGATTCGACCGCGCAGACCGGCCCCACCGTCGCGGTGCTCTACTACCGCGCTCATCACATGGCCGGGAACACGGCGTTCGTCGAGGCTCTGTGCCAGGCGATCGAGGCCAAGGGTGCGCGGCCGCTGCCGATCTTCACGTCCTCGCTGCGCACCGCTTCGCCCGAGCTTCTTGCCGAGCTGCGCAAGGCCGATGCCCTGGTGGTGACCGTGCTGGCGGCCGGCGGCACCAAGCCGGCCACCGTCTCCGCGGGCGGTGACGACGAGGCCTGGGATGTCGGGGTGCTCGCCGATCTCGACGTGCCGATCCTGCAGGGCCTGTGCCTGACCAGCAGCCGGGCCGCGTGGGAGGCCAGCGACGACGGGCTCTCGCCGCTGGACGCGGCGACCCAGGTGGCCATCCCCGAGTTCGACGGCCGGATCATCACCGTGCCGTTCTCGTTCAAGGAGATCGACCCGGACGGCCTCTCGATCTACGTTCCCGACCCCGAGCGGGCCTCCCGGGTGGCCGGCATCGCGGTCGCGCACGCCCGGCTGCGGCACATCCCGCCGGCCGAGCGCCGGATCGTGGTCATGCTCTCGGCCTATCCGACGAAGCACTCCCGGATCGGCAACGCGGTCGGGCTCGACACGCCCGCCTCCACGGTCCGGCTGCTGCAGGCCATGCAGGAGCATGGCTACCGCGTCGGTGACTTCCCGGGCGTCGCCGAGGGCGACGGCGACAAGCTGATCCACGCGCTGATCGCGGCCGGCGGCCAGGACCCCGACTGGCTGACCGAGGACCAGCTCGCCGGCAATCCCGTACGGATCACCGGCTCGGCGTACCGGCAGTGGTTCGCGACCCTCCCGGCCGACCTGTGCGAATCCATGGAACGGCACTGGGGCGAGGCGCCCGGCGAGCTGTACGTGGACGACGACGCGATCGTGCTGGCCGCCCTGCGCGACGAGAACGTGGTCGTGATGGTGCAGCCGCCCCGTGGCTTCGGCGCCAACCCGGTCGCCATCTACCACGACCCCGACCTGCCGCCGAGCCACCACTACCTGGCGGCCTACCGGTGGCTGGCCGACGACTTCGGCGCACACGCGGTCGTGCACGTGGGCAAGCACGGCAACCTGGAATGGCTGCCCGGCAAGAACGTCGGCATGTCCGCCTCGGACGGCACCGACGCGGCGCTCGGCGACCTGCCGCTGATCTACCCGTTCCTGGTCAACGACCCGGGGGAGGGCACCCAGGCCAAGCGCCGGGCCCACGCGACGCTGGTCGACCACCTGATCCCGCCGATGGCGCGGGCCGAGTCGTACGGCGACATCGCCCGCCTCGAGCAGCTGCTCGACGAGCACGCCAACATCGCCGCGCTCGACCCGGCGAAGCTGCCCGCCATCCGGGCGCAGATCTGGACCCTGATCCAGGCGGCCAAGATGGACCACGACCTGGGCCTGGCCGACCGGCCCGACGACGAGGAGTTCGACGAGTTCATCCTGCACGTCGACGGCTGGCTCTGCGAGATCAAGGACGTGCAGATCCGCGACGGCCTGCACATCCTCGGGGCCGCGCCGAGCGGCGAGGCCCGGGTCAATCTGGTGCTCGCCATGCTGCGCGCCCGGCAGATGTGGGCCGGTCAGGTGGCCGCGCTGCCCGGTCTGCGCGAGGCGCTCGGTCTGGCCGAGGACGCGTCCACCGCCGAGACCGATGCCGTGGAGGCGCGGGCGCACGCGCTGGTCGCCGCCATGGAAGAGGCCGGCTGGGATCCCGCCGCCGCCGACCACGTCACCGACGACGAGACGGTGGCCCAGGTCCTGCGCTTCGCCGCGACCGAGGTCGTGCCCCGGCTCGCGCGCACCACCGACGAGCTGACCAACGTCCTGCACGCCCTCGACGGCGGGTACGTGCCGGCCGGGCCCAGCGGGTCGCCGTTGCGTGGCCTGATCAACGTGCTGCCGACCGGCCGCAACTTCTACTCCGTCGACCCCAAGGCCATCCCGAGCATGCTGGCCTGGGAGACCGGGCAGGCGATGGCCGAGTCGCTGCTGACCCGCTACCGCGCGGACTACGGCGACTGGCCCAAGTCGGTCGGCCTGTCCGCCTGGGGCACGAGCGCCATGCGGACCGCCGGCGACGACATCGCCGAGATCCTCGCCCTGATGGGGGTACGCCCGATCTGGGATCCGGCCTCCCGCCGGGTCACCGGCATCGAGCCGATCGACCTGGCCGAGCTGGGCCGGCCCCGGATCGACGTGACCGTACGCATCTCCGGCTTCTTCCGTGACGCGTTCCCGCACGTGGTGGCCATGCTGGACGACGCGGTCGGGCTGGTGGCCGGGCTGGACGAGACACCCGAGCAGAACTTCGTCCGGGCGCACGCGCTGGCCGACGTGGACGCGAAGAAGTCCTGGCGGCAGGCGACCACCCGGATCTTCGGCTCGCGGCCGGGCGCGTACGGGGCGGGGATCCTGCCGCTGATCGACAGCCGCAACTGGCGCGGGGACGCCGACCTGGCCGAGGTGTACGCGGTCTGGGGTGGCTTCGCCTACGGGCGGGGGCTGGACGGGGTCGAGGCGCGCGGGGACATGGAGACCGCGTACAAGCGGATCGAGGTCGCGGCCAAGAACATCGACACCCGCGAGCACGACATCGCCGACTCCGACGACTACTTCCAGTACCACGGCGGCATGATCGCCACCGTACGGGCGCTGACCGGGCGGGCGCCGGCGGCGTACATCGGCGACTCGACCAACCCGGACGCGACCAAGACCCGCAGTCTCACCGAGGAGACCGCCCGGATCTTCCGTGCCCGCGTGGTGAACCCGCGCTGGATCGCGGCGATGCGCCGGCACGGCTACAAGGGCGCGTTCGAGCTGGCCGCGACGGTCGACTACCTGTTCGGCTACGACGCGACGGCGGGCGTGGTCGCCGACTGGATGTACGAGCAGCTGGCGGCCAGCTACGTGCTCGATCCGGACAACCAGAAGTTCATGACCCAGTCGAACCCGTGGGCGCTGCACAGCATCACCGAACGGCTGCTGGAGGCGGCGGACCGCAAGCTCTGGGAGTCCCCGGAACCGGCGACGCTGGCCGCGTTGCAGCAGGTCTACCTGGAGACCGAGGGCGATCTGGAAGGCGACGCGGAATAGTTGCCGGGGCATGTCGAGCCGGCGCCGGTGACTCCGACCCATGGGCATGCAGAGCGAAACGAGCAACCGCCGCGTCGTCGGAAACATCTCCCTGTCCCTCGACGGCCGCACCAACGGCGTCGGTGGCGACTACGACATGGGCTGGATCGTGCCGCACGCGGTCACCGACGCCGGCCGCGACCACATGATCCGGGTGACCGAGCCGGCCACCACGGTGCTGCTGGGCCGCAAGAACTATCAGGGCTTCGGCAGCTACTGGCCGGCCGTCGCCGGCAACCCCGAGGCCGATGAGCGCGACCGGGCCTTCGCGGCCTGGCTCAACCGGACCGAGAAGGTCGTGTTCAGCACGACCCTGACCGAGACGCCCTGGGAGAATTCCCGCGTCGTCGCGGGCGACCTGCCCGAGGAGGTCCGCAAGCTGCGAGCTGGGGACGGCGGGGACATCATCGTGCTGGCCAGCAGCAGCATCATCCGGGCCCTGCTCGACGCCGAACTGCTGGACCGGCTGTGCATCACTCTGTGCCCGGCCATGGTCGGCGGCGGCGCCAGACTGCTGGAGGACGGCCTCCCCGCCTCCACATGGACGCTCGCCGACTCGACGACGTCGGAATCCGGCGCACTCTGCCTGGTGTACGACCGAGTTGCC
Organism: Actinoplanes sp. NPDC051405; assembly: GCF_055586185.1. Lineage (NCBI taxonomy): Bacteria > Bacillati > Actinomycetota > Actinomycetes > Micromonosporales > Micromonosporaceae > Actinoplanes > Actinoplanes sp. NPDC051405. The sequence continues at coordinate 443,121 of NZ_JBVJIR010000003.1, forward strand.
GCCTAATCGGCGTCGCGGCGGCGCAGCAGGTACGTGTCCATGATCCAGCCGTGCCGCTCCCGGGCCTCGGCGCGGACCCGGCGGATCTCGTCGCTGACCTCGGCCAGCGGACCGGAGACCAGCAGCTCGTCCTCGGTGCCGAGGTACGCACCCCAGTAGATGTCCACGTTCGCGGCGTCGACCGACCCGAACGTCTGGTGCGCGTCCAGCATCACGATCACGTCGTCGACGTCCGCCGGCCACTGCTCGGCCAGCCGCCGGCCCGTGGTGACCTGGAACGGCCGGCCGACCCGGTTCAGGCCGACCCGGTGCTTGGCCGCCAGCGTCGAGACGCTGCTGATGCCCGGAATCACCTCGTACTCGAAGACGGTCTCGCCGCGGCGCAGGATCTCGTCGAGGATGCTGATCGTCGAGTCGTAGAGCGACGGGTCACCCCAGACCAGGAACGCCCCGGTCTCCTCGTCGAGCAGATGCTCGCGGATCAGCGCCTCGGTCACCTCGGACCGCCGGTGCCGCCAGTCCGCGATCGTGCCCTCGTAGTCGGCGGGGGTGCGGTCTCGGTCCGGGTCGCGGCCCTCGGCGATGCGCCGGCTGGGGCGGGCGTACGCCTTCAGCAGCCTGCGCCGGAGCTCGATCAGGCTCTCCTTGGTGTCGCCCTTGTCGAGCAGGAAGAACACGTCGGTCCGGCCGATCGCCTTGGCTGCCTGCAGGGTCAGGTGGTCCGGGTCGCCCGCGCCGATCCCGATGACGTAGATCTTCCGCACGCCCAGCAGTCTGCCGCACGCCATCGATGCACCGAACCGCAGGCCCACGTCGAGGTGTCGACGCCGCCGGGTCGCCCGGTCACCGGAAAGCCGGTCGCCGGGAAGCCGGTCGCCCGGTCGCCCGGAAGCCGGTCGCCGGGAAGCCGGTCGCCGGGAAGCCGGTCGCCGGGAAGCCGGTCGCCCGGTCGCCGGGAGCTGGTCGCCGGGGACAACGACGCCCGGTTGCCGGGAGCTTGTCGCCGGGAACAGCGACGCCCGAGGTGGCCCATCGGATCAGACGGCGACCGCCGCCGCCCGCGCATGCTCCAGCGCCAGCTGCAAAGCCCCGTGCAGCGCCGCCTCCGTACCCAAAGTCCCGTGCTCGACCCGCGTCGGCCCGGGGAACGAGATCGCCGCCCGCACCCGCGGCAGCAGCGCCGGATGCGTCCCGACCGGCCCTCCCAGCAGCACCAACGCCGGATCCACCACCGCCGCCACCGAGATGATCGCCCGGGCCACCGCCGCCGCGAGCACCCGCAGCGCCGGCTCGTCGCCGCGATCGAGCAGTTCCAGCGCCGCCGCCACGTCGTTGGACGGGGCGTCCGAGCGGCCGAGCCCACCGGCCGCCAGATCAGCGGCGATCGTCGGCGCACCGGCGCCCGGCAGGTAGCCGATCTCACCGGCCAGCCCGTGCGCGCCGCGGATCAACTGGTCGCCGATGTAGAGGCCGACGCCCAGGCCCGCGCCCACATACACGTACGCGAAGCTGGCCTCGCCCGCCGCCCGGCCGGCGCGGTGTTCGGCCAGCGCGGCCAGATTGACGTCGTTGTCGACCAGAATCGGGGCCGGCACCAGGTCGCCGATCAGTTCGGCCGGGCTGAGCAGGCCTTCCGGGAACGGCGTGCCGGCCAGCGGGACGACCTCATGAGTGACCGGGTGCACCGGGTTCGCGATGGAGATCCCGACGGCCCGCAGGGGGCCGGGCCCGCCGGGGAAGGCGCCGACGGCGGCCCGCAGGTTGGCCACCAGTGCGTCCACGTCGCCGGGGGCGCCGGCCGGACGGCGGTGTTCGTTCAGGGTGCGGCCGGCCAGGTCGGCGGCGCGGGCCCGGACGCCGGACTGGTCCAGCTCGACCGCGAGCACCCAGCCGGCCCGCGCGCCGAGCTCGTAGAACGTGCCGATCCGGCCCCGGCGCCCGGTCTCCTTCAAGCCCGTGGCGTCGAGCAGGCCGCCCTCGACCAGGCGCCGGACGGCCTCGGAGACGGTGGGCCGCGAGTAGCCGGTCATGTCGGCCAGCTCGGCGCGGGTGGTGCGGCCCTGGCGGATCGTCTCGTCCAGGAGGCGCCGGTCGGTGGCAGCCCGGAGCACCGTCTGCGGCAGTGCCCGGCTGACGTCGTTCACCGTCACCTCTTGTGATCTTCCGGCGGGATCTCCTACATTAGGACAAGGTTCTAGTTAGGTCACCTAATCAAATGGAGGCAGCGATGCACCCGGCCCCGGACGACATCCCCCGCGCCATCCGTGAGACCAAGGCCGAGCTGCGCAAGCGGATCGGCGACGTCACAGGCGCCTTCGCGCGGGCCGAGGCCGCGGTGCGGGCCGAGGTCGCCGAGGTGGTCGCGCAGCGCGAGCGCGGCGAGCAGGTCTGGCCGGTGGTCCAGTTCGCCGACATCGCCGCCGGGACGGTGCCGGTCGACCTCGTCGAGGCGGTACGCCGCCGCGGCTGTGCCGTGGTCAAGGGCACCTTCGGCCGTGACCGCGCCGAGGGCTGGGACGCCGAGCTGGTGTCGTACCTGGACCGCAACGACTTCGCCGGCAAGTACCGCTACCTCGACGACGGCATCTTCGGCGGGCTGTCGGCCAGCAAGCCGTCGATCTTCCCCATCTACTGGTCACGCCCGCAGATGGAGGCCCGTCAGGACGACAACATGGTCGCCGTGCGCGGCTTCCTCAACTCCTTCTGGAAGCACGAGTCCGAGGGCCGGGTGTGGTTCGACCCCACCCGCGACACGGCGTACCCGGACCGGGTCCGGCGCCGCGAGCCCGGCACCGACTCCGCCGGGCTGTCCGCGCACACCGACTCCGGCTCGATCGAGCGGTGGCTGCTCCCGGCGTACCAGAACGTCTTCCGGCACGTCTTCGCCGGCAACCCCGAGGCGTACGACCCGTGGGACGGCGCCTACCGCACCGAGGTGCACGAGTTCGACTCCACGGTGATGTGCTCGGCGTTCCGCACGTTCCAGGGCTGGACCGCGCTGTCCGACATGGCGCCGACCGAGGGCGTCCTGCACGTCGTGCCGATCCCCTCGGCCATGGCCTACCTGCTGCTGCGGGCCTTGCAGGACGACGTGGCCGACGACGACCTGTGCGGGGCGGCCAACGGCCAGGCGCTGCCGATCAGCGAGCGCTGGCACCCGGCGCTGATGCCCGCGCTCACCCCGATCCCCGCGGTCGAGCCGGGGGACACCGTCTGGTGGCACGGCGACATGATCCACTCCGTCGGCGCGGTGCGGGACCAGCAGGGCTGGGGCAACGTCATGTACATCCCGGCCAGCCCGTACTGCGAGAAGAACGCCGCCTACGCGGCCGAGTGCGGCCAGGCGTTCCTGCGGGGTGTCAGCCCGGCCGACTTCGCCGCCGAGGACTACGAGGTCGACTGGGCGGGCCGGCCGACCGCCGACGAGCTCAGCCCGACCGGCCGCGCGCAGCTGGGTCTCCCGGTGGGCTGAGGTAGGCCAGCACGGCCAGCACCCGGCGGTGGCTGTCGCCGGAGTCGGGCACCCGCAGCTTCTGCAGGATGCTGCGCATGTGCGTCTCGACCGTACGCTCGGCCAGCCTCAGGCCGGCGGCGATGGCCCCGTTGGAGCGGCCCTCGGCCGCCAGCGCCAGCACCTCGACCTCGCGCGGTGTCAGCACCGCCAGCGGGTCGGCGCGACCGGTCGAGGCCAGCAGGGCCGAGACCACCTCGGGGTCGAGGGCGGACCCACCGGCGGCGACCCGGCGGATGGCGTCCAGGAAGTCGTCCACCCCGAGGACGCGGTCCTTGAGCAGATAACCGAAGCCGCCGGTCGCCACCAGGGGCACGCAGTGCCGGGTCTCGACGTGCTGGGAGAGCAGCATCATCGGCAGACCGGGATGGGCCGCCCGGAGCCGGCGGGCCGCCAGGGCGCCGTCCACCGTCATGGTGGGCGGCATCCGTACGTCGATGATCACGAAGTCCGGCCGGTGCCGGTCCACGGCCTCGTCGAGCAGATCGGCGTCACCGACCGCGGCGACCACGTCGTGTCCGCCCTCGGCCAGCAGCCGCCGCAGTCCCTCCCGGAACAGTGCTGAGTCCTCGGCCAGCACGATGCGCACTCAGATCACCGCCGTGATCGTGGTGCCGCCGCCGGCCGGGCTGTGCACGGTCAGCTCACCACCGATCGACAGGACCCGGTCGCGGACGGAGGTCAGCCCGAAACCCGGCCGGGCCCCGCCCACCCCGTTGTCGGACACCTCGATGCGGAGGCCGGGGCCCAGCTGCCGGACCACGACACCGATGGCGGTGGCCCGGGCATGCTTCATCACGTTGGTCAGCGCCTCGGCGACCACGAAGTACGCCGTGGTCGCCACCACCTCCGGCGGGTCCACGTCGGGAACAGTGACCGTGACCGGCACCGAGCTGTCCGTGGCCAGGGCCCGCAGCGCCGCGGCGAGCCCGTCCTCCAGCCGGCTCGGGCGTACGCCGTGCGCCAGCCGCCGCAGATCGGCCACCGTGTCACCCAGCGCGGTCACCGCTGTCTCCAGATCCTGATGCGCGGGCTGGTCGGGGGCGATGCCGCGCTGCACCGACCGCAGGCGCATGCCGACCGCGATGAGCTGCTGCTGGGCGCCGTCGTGCAGGTCGCGGGCCAGCCGCTGCCGCTCGGCCGCGCCGGCGAGCGCGAGCCGGGCCTGACCCGCCCGGGTCTCGTCGAGGGCCCGCCGCAGTTCCAGTCGCAGCCGGCTCACCTCGATCGGCAGCCGGGCCTGGACGGCCGCCTCACGGGCCCGCCGCAACCGCCGCGCGGACGCCAGCCCGAGCACGATGACCCCCACCTCGGTGTCGCCCGTGGTCAGCGGCACGCAGACCGATCCGGGCGCGACCCGCGACGGTTCCCCGGCCGGATCGACGTACCGGTCCGCCGCGCTGCCCGGCAGCCGCACGAGCAGCCGCAACCCGGGATCGCCGAGCACGGTCCGCAGCACCGCCTCGGTTTCCTCCGGCTGCGCGTTGCCGCCGCGCACCTGCCGCACGAACTGCTCCACGCGGGCCCGGGTGACCGTGCGCTCCCGGTCGACGACCCGGCCGACCAGCTCGTTGATCAGCCGGTGCAGCGGCAGCAGGCACATGGCGGTGACGAAGGCCGCGCCGGTCAGCCCCACCCGCGAGTCGCCGCCGGCCGCGTCGGCGATCGCGAACACCACCCCGGCGAAGATCGCCGCGGAGAGCACCGACGTGCCGACCCAGGCCAGCGTCGTGCCCAGCAACCGGTCCACGTCGAGCAGGTCGTGCCGCACCACCGCGACCGCGATGGCGGCGGGAACGGCGAGCAGCATCGCGCCCAGGAACCCCAGGTACGCGATGTCGACCGGAGCGCCGAGCAGCTCGGCGACCCAGCCACCGGCCAGCAGCACGGGCACGGTGATCGCGCCGAGCACCAGCCAGCGCAGCTGGGTCCGTACCGTTTCGCCGCCGGCCCGGTAGCGCACGACCAGGCTGCCGACCGCCAGGCCGAGCGCGACCAGAGCGGCGCAGAAGGCCGGGACGGCGACGGACGCGAAGACGGCGTCCGGCACCCTGATACCCAGGCCGGCGGGGTCGGGCGTGACGTCGCCGGATACGGGCCGCAGCAGAGAGACGGTCGCGTGCACGGTCAGCGCGGTGGCCACGCCGAAGGCGACGCTGAGCCGCCAGCGCCGTCCGGGCAGCATCCCGTCCGGGAAGACCAGGCAGAGACCGACGAAGCCGGCCAGATTCCACACCCAGGCGCCGAGCTGGAAGGTGTAGGCCCAGCGGGCCGCCGGCCAGGGATCGGCCGTCAGTGCGGTCGCGCCCCAGTTCTCGACCGCGAAGACCGCCGCGGGCGCGGCGCCGACCCAGCTCAGTGCGGCACCGACCGGACTGCCCGGCACGCGCCGGTGCAGCAGCAGGCCGGTCACCACCGGTACGCCGAGCAGACACGTCTGCATCGCCCAGTCCACGACCGAGGGGCTGAGCGGGGCCGACATCGAGACGGCCACGGCGAAGACCAGCCCGGGCAGCAACGCGCCCCGGCGCAGCATCGTCCGGGCGCCCATCCGATCATCCTTGTCCCTCGGACGGTTTCCGTCATCAGTGTCAGCACTTAGCCGCCGGCACTCGATCGGGTCCGGCGCTGGCCCGGATGTGCCCGAGGGTGCGGTCCGGCCAGGGTGAAGCGGTCACCAGCGCCACCCTCGGAAGGAAACGTCATGGAACTGATCGTCACCGTGCTGCTCGCGTTCCCGCTCGGCTTCGCCCTGCGCTCCCGGACAGCGGCCTACCTCGCCTACATCGCCGTGCACTCGTTCGTGTTCACCTTTCAGAGTCTTGTCCTGCTCCGGGCCTGGACGGGCGGCGACACCTCCGCCTTCTCCGCCGACGCGCACACCGTTCCCTGGTCGTACGCGCTGGTCAACGCCGTCATCTACGCCGCCGGGCTGGGCCTGGTGGCGCTGGGTCACTGGGTGCGCAGCCGGCGGGCCGCCCGGCCGGCGCAGGCGGCCGACCTTGCCGGATGAGCCCGGAACTCTCGCGGTGCTCAGTCGGGCAGGATCGGCACCGACGGGTTCAGGTCGCGGCCCAGCGACGCCGCCCGGGTCACCGAGGACGAGCCGAACCTGTCCCGGACCGCGTCCAGCGCGGTGTCCAGGCTGTCCGCCACCGGCACGTCGAACGGCAGCTCCAGCTGCACCGCGCCGTCGCTGTCCAGGTTGCCGACCGCGACGCCGACCAGGGTCAGGCCGCGCTCGTCGATCAGCGGCCGGGCCTCGGTCAGCAGCTGGCGCGCCGTGGTCAGGATGGCGCTGGTCTGCATGGTCGCCTTGAGCAGGCTGCGGGAGCGGGTGGCCCGGGTGAAGTCGCCGAAGCGCAGCCGCAGGGTGATCGTGCGGCCGGCCCGGTGGGCCGAGCGCATCCGGCGGGTGACCCGGTCGACCAGGGCGGCCAGGGTCGCGTCGATCTCCTCGAACGGGCGCGGCCGGCGGCCCAGCGCGCACTGCGAGCCGATCGAGCCGCGCCGGTGGCCGGTGCGGACCCGGCGGGGGTCGCGGTTGTGGGCCAGCGCGTGCAGGTGCCGTCCGGCGTGCGCGCCGATCATGGTGACCAGGGCGGCCTCGCCGATGCGGGCCACGTGCCCGACGGTCAGGATGCGGTGCTCGCGCAGCTTGCCCGCGGTGACCGGGCCGACGCCCCAGAGGCGTTCGATCGGCAGCGGGTGCAGGAAGGCGAGCTCCTCGCCCGGGGGCACCACCAGCAGGCCGTCCGGTTTGCCGACGGCGCTGGCCACCTTGGCCAGGAACTTCGTCCGGGCCACGCCCACGGTGATCGGCAGGCCGACCCGCTCGCGGACCTCCGCGCGCAGGCGGGCCGCGATGCCGGCCGGGGTGCCGCTGATCCGGTGCAGCCCGCCCACCTCGAGGAAGGCCTCGTCGATGGAGATGCCCTCGACGATCGGGGTGGTGTCGCGGAAGACCTCGAAGACGGCCTTGCTGGCCGCCGAGTACGCCGACATCCGCGGCGGGACCATGAGGGCGTGCGGGCACAGCGCGCGGGCCTGGGCGATGCCCATCGGGGTGCGGACGCCGTACGCCTTGGCCTCGTAGCTCGCCGCCAGCACGACGCCGCCGCCGACCAGGACCGGGCGGCCCCGCAGGGCGGGATCGTCCCGCTGCTCGACCGACGCGTAGAACGAGTCGAGGTCGGCGTGCAAGATGGTCGCCTGGTCGGACACCGCGTCATCTTCGCACACGTGTTCGAATTCGGCGACGCGCGAGGATGGGGACATGACGAAGCGACCGCCGCTGGCCGAGAAGCTCGATCTGCAACCCCACCCCGAGGGTGGCTGGTACCGCGAGACCTTCCGGTCCGCGGTCACCATCCGGCCCGACGGGTACGCGGGCCCGCGCGCCGCCGCCACCGGCATCTACTTCCTGCTCCAGCCGGGCGAGTTCTCCGCGTGGCACGTGGTGGCGTCCGACGAGCTGTGGTTCCTGCACTCCGGCTCGCTGGAGCTGCGCTACGGCGGCGCCGGCCCCGACCCGGTCGAGGGTGGTGAGACGGTGGTGCTCACCGCCGGGAACCCGCAGGCGCTGGTGCCGGCCGGCGTGTGGCAGAGCGCGTATCCGGCCGGTGGCGAGCCCGTGCTGGTGAGCTGCGTGGTGTCGCCGGGCTTCGACTTCGCGGACTTCCGGCTGGCCTAGTGTCGCAGCTCACGGGCTGTTCAGGAAGTACCAGGGGGGTACCCCGGTTAGCAAGGTTGAGTGCAACACGCTCAATCTTTGACCGGAGGAACCTCCCATGGTGCTGCGTACCGATTTCGACCGCCTGACCACCCGCGTCTTCGACTCCGCCACCCGTAGCGCCGGCGCCCGCCTGGACGCCTACCGCGAGGGTGACTCCTTCTTCATCGACATCGATCTGCCCGGCGTCGACCCGGCCGGCATCGACATCACCGTGGACCGCAAGGTGCTCACCGTGCGCGCCCAGCGCAAGCGGGCCGAGCGCGACGGCGTGCAGTACGTCGTGGCCGAGCGCCCGATGGGTCCGGTCAGCCGGCAGGTCTTCCTGTCCGACTCGCTGGACACCGACCGGCTCGACGCCCGCTACGACAACGGCGTGCTCACGCTGAGCATCCCGGTGACCGAGAAGGCCAAGCCGCGCAAGTTCGAGGTTGCCGCCGCCTGACGTTCAGGTGCGTCGTCCGGGGCCGCGCGCCGATCGAGGTGCGCGGCTCCGGCGCGTCAGTGGGCGAACGCGAAGTAGTTCAGGTTGACGAACTCGGCGGCGTCGTCGCGGGCGAAGGTGAGGAAGACGGTGTGCCGCCCGGTGGTGGGCTCGATGTCCGCGCTGCGCGACTGCCACTCTTGCCAGCCGCCGGTGTCCTCGACCGGCACCGCGCCGACCGGGGCGTTGCCCGGGCTGTCCAGGCGGAGCTCGATCCGGCCACCCCCGCCGTCCACGTCGGAAGCCAGCCGGACGGCGACCTTGGTGGCCGGCTCGGCGCCGAACTCCACGTCGTCGAAGCGCAGCCAGTCGCCGTTGCTGATCCAGCCGATGTTCTGCCCGCCGCCCTCGTCCTCGGTCTCCTGGAACTGGGTGCCCTGCTGGCCGGCGGCCGTCTCGGCCTGGATCACCGCGTAGGCGTCGACGCCGCCGGGTGCCGGGGCGCTCGGTGAGGGGGAGGGCTCCACCGAAGGGGCGGCCGGCTCCGAGGGGGACGACGCAGCCGACGGTGGGGCGGCGACCGCGGCGGCGGCGGCCGGGGTGTCCGATCCGCCCTGGAGGCGCCCGATCAGGTAACCGAGCAGGACGAGGGCCAGTCCGGCCGCGGCGAGCGCGAGCCGGTTACGGGTGACCCGCGACCGGGAGTGATAGACGCCGGTCGGCGGGGAGGCTGGAGTAGTCATCGGCTCAGCAGGACAACGCAGCGACCGGCTTTTTCGAAAAGTGTCGACCATGGACGCTGAGCTGCGATAACGGACCGATGTGCCGGTCGGTGGAGGCTGTGCTATCGGCGCGGACATCGGCCGGCGTCATCGGTTGACATCTCCCGGAGGCCGTACCAAGCTCGGTGAGAGCGCTCTCACTGGTTGCGGAGCGTAATGGCCGGGACGCATCCCCCTTCCCTGTCCGCCCCCGAAGCGGCCCGGCCGACGCCGGATCCCTCCCGCGCGGATGTCCTCTCGCCGGGCCGGTGTCATCCGGGGGCCGACAGTTAGGTGCTCATGCGTCTCAACCGCAGATCTCTGCTCGGGCTCGTCGTCGCGGCGGTCGCCATCCCCGCCGCCGTCGCGGTGATCCCCACCGCCCAGGCCGCCACCGGCCCCGACCTGCTCCCGCTCACCGTCACCAACAACTCCGGCCGCGGCGAAGCCACCCACCTGTACGTGCTGGGCGTCAGCGGCGGCAAGCTCGGCTACGTCACCGAGGCCGGCACCTTCACCCCGTGGACCGGCGGGGCCAACCCGCCCGCACCGGCGCCCGACGTGTCGATCGACGGCCCGGCCAACGGAGCCAGCAAGACGATCCCGGTGCCCAAGGGCCTCTCCGGCCGGATGTACATGTCTTTCGGCGACAAGCTCGACTTCAGGATCAGCCAGGACGGCGGTCTTGTGCAGCCCGCGCCGTGGGCGGCGGGCGACCCCAACAGCGACATCCTGTTCGACTGGAGCGAGTTCACCTACAACGACTCCGGCATCTGGCTGAACAGCTCCCAGGTCGACATGTTCGCCGTGCCGCACGCGGTCAGCGTCACCGGCTCCGACGGCACGACCGCGGTCACGGGTCAGCTCAAGCCCGGCGGGCGCAACGCCGTCATCGACGCCATGAAGGCCGACGCGTCGTTCAGCGGTCTGGTCCGGACCCGCGCCGACGGCACCGTGCTGCGCGTGCTGGCTCCCGGCAAGGGCGCCGACGGTGGCGACTTCGACCCGGACTACCTGGCGTCCTACATCGACCGGGCCTGGGCCGCGTACGAGAACACCGACCTCACCGTGAAGCCCTTCGCCGACCAGCCCGACAAGATCTTCAAGGGCCGGACCAGCGGCGACGTCATGGCCTTCACCGACGCCACCGGCGCGCAGGTGGCGACGTTCACCAAGCCCACCACGGCGCACGTCTGGGGTTGCGACGGCAACCTCGGCGCCCCGAACGACCTCGTCGTCGGCCCGATCGCGCGCAGCCTCTGTGCGGCGCTGCAGCGGACCACCCTGGGCACCCAGGCCGTCGAGCCGAGCACGGACGCGTCGACGTTCTACCGCAACGAGCCGACCAACCTGTACAACAAGGTGATCCACGAGCAGATGGTCGACGGCAAGGCGTACGCGTTCGCCTTCGACGACGTGGCGAACCAGGAGTCGCTGGTGCACAGCGGCGACCCGACCGCGATCGGCATCACGCTGACGCCGTTCGAGTAGGACCGTGCGGGTACGGCGCGCCGTCGCTCAGATCTTCGGGATGAGCATCTGGGCGACGGCCGTCGCCTCGGCCAGGTTCTCCTCGTCGCTGTCGCCGCGGCTGTAGACGTCGATCGAGACCGTGCCGTAGAGCACGTAGAGGTGGCCGGCCAGCTGGAAGGCCCGCTCACCGATGTCGTTCACCGGCGTCGCGTCGGCGATCTTGACGGTGAAGTCCTGCTCGGTGGTCCGGCTCAGGAAGACGGCCAGCTGCCCGCCGGACTGCTGCCACTGGCAGAAGCGGTTGCTGTCGCCGGCCGGCAGCCCGTCCTCGTCGATCTGGGTGATCTCCCGCCCGGTCAGCTCGGTGACCTGCTTCCGGCTGAGCAGCGTGCACGGGTCAGGGATGTCACCGGCGTCCTTGACCGAGTCACCCAGTCCACTGGCGGCGGTCGGTGACGGGGCCGCCGAGGTGGCGGCCGGCGGGGAGGCCGTTGAGGCTTGCTCCACTGCACCGCAGCCCGTCAGGGCGAGACAGGCGACGAGGGCGGCGAACGGGCGGCGGTGGTTCATGCGCCCAGGTTGCCGGGTCGCGCCGGGGCACCGGAAGAGCCGGTACGCGCAGATGGCACGGAGGCGGGAGAACTTCAGCCGTTAGGGGCGAGGGCGGACAGGATCTCCTCGGCCCGTTCCCCGGCGGCCCGCGGGTCGCCGTCCGGTGAACCGATGAACGGGTCCCAGTTCAGGTCGTAGAACAGCTCGGTGACGCCGGCCTCGGCGTAGAGCTGGGCGCCGGCCCGGATCTGGTCCCAGGTGCCCGACAGCGGCACGCCGTCCTCGCGCAGCCCGGCCTTGACCACGCCGCGCACCACGATCCGGAGGGCGTCCGGGTCGCGGCCCGACTCCTCGGCCGCGCGCCGCACGATCTGCGTACCACGCGCGATTTCCTCGAGGCTGGCCCGGCTGCTGCTGACCCAGCCCGCGGCGATCCGCCCGGCGCGGCGCAACGCGACATCCGCCGTGCCGCCCAGCAGGATCGGCGGGCCCCCGGGCTGCACCGGCGCGGGAGCCATGACGCTCGGCGGCACGGTGTAGAACTCCCCGTCGAAGGCGACGTGCTCACCGGTGAACAGGGCGCGCAGCACGCGCAGATACTCCTCCGTGCGGCGGCCGCGGGGATTCGGGTCCGAGCCCGTCGCCACGAACTCCACCTCGGACCAGCCGGTGCCCAGGCCCAGGTCGAAACGGCCGCCGGAGAGCACGTCGAGCGTGCTCGCCTGCTTGGCGAGGTAGGTGGGGGAAAGGTAGGGCAGGTTGATGACGGCGACCCCGAGCCGGATGTCGGTGGTGCGGGCGGCCGCGTAGGTCAGCGCCAGCAGCGGATCGAGCACGCTGCGGTAGACCGGCTGCAGGTTCTGCTCGTCGCCGGCCAGCAACCGCTGGAACGACCACAGCCCGTGGTAGCCGAGCTCCTCGGCGCGCATCGCGAACCCGGTCAGGGACAGGGGATCCGCCCACACGCCGGAGACCGGGCATCCGCAGCTGATCAACATGCGGTTCACCGTACTGCCCGCCGATCGGGCGGGCTACCGGGCCGGACGATGCCCGCGGGGCACAATGTCGGCACAGGCTTCTCCTACGGTCGGGAAAGGGTCGCCGGATGCCGCTGACTCTCGTGGAGATGAACCCGGAGGACTTCGTGCGCCGCCGCGCGCTGCTGGTCGCGAGCTACGCGCAGGCGATCACCACGGCTCGGGCGCTGACTCCCGCGCAGGCGCGGGGCGAGGCCGAGCGGGACGTCGCCGAGAGGCTGCCGCGCGGTCCGGCGACCCGCGGCCAGCTGCTGCGCAGGGCTCTGGTGGACGGCACCGAGGTCGGCTGGATCTGGCTGTCGCTGCCCGGCACGACCGTGCCGGACATCGCCTGGATCAACGACATCGAGGTCGATCCGCCGTTCCGGTCCCGGGGGTACGCCGGCGCGATCATCACCGCCGCGGAGGTGGAGCTCGTCGCTCGCCGCGTGCCGGCGATCGGCCTGAACGTCTTCGGTGACAACGACACAGCCCGCCGCCTCTACCAGCGGCTCGGCTTCGAGGTGACCGCGGAGCAGCGCTCGCGCTCGCTGGCCGAGGTGCCCGTGGCCGAGGGGATCGAGCTCGTGCCGATGGCCGACTACCAGAGCCGGATCGAGGCGTTGTTCGCCGACTACGCCCAGGATCTGGTGCACGAGCGGGGCCTGTGGCACGGCGAGGCCGAGGACCGGGCGTCCCGCAAGCTGGCCGAGCTGCTCCCCGACGGGGCGCGGACCCCGGGGATGCTCCTGCGCACGGTGGTGGCGCGGGGCGTACCGGTCGGATGGGTCTGGGCCGGTCTGCCGGCGCCGCCGCGGCTCGCCATGGGCTGGCTGCACAACATCGAGATCGACGAGCCCTACCGCCGCCGGGGTCACGGCCGGGCGGCCATCGCCTCGGTCGAGGCCGAGCTGGCGCGGCGGGGTGTCGCTACGATGGGTCTCAACGTGCACGGGGCCAACACCGGGGCCCGCCGGCTCTACGACCGGCTGGGCTACCGCCTGCTGGCTCAGCAGATGGCCAAGCACCTGCCGGCCCGGTGACCGGGCGCGGCAGGCGTCAGTTGCTGTAGATCCGGGTCGGGCTGATCAGCACGGCGGTGCGCCGCTGCTCGGCCATGACCCGGTCGTACTCGGCCCAGTCGTCGTGGGAGCCGCCGGCCGCGGTGAAGATCTCGCGCAGCAGCAGGCGCAGGCGGTCGGCGTCCAGCCACGGCCGGGGATCGTCCGGGCCGGCCAGCTCGGCGTGGCCCTCGACGGTGGCCCACTGCCAGCCGCTGCGGAATGCCGTGGTGATCTGCGGCCGGGCCCGCAGGTTGGCCAGCTTGACCCGGCCGTACGTGACGAACGCCAGCACCTGCTCGCCGGTCCCGGGATGGGTCACGACGCCGGCGTTCACCAGCGAGGACTGGATCGTCTGATCGGCGCGCAGGGTGGAGACGATGGCCAGGCCGCTCTCGTTCGCGGCCAGGCTCCATGCTTCGGACAGGGTCGTCACCGTTCGGCCTCCGCCTTGTCGAGAAAGTCCTGCATCCAGGCGATGCGGTGCGGGCTCAGGCCGGCCTCCCGGCCCTGCGCGACCGCTTCCCGGACGTGCGCCAGCCCTTGCTCGCGCAGGCCGTCGGCCAGCTCGGCGATGCCCAGCGCCATCGTGCCGCCCGGGATCCAGCGCGGGTCACCGAGCTCGGCGCGCAGCTCGTGCGAGATGCGCAGGTGCTCCAGCGCCTTGTCCGACTGCAGATCGGACGCCGCGTAGTAGAAGCCGACGTGGCGGTGCACCTCGGAGCGCAGCAGCAGGTCGCCGTACCGGTCGGCCAGGTCGAGGGCCTCCCAGTAGTACGGCATGGCGGCCTCCCAGTCCTGGCGCAGCACCTGGTGGACCAGGCCGACGCCGAACAGCGACTCGGCCGTGCCCGCCGGGTCGCCGAGGTCCCGCCGGATCTCCAGGGCCTGCTGGAAGAGGGCTTCCTCACCCTCGCTGTCGGCCTTGCCGAGATCCTCGTCCTCCAGCGCCCGGAAGTGCATGAGCATCGCCTGCCGGTCCAGCACCGCGGCCTCGAGGGCCCGGTCGCCGTCGGCCCGGGCCTGGGTCAGCAGCTCCTCGAAGGTCCGCTCGGCCGCCTCGTAGTCCCCGGTCCGGAACGCGGCCTCGACCATCGCCTCGTTGCCCGCCGCCAGTGTGTCCCCCGTTGTCCCCATTCTTCGCAGGCTACCGGCGGATCGGCGCCCAGGCTGTCCGCCCGCGCGTTTGCTTGCCCCGGCCTGCTCGAATCAAGGGCGTGACCGAGGACATCGAAACCCGCCTGACCGCGCTCGCCGGACTGGTCCGCGAGGCCGAGCTGCTCCGCGCCCGGCGCGCCGAGCTGGACCAGCGACACACCGAGCAGGCGGCCGCCCTGTCCGAGCTGCGCGCGCAGTGGGCCGGGGAGGTCCGAGACGTCGAGCGCCTCGAGGGCCTCTCGCTGTCCCGGGTGCTGGTGGCCCTGCGCGGCGGGCACGCCGAGGAGCTGTCCCGCGAGCAGGCCGAGGCCGAAGCGGCTCGTTACCGGGTCGCCGAGAGCGAGAGCCGGCTCGCCGCCATCCGCGCCGAGCAGGCGGCGGTCGACGCGCGGCTGGCCGAGTTCGCCGACCTGCCGGCCCGCTTCGCGCGGGCGGTCGACGACAAGGAGAGCCACCTGCGCCGGACCGGTGGCCCGCAGGTGACCCGGTTGCTGGCCCTGGCCGGGGAACGCGGCCGGGTGGAGGCGGAGCTGCGCGAGCTGCACGAGGCCGGCCGGGCCGCGGACGCCGCGCTGGGTGCGCTGGCCGAGCTGCGCCGGCAGCTCGACCGGCTGTCCGGCCGCCAGACGAGCACCAACCTGCTCGGCGGCGCGGTGGCGCTGCGCAGTCCGGACTGGCTCGACGGGGTCGCACGGTCGGCGGCGTACGCCGACCGCTGCCTGGTGGTGCTGCACACCGAGCTGGCCGACGTCGGCCTGGCCCGGCCGCTGGGCCACGCCCCGCGGCCGGTCGTCCCGCCGACCGGCGTCGCGCAGGTCTTCTTCTCGGACCTGCTCATGCGGGACCAGATCAACCAGGCGATCCGCAACACCGACGGGTCGGGCGCGGTGGTCACGGAGGTACGCCGAAACGTCGCCCAGCGCACCGAGGCGGCCCGCGCCCACTGGAGCGGACTGATGCGCGAGCGCCAGGACCTGCTGACGGCGTGACTACAGCGCGGCGAGCGCCTCCGGGATCGGCGTGTCGCCGGCGAACAGCTCGAACGTGGTGCCGACGGTGGCGGGCGTGGTCAGCACGGCGGCCAGCACCGCCGCCACGTCGTCCCGCGGCACCGGACCGCGGTTGCCCAGCTCGGCCGAGACCCGGACCAGGCCGGTGCCGGGATCGTCGGTGAGCGAGCCCGGGCGCACGATCGTGAAGTCGAGGCCGCTCGCCCGGACGTAGTCGTCGGCCTCGGCCTTGGCCTGCAGGTAGGCCCGCATCGACTCGCCCGCGGAGTCCGGCCGGTCGGCGCCGATCGAGGAGACCATGACGTAGCGGCGTACCCCGGTGGCGCGGGCCGCGTCGGCGAGCTTGACCGCGCCACCCAGATCGACCGTCCGCTTGCGTTCGGCCCCGCTGCCGGGGCCGGCGCCGGCCGCGAACACCACGGCGTCGGCGCCCTTCACGTACGCGTCCAGCGTCGCGTCGTTCTCCAGATCGCCGACGACCGGGACCGCACCGAGCGCGGTCAGGTCGGCGGCCTGGGCGGATGAGCGGATGAGGCCCCGGGCGGTGTGCCCCTGGCCGGCCAGCAGGCGGAGCAGGCGGAGAGCGACCTTGCCGTGGCCGCCGGCGACGAGAATGTCCATGACTCTGTTCTACTCCGCCGGCTGCGGCACCGGCTGGAACGCGACGTCGGTCACGTCGGCCGCCAGCTCGGTGAAGTCGGTGCCGTAGGCGGCCGGCTCGACGATGCGCAGCACCAGCGCGAAGGGGCGGTCGGCGCCGTACCGGCGGGCCAGCTCGGGGTGGTTGGCGGCCAGGTAGCGGGCGCCGGCGAGGTTGCTGCCCGCGCTCAGGCCACCGATGAAGAACACCGGGTGCCCACCCGCCGGTCCCCAGAACCGGGCGAGCAGGACGTAGCTGGTCTCCGGGGTGAGGACGTACTCGGTGCCGCCGACGGTGAACGACAGCCGGGGCTTCTCGTCGTCGAAGATCGCGTACGTCACGCCGCGCAGGATCGTGCGCACGTGGGTGGCGCTGCGCGGGCTGGCGCCGCCGGGTCCGCCGACGCAGAACTCGGTGAGCCGGCCGATCTCGCCGGTCGGCTGGTTCTCCCCGACCCGGTCGGCGTGCGCGCCGCACTCGCGGGCGATGGTCGCCAGCTCCACCAGCGCGGCGACGTCACGGCGGTGCACGCTGAACTCGCGCGGCGACGAGGCGTGCCGGGACACCACCAGCAGGCAGCTGGCTCCCTCGGTGAGACCGAAGAAGGCGCGTTCGCGGCTCAGCTTGCGGCGGCGCAGCAGGAAGCCGGCGAGCCAGACGGCCGTACCGGCGATGACGCTCGCCAGGAGATTGATCGCAAGGTCGCCCACGCGGTCATGATGGCCGATGTCGTCGACCGGGCGTCACGCGGACTCGCGGATCACCAGGGTCGGCTGGAAGGTCACCGAGCGGGGCAGCCGGCCGGGCGCGGCGATGTGGGCCATCAGCACCTCCGCCATCTCGGCGGCCATCTCCTCGACCGGCTGCCGGATGGTGGTCAGCAGCGGCCGGCAGTCCAGGGCGGCGCTGCTGTCGTCGAAGCCGACCACGGCGATGTCGTCGGGAACCCGGCGGCCGAGATCCTGCACCGCGCGCAGCGCGCCCTCGCTCATCAGGTCGCTGGCCACGAACAGGCCGTCGATGTCGGGGTGCTCGGCCAGCAGCCGGCGGGCGCATTCCTCGCCGCCGTGCCGGGTGAAGTCGCCCTCGATCGAGGGCACGTCGCCCATGCCGCGGTTGGCCAGGAACGATCGGAAGCCGTCGAGCCGGTCGGAGCCGGCCGGGATGTCCAGCGGCCCGCTGATCGTGGCCAGCCGGCGGCAGCCCCGGCTGAGCAGGTGCTCGGCGGCGAGCCGGGCGCCGAGCCGCTGGTCGACGTCGACGAAGCTGGCCGCCAGCGGCGACGCGGGCCGGGCCGAGACGACCGCCGGGATGCCCAGCTCGTGCACCTGCCGGGGCAGCGGGTCCTGCTCGTGGCTGCTGATCAGCAGCACCCCGTCGACGTGGCCCTGGCGCAGGTAGCGGATGACGTGGTGGTGGTCCGTCGAGTCGGTCGGGATGATCACCAGGTGCACGTCGTGCGGGCGCAGCGCGCCGGTGGCGCCGGCGGTGATCCGGCCGAAGTACGGATCCGTGAAGATCCGGTTGAGGAACGAGGAGTTGTGCGGCCGGTCGGGCTCGGAGATCACCAGGGCCACCGAGTTCGACTTGCGGGTGACCAGCGAGCGGGCCGCCACGTTGGGCACGTAGCCGGTGTCGGCGATGGCGCGCTGGACGATCTCGCGGATCTTGGCGTCGACGCTGGGGGCGCCGTTGATCACCCGGGAGACGGTGGCCCGCGACACCCCGGCCGCCTCGGCGACCTGGTCCATCGTCGGGTGCTGCCCTGCGCGGGAGGGCCGGGTAGTCATGGCGTCTGTTATAGCACCAGGCGGTTTTCGCTTGAGAGCGCTTTCACGCCCGGAGCCGCCGGGGCGGCGACGAGCCCCGGCGGCTGCGGACGTCATCTCACGGCCGTCCGTTCGTGCCGCACTTGACGATGATCCGGATGCAGTCGTTCACCCGGCGGGCCATCTCCTCGACCGGCCAGGCGTTGAAGAAGTCGCCGTGCATGCTGTACCCGTTGCCGGACGCCAGCCGGAAGTTCGCCGGATTGCCGCTGACCGGGTAGCGCATGACCTGCCGCAGCTTCGGCACGACGACCGGGTGGCTCGCCGGGCAGGCGGCGTTGACCGGATACGCCATGTGACTCTTGTGATCGGGCGAGTCCAGGTCTCGGCCGTTCCAGCACTGCGGGAAGTCGAGGTACGACTCCAGCATCGTGCCGGCCGGACACTCCACGAAGTTGTGCGACGAGCCCACGTGCCCGGCGTGCAGGCACGACCAGCGCGAGTTCGACGCGTCGGCCGGGCCGGTGGCCTTGGCGTTGCCGGCCACGATCCGCAGGCCGAACGGCAGTGGCTGGGTCTGGGCGATCAGGTCGTCCCGGACACCCTCACCCAGGTAGTAGAAGATGCCGGTGGTCGGCTCGACCGGGGTGTTGCCGTTGTAGAACGTCGGGATCCAGTACGACGACTTGTCGATCGACGGGTTGCAGTTGCTGTTCGCGTTGAACAGGTCGTCGACGGTCGAGTTCGCGTTGGTCACCGTGCTGCCGAAGAAGCTGTGCATGTGCGAGGCGCCCGGCATGTTCGGGAACACGATCGGGTCGTCGGGCAGCCGGTGACTGAACGGGCAGTCCGCGAGGAACTCGGCCACCCGGACAGCGCCGGGCGGGATCGTCGGCGGGGGAGCGGTGCCGCCGCCGCTGCCGTACACCTCGAACTCGGCCAGCGAGACACCCCACTGGGTGGCGCGGGCGGTGGACTGCAGCCGGACGTAGCGCCCGGACCCGGTGACCGCGACGGTCTGCCGGCCGCCGGTGCCGGCGACATTGGCCTTGACCGTGGTCCAGGACGTGCCGTTGGCCGAGGTCTGCAGGTTGAAGGTGCGCGAGTACGCGGCCTCCCAGTCCAGCACCACCGAGGACAGGGTGGCGGTGGCGCCGAGGTCGACCTGCAGCCACTGGGGGTCACTGAACGCGCTGGACCAGCGGGTGCCGGGGTTGCCGTCGACGGCGTTGGCGGCCGGGAAGGCCGCGGACTCGATGGAGGAGGCCGTGGCCGGCCGGTTCGCCGACAGCAGCCCGTCGGCGGCGCTGGCCGGGCCCTGGGTGATGGCCACGTAGCCGGTGAGGACGGTCGCGACCGCGGCCGCGATGGACAGACTTCGTTTGCGCATGGGGATCCTTCCTGAGCCGGGGCGGGCGGGGAAACCCGCCCCGGCGCGGGGGTCAGCTCACTTGTAGACGCGGACGTAGTCGACGAGCATCCGGGCCGGGAACGGCGTGGAGGCGTCGATGGGACCGGGGAAGTCACCGCCGACGGCCAGGTTGAGGATGAGGTAGAACGGGTGGTCGAAGATCCACGGTCCGCGGGTCGCCTCGACGGTCGCCTTGCTGGCGTAGAACACCTGCTGGCCGTCGAGCAGGAACTTGATGCCCTTGCTGTCCCACTCCGCCGCCCAGACGTGGAAGTCCTGCGACAGGTCCACGGTGGCGTACTTCTGGCCGTAGCCGCCGGCGCCGTTGTACTGCGGGGCGTGCAGCGTGGAGTACGCCTCGCTGGTGTTGCGGCCGAGGACCTCCATGATGTCGATCTCGCCGTTGTACGGCCACGGGCGGCCGGTGAGGAAGTCGGCGCCCATCATCCAGAACGCGGGCCACAGGCCGTTGCCCTTGGGCACCTTGATCCGGGCCTCGACCCGGCCGTACTGCACGGTGAACTTGCCGCCGGTGTTCATCCGGGCCGAGGTGTACTCGCGGCCGTTGGAGGCTTCCTTGCGGGCCTCGATCACCAGCTGGCCCTGGCCGTTCATCTGCGCGTTGTTGCTGTTCTCGGTGTAGTACTGGACCTCACCGTTCTGCGGCACGCCCGGGTCGTAGGTCCACTTGGCCGTGCTCGGCCTGGTGCCTGCCGGGTCGTTGAACTCGTCGTTGAAGACCAGCCGGCTGGCCGGGAAGGCCGGGTCGGCGGGCTGGGCCGGCGGCGCGGTGGGGGCGCCACCGGTGCCGTAGACATTGAAGTCGTAGAGCGAGTAGCCGTACGGGGTCGCCCGGGCGGTGCCGTACATCCGCACGTAACGGCCGGTGCCGCTGACGTTCAGGACCTCCTTGAAGCCCTTGCCGGTGGTGGTCGAGTAGATGTCGGTCCAGCTGCTCGCGTTCGGCGACACCTGGATCTTGTACGAGGTCGCGTACGCCGGGTCCCACTGCAGCTCGACCCGGCTGATCTGGGCCGTGGCCCCGAGGTCCACGTAGATCCAGCCGGGGTCGACCCAGCCGGTGGTGGAGCTGGTCGCCCAGCGGGTCGCCGGGTCCAGGTCGAAGGCCTTGCCGACGGTGCACGGGTTGCAGTTGACGTCGTTCTGCTCGCTCGACGCCGCACCCGGCTTGTTGTAGGACAGCAGCGTCGCGCCACCCGCGGGCGGAGGCGTGGTCGGGCCGGTCGGCGGGGTGGTCGGCGTGCTGCCGCTCGCGAAGACCTGGAACTCCCACAGCGAGTAGCCGTAGATGGACAGGGCCCGCTCGGTCAGATTGAGCCGCACGTAGCGGGTGTTGCCGGCGACCGTGATCGTCTGCTCGCCGGCGTTGCCGCGCAGGGTGCCCGTGGCGTTGGTGAAGGTCGTGCCGTTGGTGGAGAACTGGACCGTGAAGGCGGTCGCGTACGCGGCCTCCCAGTTCAGCTTCACGCTGCTGACCGCCGTCGTGGCGCCCAGGTCGACCTGCAGCCACTGGGCCGCCGCGAAGGCGCTGGACCAGCGGGTGCCGGTGTTGCCGTCGGTGGCGGCGGAGGCGGGCGTGCCCTCCCATTCGACGGAGGAGGCGGTGGTCGGCTTGCCCTGCGAGACCACGACCTCGGCCGCGTCGGCGTTGCGGACGGTGGCGACCAGATAGGCCGCCAGCAGGCCGAGCAGGGCGAAGGTGAGCGCGGCGACCCGCACGGGCGCCAGACGGCGCCCGTTACTTCGGAAAACTTCAGGACTCATGGACGGTCCTCCTTGCGGGGAATCAAGAGGGCGGGGAACCAGCGGGATGTGTCGGAGCGGTTTCAGAACTGCTTCGGGGATGAGAAAGCGCTCTTTGGTACGTCACTTTGAACTGCCGGTTAACGGGTGTCAATGCCTGCTAGAGGCTCGGGAAGCGCTTTCTCGTCCGCGTTCTCGGCGTGCACGGCGAATCGATGCAGGTGAACGGGCACGCGGGGCGATCAGCCGCGCCGCCGGCGACGCCAGGTTCCGGAACCGGGCGGAAGGTCAGCGGGCGTGCGCCGCCGGCTGGAGGGCCGTCGTCACGAAGGCGGTGACGAGCCGGGTCCAGAACACCGGCCGTCGCAGCAGAGTGTGCGTCTCACCGGGAACCGGCACGAACGAGGCGCCGATCCGGGCCGCGTACGCGGCGGACGACCGCGGGTCCGTCACCCGGTCCGCGTCACCGTGCGCGATCACGATCGTCGCGCCGGGCCGGGGCGCCGGCTCGCCGGCCTCGATCCACGGTGCCAGCGCGCAGACGCCGACCACACCGGGCTCGCCGGCCAGCCGCAGCGCGACCCGCCCGCCCATCGAATGGCCCACCAGCACGACCGGTGCACCGGGATGCGCCCGGCGCGCCTCCTCCAGCGCCCAGCGGGCATCGCGCACCGGATCCTGCGCGTCGCCGTTCCAGCCGCGCACCCGGTACCGCAAAGTCCAGACCGCGACCTCGTGACCCCGCGTGCTCCAGCTGATCGCCCGGGCGAACGGCACCATCCGCAGATGGGCCAGCCCCCGGCGAGCCGGCGCCACGCTGGTGGCCCGGCCGCCGGGCAGCAGCAGCACCACCGCGCGGGCGTGCTCGCGGGGACCGGACATGTCGAGCGCGGGGGCGGGCTCGACGGGTGTCCGGGGCGCGAACGCGGTCGGGTGGCTGGTCATGACCCCTTCACTACCCGTTTCTGCCCCGCCGATACCCGGCCTCACTCCGGTATCGGCACCGGCGGCCGGTGCAGCCGCGGGAGCGCGGTCACGGCCCAGATCAGCAGCGCGGCGACGCCGAGGGCCAGCACAGCCGCGCTGACCGCCTTGTCGATCGCCTGCGCGGTGACCATCATCGGCAGCATCTTGACCGCCACCGAGCCGCCGAGCGCCCGGACCGACGCGCTGTAGGCCAGCGCCGTCGTGATGCCGTCGGCCGGCGCCTCGTCCGCGACCAGCGCGTCCATGTCGCCCTCGAACGCCGTCTGGCTCACCCCGGCCAGGAACTGGGCGATCAGCACACTGACCGCGTGCATCGGCGCGCCGATCCAGCCGACCAGCATGGCGACGCCCCACAGCGTCCAGCGCAGGACGGCCGGCAACTTCATGGTGCCGATCGCCTCGACCGCCACGGTCGCCAGCAGGCAGCCGAGACTGAACGCGATGGCGGCGGCGGCCACCCAGCGCCGGCCGTGCAGCTCGGTGGTGAGCGGGATGGCGAGCAAGGTCGGTCCCGACGCGAGCAGCATGATGCCGCCGCCCGCGACGAGCAGCCTGGGCGAGACCGCGAGCCGGCGCCGGGGCCGGCGGGCCGGGTTGCGCCGGTGCCCGGTGATCCCCGTGCCGCCGGTGAGGGTGCTGACGGCGTACCGCAGGATCCGGGCCGGCATGATCCGGCGGGCCGCGCCGTGCGGGGTCATCCGGGCCCGGCGCGAGCTGACGATCGTGGGGATCAGCGAGCCCGCGTACGCGATGAAGATCAGCACCAGCGGCCAGCCGGTGGGATGACCGTCCGGGCCGGCCGGCAGCAGTGCGCCCAGCCCCGTGCCGGCGGCTTCGACGGCCGCGATGGCCAGCGCGTACCGCGTCATCGACCGCGGCCGGGCGTCCACCGCCGCGACCTCGGCCCGCATCGCGGCGAAGCCCACCCAGGCCGCCACGTGCATCGCCGTGACGGCGAGCGCGATCAGCCAGGACGGCAGGCCCACGATGAGCCCGGCCAGCGCGCCGACCCGCAGCAGGATCTCCGTGCCGGCGGCCCCGCGCAGCAGCGTGCGGCCGGCGCAGCGCCGCGAGAGCCAGCCGGTGACCGGCGCGGACAGCACCACGCCGATGAGCATCGCGGCGTTGTAGAGGGCCGCCTCGGCGAGACCGCCCCGGGAGACGGCCAGCAGCACGAGGATCGTCCAGCCCAGCGCCATGCCGAAGGAGTCGACGACGCCGGACACCACGAGCTCGCGTACCCGGCCGGCGCGGCGCAGGCCGACCGGTCCGACGCGGCGGTGCCCGCCGCCCCTGGGCTCACGCCGCTTGTGGTCAGTGACCACCGGAGGTTCCGGACCGGACCAGCTCATCCGTCAGCTCCCGCAGGTCCGGCTCGCCGGTGCCGCCGCCGACGAACAGCGGCGTGGGTGGCGCGAAACCGTTGAAAGCCGAGGCGTAGCTCAGGGTGTAGGCCCCCGCCGAGCCGATGTAGACGACGTCGCCCACGTCGATGCCGGCCGGCAGCTCGACGCCGTGGAACATCGTGTCGGAGCTGTCGCAGCTGGGACCGGTGATGGTGAAGGGCCGCGTGGTGACCTCGCCGTGACCGGGAACGGAGGACCAGATCGGGTAGTCCCAGCCGGTCGGCACCTGGATCGTCTCCATCATGCCGTTGTAGGCGCCGACGTCGACGAAGAGCCAGTCGCGGCCGCCGCGGACCTCGCGGCCGATCACCCCGACGGCCATGACCGCGGCCTCGGCGACCAGGTGCCGGCCGGGCTCGGCGACGAGCAGATCCGGACGGTACGGCAGCAGCTCGGCCACCGCGGGCAGCACCATGGCCCCGATCTCGCCGATCGAGGGCACGTCGGCCTGGTAGCGGGCGGGGAAGCCGCCACCGAGGTCGATCATGTCGAGCCGGATGCCGTCGTCGAGCAGGTCGGCCATGACCGCCCCGGTCGCGCCGAGGGCGTGCCGCCAGGCGGCCGCGTTGCCGCACTGCGAGCCGACGTGGAAGGTGATCCCGTACGGGCGCAGCCCCAGCCGCCGGGCGAGCACCAGCAGGTCGCGGGCCTCGGGCAGCTCGGCGCCGAACTTGCGCGACAACGGGAACGAGCTGGCGGTGTCGTCCACCAGCAGCCGCAGGTAGACGGCGCTGCCCGGGGCGTGCTCGGCGATCTTGCGCAGCTCGTTGGCCGAGTCGAAGCTGAAGCGCCACAGCCCGGCGGCGTACGCGGCGGCGATGTGCCCCGGCGCCTTGACCGGGTTGCTGAACAGCACGCCGGCCGGGTCGACGCCGAGGCGCTCCAGCATCCGCAGTTCACCCAGCGAGGCGACCTCGAAGCTCGCGCCGTGGTCCCGCAGGGTCGCGAGGATCTCCGGCGAGGGGTTGCACTTCATGGCGTAGCACGGCAGCACGCCCGGCAGCGCCGCGGTGAACGCCGCAAGCCGGTCCACGACCGTGCCGAGATCGGTGACCAGGTACGGGGTGGGCATGTCGATGACCTCGAGGCAGTGCGGGGACAGCGCGGCGGGCCACTGGGCCGGGAGCTGAGCGCGGGTGCCGGTGAGGGCGGCGGTCATGCGGACTCCTGAACTGTGGTGGGGGGCGGGGGTACGGGGATCAGGCCGGGGCCGGCTGGGCGCCGGCCCCGTCGAGCAGCAGGCGGCCGGCCTCACCGGCGGGCACCGGGCGGGAGAAGTAGAAGCCCTGGGCGAAGGTGCAGCCCATCTCCCGCAGCGCGGCGAGCTGGCCGTACTCCTCGATGCCTTCGGCGACCGTGGACATGCCCAGGCTCTGGCCGAGCTGGACGATCGTGCCGGCCAGCGCGGCGTCGTCGGCCTGCTCGCCGAGCCGCTCCACGAACGAGCGGTCGATCTTGAGCGTGTCCACCGGGAACCGGCGCAGGTAGGCCAGCGAGGAGTAGCCGGTGCCGAAGTCGTCGATCGCCAGCGTCACGCCGAGCGCCTTGAGCCGGACCAGCTGGGCCAGGTTGTCCTCGGTGTCGGTCATCAGCACGCTCTCGGTCATCTCGAGGCAGAGCTGGTCGGCCGGCATCCCGGTCTCGGTCAGCACCTCGCGGACGACGGCGGGCAGGTCGCTGCGGTCGAACTGGCGCACCGACACGTTGACGGCCATCTTGACCGGGCGGCGGCCGTCGCGCGCGGACCACTCCATCGCCTGGCGGCAGGCCTCGTGCAGCACCCAGCGGCCGAGCGGCACGATCAGCCCGGTGGCCTCGGCGATCGGGATGAAGTCGAGCGGGTTGATCATCCCGCGGGTCGGGTGCTGCCAGCGCACCAGCGCCTCGAAGCCGATGACCTGGCTGTCGGCCATGTCGATGGTGGGTTGATAGTGCAGCCGGAGCTCGCCGCGCTCCAGCGCCAGGCGCAGGTCGGCCTCCAGCTCCAGGCGCTCGACCAGGCCGGCCAGCATCCGCGGGTCGTAGCTGGCGAAGCCGCTGCCACCCGTGCCCTTGGCCTTGTACATGGCCAGGTCGGCGTTGCGCATGAGCTGCTCGGCGTCGTCGGCGTGCCCGGCCCCGGCCGCACCCTCGCCGAGGGCGGCGTACGCGGCCAGCCCGATGCTGCCCCGCACGTGCAGATCACGGTCGCCGACGCGGAACGGCTCGTGCAGCTCGTCGACGATGCGCTGGGCCACGA
Organism: Actinoplanes sp. NPDC051405; assembly: GCF_055586185.1. Classification (NCBI taxonomy): domain Bacteria; kingdom Bacillati; phylum Actinomycetota; class Actinomycetes; order Micromonosporales; family Micromonosporaceae; genus Actinoplanes; species Actinoplanes sp. NPDC051405. Next base: position 469,035 of record NZ_JBVJIR010000003.1, read on the forward strand.
TCTCGGCCTCGCCCTGGCCGAGCGCCGAGCGGATCAGCACCGCGAACTCGTCGCCGCCGAAGCGGGCCACCACGTCGCCGTCGCGCACCGAGGCGGTCAGCCGGTCGGCCACCCGGACCAGCAACTGGTCGCCGGCCAGGTGCCCGAGGCTGTCGTTGACCTCCTTGAAGCCGTCCAGGTCGAGGAAGAGCACGGTCACGTCGTCGTCCTCGCCGCGCTGCTCCAGCGCCTCGGCCACCCGCTCGCGGAACAGGGCGCGGTTGGCCAGCTGGGTCAGCGCATCGTGGTACGCCTCGTGCACGAGCTGCTCCTGAAGCTCCTTGCGCTCGCTGATGTCGCGGGTGTTGAGCACCAGACCGCCGACGTTGGGGTCGCCGAGCAGGTTGGTCACGGTGATCTCGGCCTGGCGCTGACGCCCGTCGAGGTGCGGCAGGGTCAGCTCCAGCACGGTGGTCGCGTACGGCCGCGCGCTCACCGAGCGCAGCGCGTCCCGCAGCCGGGCGGTCGACTCGGGGCTGAACCGTTCGGTGAGGTTGCGGCCGGTGAGCATGGCCGGGGTGTAGCCGAAGACCCGCTGCACGGACTCGCTCTGGTACAGCACCACGGCGTCGGTGCCGACCACGGTCACGACGTCGGAGCTGTGCTGCACGAGCGCGTGGAAGCGCTGCTCGCTGGCGTACAGCTCGGCGGTGCGGTCGGCGACGCGGGTCTCCAGGTTGCGGGTCAGGCCGCGGTTCTCCAGCAGCGTGAGCAGCTGCCGGCCGACGATCAGCAGGATCAGGGCGGAGCGGGTGTACGTGACGAACGGCGTGGCCTGCCCGGTGCGGGCGAACCAGACGATGCTGGTGGCCAGCGCGGCGAGCACGGCCACGTACGGCAGCAGCACCCCGAACGGCTGGCCGCCCTCGCCGTCCACCCGCGCCGGTTCGGCCGTGTCGGCCGTCCTGAGCGGCTTGGTGGCGGCGAGCAGGATCAGCGAGAAGCCCGCGAACCAGCCGATGTCGGTGCCGCTGCCGGACGCGTACGCGCCGGTCAGGTTGAGGTAGGCGTACCCGATGTCGGAGGCCGCGAAGGCGACGATGCCGGCGGCGACCAGCGCCAGGTGGGCGAAGTCGCGGCCGCGGCGCCGCTGCAGCGCCAGCATGTAGACCACGATCGTCACCATGACGATGTCGCCGAGCGGGTACGCGAGGCTGAGGTAGAGCGCGAGGACGCTGTCGCCACCGGCTTTGATCAGCGGTTCGATGACCACGAACCAGGCGATCAGCACCAGCGAGACGGCGACCATCAGGCCGTCGAGCACGCTGCGGGCCCGGTTGGCCAGGGTCTGGGTGGCGATCGGCAGCACCAGCAGGCCGGCCGAGGTCAGCAGGATCATGCCGAGGTAGCCGATGTCGGCCTGCGACGGCAGCGGCACCGAGCCGGTGAAGGTCTCCAGCCAGACCGCGCAGGCCTGGCCGGCCCCCCAGGACAGCACGCCCAGGCCGAGCAGAGCCCAGCCGGCCCGCACCCGCCCCCGCAGTGTCGCGGCACGGAACAGACAGGCCACGGCCGCCGAGACGGCGGCGGCACAAAGTCCGAGGTTGGAGATGACCTGTGCGGTGTCCGGCCCGCCGACCCCGGTGCTGAGGACGACGCCGAAGGTGGCGACGACGACTGCGACGATGACGCAGAGCCGTGCCCAGCGGTGGACGCCGCGCGGCGTCGGCGGTGCTGTGCTGGCTGCCATCAGACTCTTCTCCGGTTCGCTCGGCCCCCGGGGCAGGGTGGTCGTAACTGCCGTGATCGGGTGGCGGCGGTGCGGACCTGAGAGGTTCGCCCGGACGGCCGGGTGCAATTCGGGTGCCCGATGGCTCCGTCTCATTGACACGCGTCTTTGCTGCGTGACAACGTTGTCACGTGACGATGACGTCGTTGACCGGAGGTTTACCGATGACCCGTCGGCTCCTGGCGGCCCTGCTGCTGGTCATTTCCGTCGGCACCGCGAGCCCCGCCCAGGCCCGGGCCGCCGCCGCGGAGGACCCCGTCGAGCTGGTGCACCCGTTCGTCGGCACGCAGAACTTCGGCAACACCTTCCCCGGCGCCAGTGCACCCTTCGGCATGGTGCAGGTCAGCCCCGACACCGGCGGCCAGGGCGGCTACGACTACCAGCAGGACAGCATCTACGGCTTCAGCCAGACCCACCTGTCCGGTGTCGGCTGCGGCGTCGCCGGCGAGCTGCCCATGCTGCCCACCACCGGTCCGGTCACCACCGCGGACCCGAACCAGTACCGTTCGCCGTTCTCGCACGACGACGAGGACGCCGAGCCCGGCTACTACCGGGTCGGGCTGACGAAATACCAGACCACCGCGGAGCTGACCGCCACCGCGCGCACCGGCTGGCAGAAGTACACCTTCCCGGCCACCGGCGCGGCGAACGTCCTGTTCAACACCGGCAAGGCCAACCAGAACGTCTTCGACTCCGAGATCCACGTCGTCGGCGACCGGACCGTCGAGGGCCGGGTACGCGCCGGCAACTTCTGCGCCGGTAAGGACGACCACACCGTCTACTTCACCGCCAGCTTCGACCGCCCGTTCGCCGCCACCGGCACCTGGCGCGGCTCGGCGCTCTCGCCCGGCGGCCGGGACGCGGCCGGCTCCGGCAGCAACGGCGCCTGGGTCACCTTCGACGCGAGCCAGGACCGCGACGTGGTGGTCAAGGTCGGGCTCTCCTACACCGGTCTGGCCGGCGCCCGGCAGAACCTGACCGCCGAGACCGCCGACTCGTACGACTTCGCCGCCACCCGGGCCGCCCTGCGCGCCCGCTGGGCCCAGGAGCTGGACCGGATCTCGGTCAGCGGCGGACCGGCCGACCGGCGCAGCGTCTTCTACACCGCGCTCTACCACTCCCTGCTGCACCCGAACCTGGCCGGCGACGTCGACGGCCGGTACGTGGGCTTCGACCGCCAGGTGCACACCGCCGAGGGGTACACGCCGTACCAGAACTTCTCGCTGTGGGACACCTACCGGCCGCAGAACCAGCTGCTGGAGCTGCTGGTGCCGCAGGTCGCCCGGGACGTGGCACTGTCCGTGCTGGCGATCGGGCGTGACGGTGGCTGGCTGCCGCGCTGGGCGCTGGCCAACAGCGAGACCAACATCATGACCGGTGACCCGGTCACCCCGTTCCTGGTCGAGGCCTGGTCCAAGGGCCTGCTGGCCGGGCACGAGCAGGAGGCGTACGCGCTCCTGCGGAAGAACGCCACCGCCCAGCCGCCGGCCGGCTCGCCGTACAACGGGCGGACGGGTCAGGACTTCTACGCCGACCGCGGCTACATCCCGTCCGGGCTGAGCCGGGGCAAGGAGTGCGCCGACAAGGGCGGCGACAACGACTGTGACCACCCGGCCTCGGCGACCCTGGAGTACGCGGCTGCCGATGCGGCGCTCGCCCTGATGGCCAAGGGGCTGGGCAGGACCGCCGACGCGAAGCTGTTCGCCGGGCGCGGGCAGTGGTACCGCAACCTCTGGGACTCCTCGATCAAGCAGTTCCGGCCCCGGACGGTCGACGGGACGTGGCTGACGCCGTACGACCCGGTCGCGGCGGCCGAGCAGTTCCACGAGGGCGGGGCGTACCAGTACCAGTGGCTGGTGCCGCAGGACCCGGCCGGTCTGGTGCGGCTGATGGGCGGCCGGGCGGCGACCGAGAAGCGGCTGGACGACTTCTTCGTCTACGACAAGCTGCTCACCGATCCGGCCCGCACCGCGCGCGAGGACTGGATCGCCGCGCCGTACGACTACTACGCCAAGGCGACCTACAACCCCAACAACGAACCGGATCTGCTGGCGCCGTACATGTATCTCTGGGCGGGCGACCCGGCGAAGACCGCGACGGTCGTCCGGGCCGCGATGACGCTCTTCACCACCGGCCCCGACGGCATGACCGGCAACGACGACCTGGGCACGATGAGCGCCTGGTACGTCTTCTCGTCCCTGGGCCTCTACCCGACGATGAGCGGCGCCAACTTCCTGGCGCTGTCCAGCCCGCAGTTCCCGAAGGCGACCGTGCGCACCGGCGGCAAGACGCTGACCATCACCGCGCCCGGCGCCTCGGACACCAACCGCTACATCCAGGGCGTCCGGCTCAACGGCCGGTCCGTCGGCAAGACCTGGCTCGACTGGTCGGCGGTGACCCGCGGCGGCACGCTCGCCCACACGCTCGGCAAGAAGCCGTCGTCCTGGGGCACGTCGGTCCTGGCCCAGCCGCCGTCGGTGAACAAGGCGCCGGCGGACGGTCGTACCCATGTCGACGCCACCGTGCGCCCGGCCGGCGCGGCCCTGCCGGCCGGCTCGGCCACCGCCCAGCAGGCGGCGTTCCAGGTCGACGTGGTCGGCCAGGCGCCGCTCGTGATCGCACCCCGGGTGACGGCGACGGCGCCGCCGGGCTGGACGGCGACGGTCGCCCCGCACCCCAAGGTGCTGCTCAGCGGACGCCTGCCGATCGGCACCACCGCCACGCTCACCGTGCGGGCGCCGGCCGGGACGCCCGCGGGGGCGTACCCGATCGAGGTCTCGGTCTCCGCACCCGGCACCGCCACGGTGAAACGGACCGCCACCATCACGGTCCGGGAGCCGCTCATCTGCGCCGGCGTGACCGACACGGCGTGCCTGATCGACCTCGGCGCCGAACGCACGCTCGACGGCACGGCCACCGTCGCCGACCCGGCGGAGGGCAACTTCGACGGCGGCGGCTGGAGCTACGACGCCGACCTGCTGCCCAAGGCCGGCCCGGTGACCTGGGGCGGCGTCACGTACCAGGCGCCGGACCCGACCGGGACGGCGAAGAACTTCGTGCCGGCCCGCGGCCAGTCCCTGCTGCTGCCGACCGGAAACCACACGGCGGCCCACCTGGTCGCGACGACGCACAACGGGCCGGTGACGGCCGCGCTGACCATCGGGTACGCGGACGGCACCTCCGCGCCGGCCACGGTGACAGTGGCGGACTGGTGTGGCACGGCGTCCACGGGCACGACCGCGGTGCTGGCGATGCCGCACCGGATCAAGGCGGGTCAGGGCGTGGACGGGCCACCGGTCAGTCTCTTCGGGGTCAGCCTCCCGGTGCCGGCGGGCAAGCAGATCCGCTCGATCACCCTGCCGAACGACGCCCGCCTGCACCTCTACGCGGTGACGCTGGCCTGATCCTTGTCCAGGCAGAACTCGTTGCCTTCGGGGTCGGCCAGCACAGTCAGGCCGTCGGTCTCCCACTGGATCCGGGCGCCGAGGCCGATCAGCCGGGCCAGCTCGGCGACCGGGTCCTCGGCGTTCAGGTCCAGGTGCACGCGGTTCTTCACAATCTTGTGCTCGGGCACCTGGGTGAACCACAGCCGCGGCCCACCCTCCGGCCCGGGCAGCACCAGCACGGTCGGGTCCTCGTCGGGATCCGGATCGTCCGGCCCGTACGGCGCGATGCTGTACCCCTCGAGCACCTGCACCCACCAGCGGGCCAGCGCGGGCGCGTACTCGCAGTCGAACACGATGTCCATGAGCCGGGCCACGACTACATCACCCACCCGTAGAGGTGTTCGACGTGCAGGCTCAGCACGATCCGGCCGTCGGCGACCATGGCCCGCCGGTAGTCGTCCCAGTCCGGGTGCTCCTCGCGGCGGATCAACCGGTAGACCTCGACGAGCTCCTCGACCGTGGCGTCGTGCTCCTCGGCCGACGGCGGGGAGAACGTGGCGTGCACATCTGCGACCACGTAGCCGCCGCCTCCCGGTCCTGCCACGCGGAGGCTGCCGCGCGGGTCGCGGCGCAGGTTGTGCACCTTGGCCAGCGTTTCGCGGGTCGACACCCGCAGCACCCGGGTCTTGCCGTCGGCGGTGTAGTTCACGTCGGACAGCTGGGGCCGGCCGTCGCGCTTGATGGTGGCGAGGGTGCACAGGTCGGCCGCGGCGACGACGGCCCACAGATCATCGGACATGCCCTGAATGTAGAGCAGCCGCCCCCTCCACGCGGGAGGGAGCGGCTGCCGGGGCGCGGTCAGGTCAGAGCTTGGCGCACTGGCCGATCCGTACCCCGCTGACCTTGTTGGCCAGGCCGTTGTTCACCGGCGCCGGCTTGTTGCCGGAGCAGGTGAGCGGCCCGCCGACCGTGTTGCCGGCGACGACCGTGGCCGTCTTGTTGTTCAGCAGGGTCACCGCGCTCTTGAGGGTCGAGTTCTCCAGGCTGACCGGTCCCGATCCGGTGACGGTGAGCGGCCCGCTGACCGTGGTGTTCAGCAGCGACACCGTGCCCGCTCCGGTGGCCGTGACCGCCGCGCGCAGGGTCGCGCCGGTGGCGTAGAGCGAGGCGCCCTTGGAGACCGTGACCAGGCCGGTGATCTGGGCACCGGCCTTGACGCAGGTGACCCCGGACCGGACCGACACCGCGCCGACGACCTTGTCCGCGATCGTCGTGGTGCACGCGGGGGCCGGGACGCCGAGCAGTTCCACTTCGGCGAGCGTGGTGCCCGCGGCGACGTCGAGCCGGTAGTACGCGTACCGGCCCGGGCTGGCGATCTTGAAGGGCCGGGTCTGCCGGCGCCACTCGAACTCCTGGTCCTTGCGCTCGTCGATCGTGGTCCACGTGGTGCCGTCGTAGGAACCCTTCAGCGTCCACAAGGCCGGATCCTCCTCGGCCACGGTGCCCGAGGTGAGCGTGTAGTAGCCGGCCTGCTCGCCGGCGGAGGCGAACTGGTACTGCCAGCCGCCGGCGAGCGTGGCCTGGGTGGTGGAGGTGTCGTCGACCAGGGCCGGGTCCGACGCCGTGCCGCGGCCCGGGCCGGTCAGGTCCCGCAACGGGTTCGGCACCGCGTCGCCCGAGGTGAGCGACTCCGGGGCGGCGTCCTGGCCGGTGCCCCACTGCGACGGCGACGAGCCCATGGTGAAGTCGAGCCGGGCGCCGTCGGCCAGCAGCGAGTGCGGCAGCGACGTGGAGTTGTAAGCCTTGCCGTTGACCTTCAGCGACTGCACGTAGACATTGCTGCGGCTGTTGCCGGGGGCGTTGACGACGATCTTCTTGCCGTTCTCCAGGTTGACCGTCGCCTTGGTGAACAGCGGCGAGCCGATCGCGTACGCGGGATTGCCCATCTGCAACGGGTAGAAGCCGAGCGCGCTGAACACCTGCCAGGCGCTCATCTCGCCGTTGTCCTCGTCGCCCGGGTAGCCCTGGCCGATCTCGCTGCCCAGGTACAGCCGGGACATGGCCTCGCGGACCACCTTCTGCGCCTTGTACGGCTGACCCGCGTAGTCGTACATGTAGGGGATGTGGTGCGACGGCTGGTTGCTGAAGCCCCACTGACCCATCCGGACGTCGCGGGCCTCGTACATCTCGTGGATCGGGCCGCCGTACGAGCCGTAGAAGGTGGCCGTCTCGGGGGTGGTGAAGAACTTGTCGAGCTTCTTGGCCAGGCCGTCGCGACCGCCGTACAGGTTGGCCAGGCCCTGCCCGTCCTGCGGCACGTGGAACGCCATGTTCCAGCCGTTGGTCTCGGTGTAGTCGTAACCCCAGACCCGCGGGTCGTACGAGGCCGGCGGATTGCGCCAGTTGCCCGCGGAGTCCTTGCCCTGGAAGAAGTCCACCGACGGGTCGAACATGTTGATGTAGTTCTGCGCGCGGTTGCGGAAGTACTCGGCCTCCTCGGCGTACTCCTTCGCCTTGGCCCCGCCCTTGGCCAGCGCCTCGGCCATGTTGGCGATGCCGTAGTCGTTGATGTAGCCGTCCATCGCCCAGGACATCGCCTCGCCGGTGCTGTCGCTCGGCGTGTAGCCCTTGAAGATGGCACTGGCCAGGCCCTTGCGGCCGACGTTGGCGTTCGGCGGCGTGACCGTCGCGTTCTTCACCGCGGCCCGGTACGCCGTCTCCGCGTCGATGCCCGGGACGCCCTTGAGGTACGCGTCCGCGAAAGCCACGTCCGAGCTGGTGCCGACCATCAGGTTGGCGTAGCCCGGCGCCGACCAGCGCGAGATCCAGCCGCCGTCGCGGAACTGCTGGACGAAGCCGTCCACCATCTCCCCGGCCTGCTTCGGCGTGAGCAGCGAGTACGCCGGCCACGTCGTGCGGTACGTGTCCCAGAAGCCGTTGTTGACGTAGACCTTGCCGTCCTTGATCGGCGCCCCGGTCTCCGTCGGCGAGCTCGCCGGGCTGGTCACCGCGGACTGCACGGTGTGCTTGTAGACGGGTTCCTCGTTGCTGCCGGTGTTCTCGAAGCCCGAGTTGGGATAGAGGAACAGTCGATACAGGTTCGAGTAGAGGGTGACCAGCTGGTCCTCGGTTGCGCCCTCGACCTCGACGGTGTGCATCTTGGCGTCCCACAGGTCGCGGGCCTTGTCCCGGATCGAGGCGAGCGTCGCGTCGGCGGCGATCTCCAGGTCCAGGTTGTGCTTGGCCTGCTCGACGCTGATCAGCGAGGTGGCGATCCGCATCCGCACCGTCTTGTGCTCGGTGGTGTCGAACTTGAGGTAGCCGGTGGACGGCCGGTTGCCGGTGGGCAGCATGCCGCTGGCCGTGACCGGGGCGTCGACGGTGGCGTACATGAACATCCGGGTGAAGCCTGCGGACAGGCCGCCGCTGTTCACGTCCGACCAGCCCGAGACCGCCTGGCCGGCCGCGTCGATGGTCAGCCCGGACCGGTTGTCGACGTTGTCCAGGATCAGGTTGCCGGTGTCGCCGGTGAAGGTGAACTGCATCAGCGCGGCGTGGTCGGTCGGCGCGATCTCGGTCCTGAGCCCGTTGTCGAACGTCACGCCGTAGTGGTACGGCTTGGCGATCTCGTTCTCGTGACCGAAGGCCAGCGCGCGGTTGGCCCGGTTGGCATCCGGTACGCCGGTAGCGGCGCTCGGCATCACCTGGAACGTCTGCCGGTCACCCATCCACGGGCTGGGCTCGTGGCTGGCGGAGAACGCCTGCAGGGTCGGCCGGTTCGCCGCGTTGTTCTGGCGGTGGTACTCGTACAGCCAGCTGGTCGTGCCGGCGTTGGTGACCGGGGTCCAGAAGTTGAAGCCGTGCGGGACCGCCGTGGCCGGGAAGTTGTTGCCGCGGGAGAAGTCGCCCGAGGACATCGTGCCGCGGCGCGTCTCGGCGTACTCAGCCAGGTGCTCCTTGGGCTTGGCCGGGGCTACCTCGGCGAGCGCGATGTCGTCGTACCAGGCCCGGAAGCTGGTGGGACCGGACGGCTTGTCGTACGTGATCAGGATGCGGTCGACGGTCCGGCCCGCCGCGACCTGGCCGATCCGCGCGGTCCGCTTGTTCCACTGCGCGGTGTAGAGCGTCTGCGACGCGCCCTGCGCGGCGGCGCTGACCACGGTCCCGTTCTGGTCGACGGCCTTGAGCTCGGACAGGAAGGTGCCGTCGGTGAAGGCCAGGTCGACCGCGGTGTACGTGGCCGGGTTGGACAGGTCCTCGCGGTTGAACTCCGGCAGCACCAGGTACGACAGCTCGGTGTCGGCGGTGACCGTCACGTCGACGTCGAACACCTTGTTGGCGGAGTGCCCGCGGCCCTCGGCGGTGTGCCGCCCGGCGATCTGGAACGCCTTGAGCCCGGTGAAGCCCACGCCCGCCTTGGCGGTGGGGGAGCTGGCCGGGCCCGGGCCGACCCGGCTCTGCATCGGACCGGTCGGCGGCGGCGTCACGTTGGCGTCGGCGAGTTCCAGCTCGGCGAGCTGGGTGAGGTTGCCGGACGGGTGCCCGGTGATATTGAGCCGGTAGATTCCGAAGGTGCCCGGGTCGGCGACCGTGTAGGTCCTGGTCTGGAAGCGTTCGGTGAAGGTCTGCCCGGCCTGCGTGTCGACCGTGGTCCAGGTGCTGCCGTCGGTGGAGCCCTGCAGCGTCCAGTCCCGCGGGTCACGCTCGGGAGCGTCGTTGGCGGAGGTCAGCGCGTACTTGATGACCTCGGCCGGGGCGTCCAGCGTGTACTGCGCCCAGCTCGTCGGGGTGTCGACCAGCCACTTGGTGGCCGAGTCGCCGTCGTTGAGGTTGTTGCGGCCCTCGTTGCTGTTCGGTTCGGCGTTGACCGCGATGCCGGTGACGTGCCCGCGCAGGCTGCCCGGCATGCCGACGACCACGGTGCCGTCGACGCCGCCGCTGCCGGCCGCCGCGTCGACCGTGTCGGTCCAGGTGGGTTGCGGATCGTCGGTCTCGAACGACGAACGGAACGAGGTGGCGGCGGCCGCCGCGGCCGCCCCGCCTGTGGCGACTGCCGCTGCCGCGGCGATCAATGTGACGGATAACAGGGCGACACCCCATCGTGGCCGGTGCATGCCGTCTCCTTCTCGGGGCCGTGAAACATTCGCGACACATCGTCACGTGCAAGTCTCTCGATCCGCAAGGGTTCGGCGGCCCCCGATTGACATCGATGTCAGCGCAGGCCCGCCAGCCAGCGCTCCACCTCGGCCGGCGAGCGCAACAGCACCACCGGCGGCATCGCCGGGTCGGCGGGCCAGGCCCGCATCCGCCGCCGCTTGCGCGCGAACGACCGGAAGTGCCAGACCACGATGTTGTCGGTGGACAGCACCAGGTTGCGCACCCGCTCCCGGTTGCCGTTGCAGATCTCGGTCCGCAGCACGATCCGGCGCGCGGTGCGCCGCAGCAGCCGGCCCAGCGAGCGCCAGCGCGGGAAGTCCAGGCCCACCACCAGGTCGGCCCGCGCCAGCGGGACGTCCCGCCAATTGCCGTACGCCGAGTCGAGCACCCAGGACTCGGTGGCGCAGATGGCCGCGATCCGTTCCCGCTGCACCTCGTCGGGCACCTGGACCCAGCCGGGCTCCCAGGTGAGGTCGTCCACCGAGTGGTACGGCACTCCCAGCCGCTGCCCGATCCGTGCCGCCAGCGTCGACTTGCCCGACCCGGTCACGCCGTACACGACGATCCGGCGCATCAGCGGCCCACCAGCCCCTCCTCGTACGCGAGGATCACCAGCTGCACCCGGTCCCGGACGCCGAGCTTGGTGATCGCGCGGGTGATGTGGGTCTTCGCGGTCAGCGGGCTGATCACCAGCTCCCGCGCGATGTCCTCGTTGGACAGCCCGGAGGCGACCAGGGCGACCACCTCCCGCTCGCGGGTGGTCAGCGCGGCCAGCCGTGCCCCACCGGCCGGCGCCGGGGCCGGCCGGTGCGCGAACTGCTTGATCACCCGCCGGGTGACGCTGGGGGAGAGCAGCGCCTCGCCGGCCGCGACCACCCGGACGGCGTGCCGCAGCCCCTCCGGGTCGATCTCCTTGGTGAGGAAACCGCTCGCCCCCGCCTCCAGCGCCGCGAAGACGTACTCGTCGGTCTCGAACGTGGTCAGGATGATCACCCGGCAGTCCCGCAGCTCCGGATCCGCCATGATCCGCCGGGTGGCGGCGATCCCGTCCAGCCCGGGCATCCGGATGTCCATCAGCACCACGTCCGGGCGCAGCGCGCGAGCGGTCCGCACGGCCTCGTCCCCGGTGGCGGCCTCGCCGGCGATCACGATCTCCCGGTCGCGCTTGAGCAGGCTGCGGAAGCCGGCCCGGACCAGGTGCTGATCGTCGGCGAGCAACACGGAGACACCCATGTCAGGCCGCGATCGGGATCATCGCGCGGACGGTGAAGCCGCCGGCCGGTCCGGCTCCCGCGGTCAGGGCGCCGCCCAGCGCCGCGACCCGTTCGCGCATCCCCATGATCCCGTGTCCCTCCGTGCTCGTCGTCTCGCCGGCGCCGTCGTCGGTGACGTCCACCGTGACACTCGCCGGGGTGTAGTGCAGGGTCACCGTGACCCGGGTGGCCCGGGCATGGCGGACCGTGTTCGTCAGTGCCTCCTGCACCACGCGATACACCGCCGTCGCGACCGGCGCCGGCACCTCGGCGCGTTCGCCCAGCTCGGTGACCGTCACCTCGATCCCGGCCGCCCGTACCTGATCGGTGAGTCCGGCCAGGCCCTCCAGCCCGGCGGCCGGGGTCTCGATCCGGTTGCCTTCGCGCAGCACGTCCACGAGCGACTTCAGGTCGCTCATGGCCCGGCCCCGGACGTCCTGGGCCAGCCGCAACGCGTCGCGGGCCTCCTCCGGCTCCTCGTCGAAAGCGTCCAGCGCCACGTTGAGGTGCACACCGACCACGGCGAGCGTGTGCGACACCACGTCGTGCAGGTCGCGGGCGATGCCGACGCGTTCCTCGGCGCGCCGCCGCAGCGCTTCCAGCTCCTGCTCGTGCAGGGACTGCGCCAGCCGGGCGGCGACCTCGTCCTGCCAGCGGCGGGTGCTGCGGTACGCGAGGGCGGCGGCGAGCACCGCGGCCAGCCACAGGGCCTCCCCACCGAGCTGGCCGAGGACCCGGTCGGAGTCGTACCGCTCGACGAAGGCGTCCCAGACCAGCCCGTACGACAAAGTGAGCGCGCCGGCCACCGCGGCCGTGCGCAGTCGCCCGGCGAGGGCCAGCGCGGCGAAGGCCGCCGTGGCCGGCCAGGCCCAGCCGCTGCCGATCAGGTCCGACGAGCGCCAGGCCACGACGGTCAGGACGGCGACGATCAGGACGGTCAGGGGCCAGCGCCGGACGAACAGCATCAGCAGGGCCAGCCACACCGCCACGGTGGCGGTCATGACGTCCTGCAGATTGCCGCCGGTGACGGCGAGTCCGGCGGGGACACCGACCAGCGTCAGAGCGGCGGCCACCCAGGGCAGTGGGCGTGGCATGGTGATCACCGTCCCGTCACCGTGGTCGGTCGCAGCGGCCGCAGCGCCACGAAGCTGAAGCAGGCCCCCGTCATCCACAGGGCGAGCCGCCGGGTCAACGAGATGAGCGTCTCATGGTCGGCGATCCCCAGTCTCGGTCCCGCCACGACGTCCAGCGCGGCGAGTGCGGCCAGCGCACCCACCCCCGCTGCGATCAGGCACAGTTGCTGTCTCATGGTCTCGGTCATGGGGGAAAATTAGGCTCGGCGGGGGCCCGGCCGCGTCGTCCCGGCGCCGTCTCCGCCGGCGACTCCCTTGGAGTACGGGGCTACACCGATCGCCGTATGTCGCCCTAGGCTGACCCGCGTGACCGACGAAGGCACCGCCGCCGCCGTGCTCGCCGCCCACGGCCGTTTCCAGGTCCGGCCCGGGCTCACCGAGTCCGAGCTGGCCGGCGTGGAGCAGGAGTTCGGCTTCTCGTTCGCCGACGACCACCGCGCCTTCCTGGCCGCCGGCCTGCCGTACGGGCGCGGCTGGCCGGACTGGCGGGACGGCGACCGCGGCCAGCTCCGCGAGAGGCTGGCCAGGCCGGTCGAGGGCGTGCTCTTCGACGTCGCCGAGAACGGCTTCTGGTATGAGGGCTGGGGTCCGCAACCGGCCGAGAACGCCGACGCTGTCACGGTTGCCCGCCGGTTCCTGATGACCGTCCCGCGGCTCGTGCCCGTCTACTCCCACCGCTATCTGCCGGCGGGCCGCGGCGCCTCCGGACACCCGGTGCTGTCGGTGATGCAGACCGACATCATCAGCTACGGCGCCGACCTGACGACCTACATCCGCCACGAGTTCGGCGGCGAACCCCGGCAAGCGGGCCGTCCCACCGTCGCCTTCTGGCGCGACCTGGTCAGCTAACCCTCGACGTCCCGCTTCGCGCGGGCCCGGCGCTTGCCCTCGTGCATGGCGGCCACCCGGGCTACGGGGATGGTGTGTCCCTCGGCGACCAGCCCCGGATCCAGCGGCTGTGGCTGCGGCATGTGCGCCGCCCACGGGTCACTGCCGTTCAGCAGCTCCGGCGCCGTCCGTACGGTGAAGTCGGCCGGCGTCACGTCGTCGAGCACGTCCCAGCCCACCGGGAACGACACCGGCAGCCCCGGCCGCACCCGCGGGCTGTACGCCGCCACCACAGTCGCGCCGCCCGCCCGGGTCGCGTCGAGGAAGACCTTGCCGTGCCGGTCCTCGCGGATGAACGCCGTCGTCGCCAGCTCCGGATCGAGGCGCTCGGCGCGCGCTGCGACGGCCCGGGTCGCGGCGGCCACGTCCACGGTCGCGGCCCTGCCGTCGAGCGGCACGAAGATGTGCACGCCCTTGGACCCGCTGGTCTTGACCGCGCCGGCCATGCCCGCGTCCGCGAGTGCCCGGCGGACCAGGTGGGCAGCCTGGACCACCACGTCGAAGCCGGCGCCCTCGGGCGGGTCCAGATCCATGATCAGGTGGGTCGGGCGGTCGCGGTCGGCCACGGTCATGAGGGTGGGGTGGTATTCGACCGCGCGCTGGTTGGCGAACCAGAGCAGCGTGCGGCGGTCGTTGCAGAGGGCGTACTGCACCTCGCGGTGCGACGCCTCGGCCCACACGGCGGTCCGCGGCACCCACTCCGGCGTGTACTTCGGCAGGTTCTTCTGCATGAACTTGTCCTGGCCGCGCAGCACCCGGATCACCGAGAGCGGCCGGTCGCGCAGGACCGCGAGGACCGGATCGCGGACCGCGTCCAGGTAGTCGACCAGGTCCCGCTTGGTCGCCCCGGCGCCGGGGAAGAGCTCCTGGTCCAGGTTCGTCAGGGGTACGCCGGCCCGTTCCTCTTTGTCCGCCATGGCCTCATCCTGCCCGGACCAGGCTCAGGGCGGGAAGCACCATCGCCAGGGTCAGCACCACGTACACGCCGCCGAGGAAGAACTGGCCGTGCCGGGTGGCGATCACAGCGCCGACGAACGGCCCCACGACAGCGGCCAGCGCGGCCAGCAGCAGGGTGCCCGGCTGCCGTTCGGGCCCGGTGATGCCCCAGCCGACCAGCAGCGACACGGAGACCAGCCAGATCAGGGTGACCAGGATGACCTTGAGCGCGACCTCGGAACGCACCCGGGCGGCCCGGCGCTCGGCGCGCAGCTCACCCGGCGACGGGAGCCCGACGTCGACGCGCGACAGCGGCGTCCGCTCGATCTCCAACGTCACAAGCAGCACTCTAGGGGAGCCGCCGGGGTCGCCGCATCACCAGCGCAGGATGACGATCCCCCACACCACCACTACGTCCAGCAGCAACGGGATGAGTCGACCACGCAGGGGTGAACCGAGTCAGCGGGGCGGGCGTTCGCCGCTGCCGCGGGGGATGACCGAGGTCGAGATGACGATCGAGCGGGCCGGGCCGGAGTGGCCGCTGATCCGTTCGTGGGCCAGCCGGGCCGCCTCGCGGCCCATCGCCACCGCGTCGTGCGCCACCACCGTCGTGCCGATGACCTCGGCCAGGTCGAAGTCGTCGAAGCCGATCAGCGCCGGCGGGTCCGGCCGGTCCTTGAGCACCCGCAGCGCGCCGGTGGTCAACCGGTTGTTCGTGGTGAACAGCGCGGTGGGCGCCGGGTCCAGCGCCAGCAACTCGTGCACTGTCTCCTCGGCCCGGCGTACGTCGTGCACGTCGGTGCGCAGGTAGCGCTCCCACTGGTCGTTGCCGGCCGCGTTCATCGCCGCCCGGAAGCCCTCGATGCGCTTGCGCTGCGGGACCGTCCGGGCCAGGTCGGCCACCAGCGCGATCCGCCGGTGGCCACCCCGGAGCAGGTGCTCGGCGCCGGCCCGGGCGCCCCCGGCGTTGTCGATGACCACCACGTCGGCGTCGATGCCGTCCGGCGGCCGGTCCAGGAAGACGAACGGCACCCCGCGGCTGCCCTCGATCGCCAGGTACTCGTGGCGGTCCGCGCTCGGGACGATCAGCAGCGCCCGTACCCGTCGCTCCAGGAACGTGTCGATCAGCTCCCGTTCCAGCGTCGGGTCCTCGTCGTTGTTGGCCGTCACCAGCTGCAGCCCGTGCTGGCGCAGCTCACGCTCGATCCCGCTGGCCACAGCCGAGTAGAACGGGTTGGTCAGGTCGCCGCTGATCAGCGCCACCAGTGCCGAAGTGGCGCCCCGGCGCAGCTCGCGGGCGATGCCGTTGAGCCGGTAGCCGAGCTGGTCGGCCGCGTCGCGGACCCGGCGGCCGGTGTCCTCGGCGACGTTCGGCTCGCTGTTGAGCGCCCGCGAGGCCGTCTTGAGGCTCACTCCGGCGAGGGCGGCCACCTGGGTGAGCGTCGGCCGGCGGGCGGTCGATTCGTCGACGGCGCCGTCGGCGGTCCGGGATGCGGGCATGGTGCTCCGAACTGTCGGCGAGACGGTAAGCCGGGGCGAGCAGGCGGCTCAGGCGGCAATTATGACATCGACGCCGCCCGGCGCGGCCGCCCCGGCACACGCCGACCGGCCCGGCCCGGCCGAGCGGATCGGCGACCGGGACCAACCGTTCGGACCGCTGCGAAGATCGGCAGAAATACTACTGTCTGTAGTCTCCGGTCCCGACGCCGGAGCCAATAGTGGCTGCTGGAGGCGTTGTGACGGACACCATCACCGCCGGCCGGGATCGATACTTCGACACTCTGCGTGCTGTAGCGATCATCCGGGTGGTGCTGTTCCACGCCTTCCCGCTCGCCGCGCTCGAACTCGTCTTCCCCTCGATGGGGGTTATGTTCGCGCTCGGCGGCTCGCTCATGGTCAAGTCACTGGACCGGTCGGCGACCCGGGCGGTGCGCAGCCGGGTGCGCCGGTTGCTGCCCGCGCTGTGGGTGATGGCGCTCATCGCCGTACCGGTGATGATCCAGCGCGGCTGGCCGGACCGGCCGTCCTGGCCGCATCTGCTGCTCTGGATCCTGCCCATCGCGGATCCGCCGGCGAGTGAATTCGGCTACCCGGCCGCGGGCGTGCTCTGGTACCTGGTCACCTACCTGTGGCTGGTCCTGCTGTCGCCGCTGCTGCTGAGCCTCTACCGCCGGTGGAACCTGCCGACCGTGCTGCTGCCGCTGTTCGGGCTCATGCTGCTGACCGCCTACCCGGACACCTTCGGCACAACCGCCGGCTGGGTGGTGCAGAACGTGCTGGCGTTCGGGTCCTGCTGGATCCTCGGCTTCGCCCACCGCGAAGGCGACCTGGCCAAACTCCGGCCCGCCGTGGTGCTTGGACTGGCTGCCGCGTGCGTCGCCGGTGGGCTCGGCTGGGCGTACCTGCATCCGGCGGACACCGGGATGGACCTGACCGGCCTGCCGGTCGCGTACGCGGTCTTCTCCATCGGTTTTGTGCTGGCGCTGCTGCGCTGGGCGCCGCGGATGGACTGGCTCGCCCGGGCCCGGCCGCTGGACGGCTTCGTGTCGATGGTGAACAACCGGGCAGTGACCATCTACCTGTGGCACAACGTGGCCATCACCGTCGCGGTCTACCTCTTCGACCCGCTGAAGCTGTGGCGGATCCCCACCCAGGGTCTGGAGAGCACGATCGACTTCACCATCGCGCTGACCACGCTCGCGGTGATCGTGCTCGCCCTGGGCTGGGTCGAGGACATCGCGGCCCGCCGGCCGCCGCGCTTCTCGCCGTTCGTCCGGCGGCGCACACTTCAGCAGCCCCCGGCTCCGGCGCCTGCCCCCGCGCCGGCGGCCGTCTGAGCTGCTGGAAAAGAGCGGGCCCCGCACCATCCGGTGCGGGGCCCCTCTCATGCGACGGGTACGGCGGTCGGCAGGTCGCGGTGGCCGCGCAACGGGCCCAGCACGAGGATCAGGCCGCTGGCGGCGTACCCGATGGCCATCAGCATGATCGCGCCGCGGACGCCCAGCGGGCCCGTCAGCGCGCCGCCCAGCACGGCCCCGACCGGGATCGCGCCGAAGTTGACGAACTGCATGCTGGTCAGCACCCGGCCGAACAGGCCGGGCGGGCAGTACGCCTGCCGGAAGCTCGCGCCGATCACGTTGCCGGCGATGGCGCCGGCGGCGACCCCGAGCATCCCGGCCACGAAGACGAGCAGACCGAGGCCGGGCTGGGTGAACGGGACGAGCACGGAAGCCACCCCACCGAAGGTCTTGCAGGCGACCAGCGCCCGGGCGCCGCCGAGCCGGCGGACCAGCCGCGGGGTCAGCGAAGCGGCACCGACCCCACCGAGGCTGACCGCCGCGAACAGCAGGCCGACGGTGGTGGTGCTGACCCCGAGCTCGCGCACCAGGAAGACGACGGCGATCGCGTTGATGCCGGTGAGCCACAGATTCGCGGCCGCGCCGTAGACGGTCTGATTGAGCAGGTACTTGTCCCGCAGCAGCCAGCGGGCCCCGACGACGATGTCGGCGCGGATGCTCTCCCGCGCGGTCGGCGCCGGCCGCCGCTCCGCGCGCCGGATGCGCCACAGCGCGAAGGCCGAGATGAGGAAACTGAACGCGTCCACGACCAGGCCGGCGACCGCGCTGACCGCGGCGACGAGCAGGCCGCCGGCCGCCGGGCCGGCCACCTGGGCGGCGGACTCGGTGCTCTGCAACGCGGAGTTGGCCCCGACCAGGTCTTCCTTCTCGAACATCGCCGGCAGGTACGCCGCCCAGGCGACACTGAAGAAGACCGTGGCGGCGCCGAGCAACAGGGTGACGGCGAGCAGGTGGGCCATGGTGAGAGCGCCGGCCCAGGCGGCGACCGGCACGCTGATCACGAGTACGGCGGAGACCAGGTCGCTGACGAGCATCACCGGCCGGCGGGCGACCCGGTCTATCCAGGCGCCGGCGGGCAGGCCGATGAGCAGCCAGGGCAGCCAGGCGGCGGCGGTGAGCAGGCTGACGGTGAAGGCGCTCGCGTCCAGGACCTGGACCGCGATCAGAGGAGTGGTGACGGCGGCGACCGAGCTGCCCAGGCGGCTGACGGTCATGCCCGCCCACAGCTTGCGGAAATCAGCGTCACGAAGAACGCCGCGGCGCTTCGCTTTGTCCAGGGCGGGGGCGGTCACGGGCGGGCCGGGAAGCCCCGGCCGATCACGAAGACCGGCTCCCGGTCCGCCGCCTCCGGGCGTCCCGCGTAGCGGTCCATGACCGCCTGGATCTCCGCCCCCATCTCGGCCAGCTCAGCCGGGCTGAGCCGCAGGAAACCGTCGGTGGAGAACGCCGCGTCGCTCCACGGCTCCTCGCGGGAGGCCGGGCTGCCCAGCCAGGTCGAGATGAGATCCACCTGCCGTTGCAGCCCGATCGCCATGGCGGCGTCCGCGGCGGCGATGTCCGCGGCGTCGGCGGCGAAGTCGGCCGTGCTCCAGCTGATGCTCCGGTCCGGCATGCGCCACCAGTGCTCCTTGCGGTTGCGGGCGAGCTCCGGCGCCTCCTCGATGAGACCGGCCTCGGCGAGCACCCGCAGGTGGTGGCTCACGTTGGCCACGGCCTGTCCGGTGGTGCGGGCCAGCACGCTGGGCATGGACGGCCCGTCCACGCGCAGCACGTCGAGGAGCCGGCGTCGTACCGGATGCGCGACCGCCTTGAGGACGGCGGCGTCCTTGATCTGAGCCATGGCCCCACCCTGCCATGGTTAAGAACCATTGCGCAACAACTCTTTACCATTAGGCTGGCGCAATGATCCGACCCAGAGCTGCCGCAGACCTGCCCGCCTGCGTGGCCACGCTGCGCGTGGTGCACGAGGTAGACGGCTATCCACTGAATTGGCCTGCCAAGCCGGAAGCCTGGCTGACGCCGCCGGGCCTGCGCGAAGCCTGGGTCGCGGTCGAAGGGGAGGCGGTCGCCGGGCATGCGATCGTGACCGGCGACGGGGAGCTGAGCAGGCTTTTCGTCAGCCCCCAGCGGCGTGGCGCCGGCCTGGCGCGGGAGTTGATCGCCCACGCGCGCGCAGCTCACGGCGGGCCGCTGGTGCTGGAAGTGGCCAACGCCGCGGCGGCGGCCTACTACGAGCGCACCGGGTGGATCTTCACGGGCAGCGCGGTGGCGGACTGGACCGCGCCCGACGGCAGCCCGGTCACCCTGCGCCGCTACCGCTCAGCGTGACAGCCGCCGCACGATCTCCTCCGGCGGGAGCTGACGATCCGCCGACTCCGGCACACCGGCCGCCAGCTCAGTCCCGGCGATGTCCGCATACACCACCGCCAGGGCCTCGAACAGCGCCGGCGTCAGCCCCGCCGCCTCCTGCGTGACCGCGATCTCCCGCATCTCGTCGACGAACCGGTGCGCCTTCGTCGCCGCGCTCACCACCCCTGCCGAGTCGTCCAGTCCGTTGCGCGCCAGGTCCGCCAGCACCTGCTCCAGCACCCCGTGCTGCCCAGCCGTCCGCATCGCCTGCGTGACCAGTGCCGTCAATCCCTTGTAAATGCCCGCCGTGCACATCTTCAGCGCACTGGCCGAGCCCAGCCCACCGCTCAGCACCACCGGCTCGACCTGACCGTCCCACGGCAACCCGGCCACGACTTCGGCCTGCGGCCCGCTGAGGTAGATCCGGGCGCCCGGCCGGGCGGACGGCGGCGGTCCCGAGATCGAGCCATCCACGACCGGCAGCCCGGCGCAGGCCTGCGCGATCCGGGCCATCGTCTGCGGTGCGACGGCGTTCAGGTCCGCCACGACCGGCGCCACCCCGGTACGGCGAGCCGCCTCCGCGATGCCGTGTGCGACACCGAGGGCTTGCGCCGGCGGGGTGACCGACAGCACCACGTCCGCGGCGGCGATCACCTCGTCCAGGCCGGGCAGCAGTTCCAGGCCTGCGGCCAGCCGGTGGGTCCGCTCCGAGCGCCCGGCCGTGGTCGCGACCACCCTCGCGCCGCCGGCCCGCAGCGCACCGCCCAGGCCCGCGCCCATGTGTCCCGGACTCACCATCGCCACAGTCACCATGCCCCGACATTAAAGACCGGGCCACAGCCGGGACACAGATGACGCACAGTGAAGCTTGGTTGTCTTCTGGGAGACAACCCGCGAGGAAAGGCCACCACCGTGCAGGAACAAGGGGATCAGGACAACGCCGCATACGTGCGCCGGGTGCACGACAAGGGGCTGCAGTTCGACCTGCGGACCATGTCGCGGCGCCGGCTGCTGGCCGCCTTCGGCGGGGTGGGCGCCCTCGCTCTGGTCGGCGGGACCGCGGCCTGCGGCAGCACAGCCGAGACGGGGACGACGTCCGCCGCCACCAGCGCCGCTGCCACCGGCACAGCCACCGAGGTCGAGTCGGAGACGGCCGGGCCGTACCCGGCGGACGGGTCGAACGGGCCGGACGTGCGAACCGAGTCGGGCATCGTGCGCAAGGACATCCGCACGTCGTTCGGGGACTCGAGCGGGACCGCTGAGGGCGTACCGCTGGAATTCTCTCTCGTCGTGACCGACCTCGACGGCAAAGCCCTCACCGGGGCCGCGGTCTACGCCTGGCACTGTGACCGCGACGGCAACTACTCGCTGTATTCCACCGGGGTGACCGACCAGAACTACCTGCGGGGTATCCAGGAGACCGACGCCTCCGGCACCGCGACTTTCACCAGCATCTTCCCGGCCTGCTACTCGGGCCGGTGGCCGCACATCCACTTCGAGGTCTACTCGTCGCTCGCCAACGCCACCAGCGGGGACGGCCCGATCGTCAAGACCTCACAGATCGCCATCCCGCAGGACGTGGCGGACGCCGTCTACGCCACCGACGGCTACAGCCGGAGCGTCAGCAACCTGAGCCAGGTCAGCCTGGCCACCGACAACGTGTTCGGTGACGACTCGGCGGTCACCGAACTGGCCACCGTCACCGGCAGCGTGGCCGACGGTTACGTCGCCAAGCTCACGATCGCGGTCGACCCGTCCGGTGAGGAGACCGGCGGCGGCGCGCCCGCCGGTGGTGGGGGAGCGCCGGGCGGCACGCCGCCCTCGGGCGCCCCGCGTCCGGCCTCCTCCTGAGCGGATGGTTCCGCCCGGGCCGCCCCAAGGCCCGGGCGGAACCCGCTCACACCTCGGCGGTCAGTTCGTAGATCTCGGTCACCGGGTGACCGGCCTTCTCGTGCACGCGCTGGACCGCCTCTTTGCTCGGCCCGGTCGACAGGCAGAAGACCTTGCCCTGCTCAGGATCGAGCCAGGCCCGCTCGAAGTGCACCCCCTCCTCCCCTTCGATCTTCAGGTCGGCCTCGTGCGCGGCGTCCAGCTCCGCCGGGGTCACCCCGTGGAACCCGCTGTGCACGTCCATGTACTTCGCCATCGAACTCGTCCCCTCCATTCGGTTACCGGCATCAGCCTGCGCGGACGGGCCGCGTCGGACATCGGTCATAACACCTAGGAAGGCCACCGGCTTCGGCCTAGAGTCACGCCATGCGTGCCCCGAGCCCTGTGCTGGTCGGCCGCGACGACCTGCTGGCGCTCGCGGACCGCCGGCTCGCGGCGACCGCCGGCGGCCGCGGCGAGCTGCTCTTCCTGGCCGGCGAGGCCGGCATCGGCAAGACCCGCCTGCTGACCGAGATAGCCGGCCGGGCCGCGGCGAGCGGTTTCACGGTGGTCGGCGCGGCCGCGTTCCCGGCGGACGCCGACGTCGCCGCCGGGCTCATCACCGACGCACTCTCTTCTTTCGGTACGCGCACAGCAGAGCTCCTCCGCCAGTCCCACGACGGCGACAGTCACCGCCAGCGTCGTCTGCTGGTCACCGGCCTGGCCGACGCGCTCGCCGAGGCCGGCGCGGGACCGCAACCGGTGCTGATCACGCTGGAGGACCTGCACTGGGCGGACGACGTGACCCTGCAGACCCTGGCCCGGCTCGCCCACCGGCTGCCCGGCCTGCCGTTGCTGATCATCGGCACGTACCGCAGCGACGAGCTGTACCCGCGGGTCCCGATGCGGGAGTGGCGCACCCGGCTGCTCAACCAGCGGCACGCCGAGGAGGCCCGCCTGTCCCGGCTGAGCCCGGCGGACACCGCGGCGCTGGCCACCGCGATCTCCGACCGCATCCTGCCCGCCACGGTGACCGGCGCGATCTTCGCCCGTAGCGACGGCATCCCGCTGCACGTCGAGGAGTTCCTGGCCACGGTCGACGCCGAGGCGGCCCTGCCGGACACTCTCGCCGAGGCGGTGCTGGCCCGGGCGGCGTCGTTGAGTGCAGCTGCCCGGTCGCTGGCCGGCACGGCGTCGGTGATCGGCCGATCCTTCGACGTGGACCTGCTGACCGCGATCACCGGCGACCGCCCGGACACGATCGACGAGGGCCTGCGCGAACTGGCCGAGCGCTTCTTCGTCCAGCCGCACACCGACGGGTTCACGTACGACTTCCGCCACGCCCTGATCCGCGACGCGCTGCACGCTGACCTGCCCCCGTTGCGGCGCCGCGAGCTGCACGCCCGGGCGGCGGAGGCGGCGCTCGCGGCCGGGCTGTCCGACGCCTTCGTGAGCGACCAGTACGAACGCGCGCACCGTCCGGCCGAGGCACACCGACACGCGGTGACCGCGGCGGCCGCGGCAGTACGGATGTCCGCGCACCGCGAGGCCGTCGAGCTGTACCGGCGGGCGTTGCGGACAGCGCCGGCCGGTCTGCCGGTGGACGAGTCGGCGGCCTTGCTGACCGCGCTGGGTGGCGAACTCGCGGCGGTCGACGAGAACAGTGAGGCCGCGGAGACGCTGCTCACGGCGTACCGGATGCGTCTGGAGGCCGGGGACGCGCTCAGCGCGGCCGCCGTCGCACCGCAGCTGGCCGCGGTCCGGCATCTGCTCGGCGCGGGCCTGGCGGAACGCACCGGCCTGCTGCGCGAAGGCCTGGACCTGATCGCATCACGCAGCGACGAGCAGGCCCAGGAGATCCGCGCCGGGCTGCACGCGGCGCTGGCCGCGGCCTACATGCTGGACCGGCGGCTCGAGGAGGCCACCGAGGTCGGGGTGCTGGCCGAGGCGTTCAAGGTGGAGGACTGTGATCATCCGCTGCGCTGTCACCTCGGCGGGACGCTCGGCTCGATCCTGGTCTTCGCCGGCCGCATGCACGAAGGCTGGCAGATGCTGGCGAACGCGATCGGCCGGGCCCGCCGCGGCGGCCTGGAAGCGGAGGCGGCCCGCGGCTACCGGATGATCGGCTCGTCGGCGTCGGTGCTGGTCGAATACGACCTGGCCCGGCAATGGCTGAGCGAGGGCATCGAGTACGCGGACTCGGTGGAACGCTTCAACGACCGGCACTACATGGCCGCGCATCTGGCCCATGTGGACTGGGCCGAGGGAGCGTGGCCGGCGGCGGAGGCGGGGGCGGCCCGGGCGCTGGCCGACGGACAGGGCATCACCACCCGGATCACGGCGCTGCACGTGCTGGGCTATGTGGCCCTGGGCCGCGGATCGTTCGACGCGGCCGACCTGTGCATGCGCGAGGCGGCGGCGCTCGGGGAAGCGATGGGGGAGCTCCAGCGCATCTCACCGGCGTGGTGGGGCCTGGCCTCGATCGCCCTGCTGCGTGGCGAGCCGGCCGAGGCGATCGGGTGGTGCGAGCGCGGGTACGAGGCTTCGGCGAAGGTGCGGGATGCGGCTTATCTGTTCCCGTATGTGGTGACCGGGGTGCGGGCCTACCTGGCGAAACAGGATCTGACCGGGGCGCGGGACTGGCTGCGGCGGACCGGTGAGCTGCTGCGGGACCGGGAGATCCCGGGGACGCTCGGGGCGCTCGATCATGGGGCTGGGCTGGTGCATCTCCATGAGGGGCAGACCGGGAAGGCGCGGGTCGAGCTGGAGCGGGCTGCTGAGTTCTGGCGGGGGCGGCGGCGGTTCTGGGAGGGTACGCAGGCGGTGGCTGATCAGGCGCGGTGTGCGTACCGGTCGCGGCGGCCGGCGGATGCTGCGCGGTTGTCGGCCCAGGCCGCTGCCGAGGCCGAAGCGGCTGGGGCGGTGGTGTTGATCCCTGCCGGTGCCGCTTCGCCGACGTCCGGCTCTGCGCGTGATCGGCTTGCGCCGTCGGGCTCTGCGCGTGATCGGCTTGCGCCGTCGGGCTCTGCCCGTGATCGGCTTGCGCCGTCCGGTTCTGCTGTTGAGTGGTCGCGTCCGTTGGCGGCTGCGCCGGGGTCGCGGAACCTGTCGGTGGCTGCCTCCGAGCGGCCCCATTCGCCGGCGACTGCCGGCGGCGCGCCGCGTGCGCCGTTGCCCGGGCCGGGGCCGTCGGGCGCGAATCTGCCTGAGCTCACCGCGAGGGAGCGGGAGGTGGCGGGTCTGATCGGCGAGGGCGCAACCAACCGCGAGATCGCCGCGGCGCTGTCGATCTCGCCCAAGACCGTGTCGGCGCACGTCGAACACATCTTGACCAAGCTGTCGGCGTCCCGCCGGGCCCAGATCGCGACGTGGGCTGCGACACATCGCTGACGATTGTCGACCGATCGGGGTACGTCGAACGGGCTATAGCTAGTGGTCTATACCTTGGCAAGAATCGGTTCATGACCGCGCCCGGAAACGACGCACTCCTGATCACACTGCTGGCCGCGTTCACGGCCTGCGTGGGATACGCCGCCGGCCGCCTGCATCAGTGGTACCGCACAGTCCTGGACCGCGACGAGGCCTATCGGGACGGATACGACACAGCGACCCGCAGCGTATTCAGCCTGGCGGCGCGGTTGATCGGCCCCCGGCGGGCGGTCCGCGGGACGGCCGTCGTATCGCCGGCTGTCGCGCCCCGGCCTGATCAGTCGGTGATTCTGCTGCCCGCCTCGTCGTCCGTGACACCGCCGCCTCCTGATCTTCGTCCGTCCGCCGTCAGCTCCCCGGCCGCGCCGGCCCGCTCTGCCGCGGGCTCATCCCGCTCCGCTGCCTCTTTGGCTGGTGCTTCTTCCGGGACCGCTGCTTCTGCGGCCCGCTCGGCATCGTCGGCCGCTTCCTCGTCGGGCCCGCTCGCCGCTTCGGCCGGCCCGTCCTGGCCTGCCTCGCCGTCGGCCACCGATGCAGCCGCATCTTTCGGCTTCCCGGCGCCTACTTCTGTTTCGCCGCTGGCGCACGGCTCCAGTCCTGCGCGGAACAGCTCCTCGCGTCAGGGAAACAGTCCCTTCGCCACGGCGAAGGGCCCGTCTCCTGCGGCAAAGAGCACGTCAAGCCCCGGTAAAAATCCGCCGGTTGTCGAGACGGGTTCGTCGGTACTGGGGGCGAGCTCGCCTTCCGGCGGTTCTGGCACGCCGGTTGCAGGTTCACCTTCGGTCGGCCGTGATTCGTCGGCTGCGGGGCCGGGTTCACCCCGCGCGGCGGCGGGTTCTTCGCCTGCGGGGCCGGGCTCACCGCTCGCGGCGGCGGGTTCGCCCGCAGCGACGGGTTCACCACCCGCGGAGGAGAGCGAGTCTCCTACCGGGGTGGAATCGCCGAGCGCGGGCAAGGGCTCGCCGTCGGCCACCGTGAGGCGCTCGTCGTCCGCCGGCCAGACCGAAAGCGCCGGCGGCGGCCGCCACCTAGTGCCGGACGAGCTGGTCCGGGCCCCCACCTACCGCCTGACCCCGGACCGTGTCGCCCGGGCGAAGGTGCGCGAGGCGATTTCCGACGACGACGATTCCGAGGACACCACCCGCCTGCCCCCGTCGGTGCCCCGCCCCCGCCAGTCGTGACCCGCCGGGAAATGTCACAGCCCGGCGTTAGGGTGCGCCATGGTCACCGTCCAGGAGGTCCGCGAGGTCGCCCTGAGGCTGCCCCGCACTACTGAGCACCTGATCTACGACCGGGTGAAGTTCCGGGTGGGACAGATCGTCTACGTGGCGTTCTCCCGCGATGAGACCGTGATGGGCTTCGGGTTTCCGAAGGAGGAGCGCGAGTCGCTGGTGGCGTCCCAGCCGACGGTCTTCCACCTGCCCAAGGCGACCGACATGCGCTTCCGGTGGGTCCAGGCCTGGCTGGCGGAGCTCGACCACCGCCAGATGGAAGAGCTGGTGATCGACGCCTGGCGCATGGTGGTGCCGAAGCGGGTGGCCGCGGCCTATGTAGCCGGTCTGCCCGACGCCGACCCGCCGACCAGCCGTTAGGTCCGGGCAGCCGCCGGAATTCCGTTGCGAGGCGGTTCAGGATGGGGTCATGGGCATCTACCTGGAGACGGACCAGCTGGTGCTGCGCCAGTTCACCGCGGGCGATGTCGACCACATCGTCGCGCTGGACAGCGATCCCGCCGTGATGCGCTACCTGACGGGCGGCCGCGCGACGCCGCTCGAAGAGGTCCGGGACGTGGTGCTTCCATTCTGGCTGGCGTACTACGAGCGGGGTGAGCAGTTCGGCTTCTGGGCCGCCGTCGAGAAGGCATCCGGGCGTTTCGTCGGCTGGTTTCACTTCCGGCCGCGCCCGGACGGCCCGCCCGCCGGTGGTGACGCCGACTCCGGGGTCGAGCTGGGCTACCGCCTGCGCCGCGAGTCCTGGGGCAAGGGCTACGCGACCGAGGGCAGCCTTGCCCTGATCCGCAAGGGCTTCACCGAGCTCGGCGTCGAACGGGTCTACGCCGAGACGCTCGCCGTGAACCTCGGCTCGCGCCGGGTCATGGAGAAGGCGGGCCTGCGCTACATCCGGACGTTCCACCAGGACTGGCCCGAGCGGATCCCCGGCGACGAGCACGGTGACGTCGAGTACGCCCTGACCCGCGCCGAGTGGGCAGCTGCCCGTCCCTAACGCAGGTAGCCGCCCTCGGCGAGGTTCTTGGCGTGCTGGGCGTACACCTCGGGCTCCCGCGGGGCGAGCGTGGCCAGGCCGTCGACGTAGCGGTTGTACATCGAGAAGGCCGCCGCGATCAGCACTGTGTCGTGGATGGCCTTGTCGTCGGCACCGTGCTCGCGGGCGTGGTCGATGTCCGCGGGGCTGACGCTGCGGCCGTCGACCCGTACCTTCTCGGCGATCGACAGCAGGGCCTGCAACTTCTGATCGGTCTGCGCGTGCTCGGTCGTCTTGCCCTCCTGGTGCAGCAGGTGGGCGGCGACCGCGCCGTGGATCCCGCTGCAGTACGTGCACTCGTTGCGGCTCGACACGTACGCGGCGATCGTCTCCCGCTCGCCGGGCGTCAGGGGTGACGGGCCCCGCAGCAGCGCATCGGCCAGGCCGTTGAGCGGGCCCGCGGTGTGCGGGTATTGGACCAGGAGCCCGACCATGCCGGGCAGTTCGGGCAGGTTGATGTGCGGCACGCGCCCATCGTCCTGTGCGCGCGGCGGCGTGTCCAGCGAGCCTCCGGCTGCTCTCCGCGACCGTTCGTCCGATGGCCCGCGGCCTGCCCCCCGGCGATTTCGGTGAGGCCCGGGACGTCGCCCGCCGGCACCGTTCCGGGGTGCTGATGAACGCCGTGTTCGACCTGCGCGAAGCGTTCAGCCTCACAGCCGCATCGCCCGCCACCCGGCCCGCAGCTCCGCGACGAACAGTGCGGGCTGCTCGAAGGCCGCGAAGTGCCCGCCCCGGGCCGGCTCGCCCCAATAGCGGATGTCCCGGAAACGCTTCTCGGCCCACCGGCGCGACGGGCGCGGATTCTCCTTCGGGAAGACCGAGCAGGCCGTCGGCACCTCGATCACATCCGTTGTGCCGGTGCGGAACCGCGCCTGAACTGCCCGGAAGCTCTCCCAGTAGAGCCGCGCCGCCGAGGCGCCCGTGCCGGGCAGCCAGTAGAGCATCAGATTGTCGAGCAACTCGTCGCGGGTGAGCACCGTGGACAGATCACCGTCGCAGTCTGTCCAGGCCTGGAACTTCTCGATGATCCAGGCGGCCAGCGCGACCGGTGAGTCGACCAGCCCGTAGCCGATGGTCTGCGGTCTCGTCGATTGCTCCAGTGAGTAGCCGTCACCGCTGTCGCCTGAGGCTTCGAGGTCGCGCAGGGCGGCCTCCTCCGCCTCGGTGAGGGCCTCGAAGGTCGCCGGGTCCGGGGCCACCAGCGGGGGCATGACGTGGATGCCGAGGACCTTGTCGGGGTGCTGCTGGGCGATGCTCGTGCTGATGCTGGTGCCCCAGTCGTGACCCGCGGCCACGAAACGCGGATAGCCCAGTCGGTCCATGAGCCGCACCCAGGCTGCGGCTGTCCGTTCCACTGTCCAGCCCTGTTCGGCGGGACGGTCGCTGAATCCGTACCCGGGCAAAGATGGACACACCACGTGGAAGGCGTCCGTCGCCTCGCCGCCGTGCGCGACCGGATCGGTGAGCGGGCCGATCACCTTGGCGAACTCGGCGATCGAGCCCGGCCAGCCGTGCGTGAGAACCAGCGGCACGGCCTCGGGATGGGGTGACCGCGCATGCACGAAGTGGATGCCGAGGCCGTCGACGGTCGTCCGGAACTGGGGCATCCGGTTGAGCCGCGCCTCGGCCGCCGGCCAGTCGTAATGATCGGCCCAATACCCGCAGAGCCCTTGCAGCTCCGCCAACGGCACGCCCTGCGCCCAGCCGCCGACGGTGGCCGGCTCGGGCCAGCGCGTCCGCCGAAGCCGCTCCCGCAGGTCGGCGAGGGCCTCGTCGCCGGCCCGGATCGCGAAGGGCGTGATCATCCCGGGCGAACGCTGATTCATGGTCCGGGACGCTAGCGGCGCGGTACGACATTCTTGCCCGGATCGCGTCCGAGCAGGGCGAGGATGCGATCCAACGGATCTCGACCGGAGTCGGGAAGCGGCGGCGCGAAGGCCGCTCCGGGCGCCAGCCGGGCCTCGCCGGCGGGCACGGCCTCCGCGATGGGCAGGGCCGCGGCGAGCACGTCCGGCGGCAACTCGTACGCGATGCCGAGCGTGCGCGCGACGTCCCAGCCGTGCACGACGTAGTCGACGAGGTGGAAGCCGATGGCGAGTCGGCCGGGAATCGGCCGTGGCGTGATCTCGGGCAGCAGGAAGCCGCGTTCGGCTACGTCGGGTCGGGCGAATGCCGCGATGACGGACTCGGCTGCTTCCGCGTACTCCCGGGTGATGTCGTCGCCCGGCGGTCGGGGCTGCCAGATGTCGAGATCACCGCCGTGGCCCGCGGCTGCCGCGGCGAAACCGCGGTGCTGGGCGGTCATGTGGGCGAGCAACCGGCCGAGGTCCCATTCCGCGCATGGTGTCGGCAGCGACAAGTCCGGTGGCAGGACCTGCGCGACGATCGGCACGGTCGCCCGGACAGCCCGCGCATGGGTGGCGAGGAGGTCAATAGTATGCATGTGCTTACGATCTGCGGGCGTACATGATTTGTCAAGGTGTATGTTTTCGGCCGTGCCCGACCCGGACCGCGACCGTCCCGATCTCGGCGCGATGGTCGTGCGGCTCGGCCGCGCGCTGATCGCGGCCGAGCGGCCGGTGCTGGCCGCGCACGGCGTGTCGATGTGGGGCTATGTCGTGCTCAGCGCCCTGGCTGACGAGCCGATGCGCACTCAGGCGGCGCTCGCGCGCGCCATCGGCGCGGACAAGACCCGGATCATCGGGACCCTCGACGAGCTGCAGGAACGCGCTCTGATCGAGCGCGAGCCGGACCCCGAGGACCGACGGGTACGGCTGCTGCGGCTGACGCCGGCCGGGCGGCAGCTGTACGCGTCCGTGAGAGCCGACATCCGGGTCGCCGAGGAGCAGTTGCTGGGCGGGCTGACGTCGGCGGACAAGCGGGTCTTCCTGCGAGTTCTCCAGCAGTTGAGCCCCGAGGTGAGCTAGTGCTCAGCGGGCGGCGAGGGCTTCCTGCAGACCGCGCGCGGCGAGCCGGTCGGCGCGCTCGTTCTCGGGATGGCCGGCGTGGCCCTTGACCCAGTGCCACTGCACGTCGTGCCGGGACACGGCTGCTTCGAGGCGCTTCCACAGGTCTACGTTCTTGACCGGCTGCTTGGCCGAGGTCAGCCAGCCGTTGGCCTTCCAGCGCGGCATCCACTTCGTGATGCCGTCCCGCACATAGATGCTGTCGGTGTAGAGCAGCACGGCGAGCGGTGCCCGGGTCAAGCTCTCCAACGCCTGGATGGGGGCCATGAGCTCCATCCGGTTGTTGGTCGTGGAGGAGGCCTCGCCGCCGCACAGGTCCTTCTCGCTGGAGCCCCAGCGCAGCACGGCACCCCAACCGCCGGGTCCGGGATTGGGAATACAAGCGCCGTCGGTGTAGATCTCCACCGCAGTGGCCGAGCCAGTCATGCGCAGCACCCTACCGACCAGCTCAAGCCGGGAGGGCAGCAGAGCGGGAGGCTCCCACCGCATCGAGTGAGCGTCAGGCCGCCGATCCGGTGCCTGCGTGACGCCGCAGGCGTGCCGGGGGGAACCGGTACCGGACCGGCGGCCTGCCCCCGCAGTGCCCGAGAGCGGTGGGAGCGCTCCCAGTGCCAGCGTAGCGAATCGTCCGCCCGGCGCAAAACCGTTCGGGAACACTCACATTCCACCGCCGACCAGCAGCTCCGCGACCTGCGGTTCTCGCTCGGAAAGAGGCCGGCCCGGCGCGGCCCGGGCCACACCGCTGTGGACAGGCGGGAGCCGCGGACCGGCCAGCCAGTACAGTTTCGGCATGCGTGAGGCAGCCGTCGAGGTGCAGGACGTCGTCGTGAAGTACGGCGATGTCGTTGCCGTCGACGGCGTTTCGCTGACCGTGCCGCGCGGCGCGATCCTGGCCCTGCTCGGCAACAACGGCGCCGGTAAGACCAGCTTGCTCCAGGTTTGTGAGGGCTTCCGGGCGCCCGATGCCGGGTCCGCCCGGGTGCTGGGGCTCGACCCGGTCGCCGATCACGACGATCTGATGCCGCGGCTCGGCATCATGCTGCAGTCCGGCGGCGTCTACCCCTGGGCGACCGCCGGTGACATCCTGCGGCTCTTCGCCTCCTTCGCCGCGCATCCGCTCGACACCGACATGCTGCTCGACCGGCTCGGGCTGCGGAAGTTCGCCAAGACCACATTCCGCCGGCTCTCCGGCGGTGAGCAGCAGCGGCTGTCCCTGGCCGTCGCACTCGTGGGCCGGCCCGAGCTGGTCTTCCTCGACGAGCCCACCGCGGGCATGGACGTCGGCGCCCGCCAGACCACCTGGGAGCTCGTCGAGAGCCTGCGCACCGACGGCGTCTCGGTGCTGCTCACCACGCACCTGCTCGACGAGGCCGAGAGCCTCGCCGACCACGTGGTCATCATGGACAACGGCGTGGTCGCCGCAACCGGCACGCCGGCGGAGCTCACGGCCGCGGCCGGCATCGACCTCCTTCAGGTCCGCGCGGACCCCGCCCTCCCGGTCGCCGACCTCGCCGCCCGCCTGGACGCCAAGGTCACCGAGGACAACCCGGGCGAGTACGCGATCGCCGGCGCCCTCGACACCGAAGCCATCGCCGCGGTGCTCGGCTGGTTCGCCACGGCCGGCGCCCAGGTGACCGCGGTCAACACCCGCCGCCGCACCCTGGAAGACGTCTACCTGGCCCTGACCGCCGGAGCCACCCGATGACCATCGGCTCCCACCGACGGCGCCCGACCGCGACGAATCCTGGAGCTGGGCGATGAGCACCGAAGCCGGCACGTTCACTCCCGCCCCCGGCCGGGCGCCGATGCGGGCGATCCTCCGCCAGCAGGTACGCATGGAGTTGCTGCTGACCGCCCGCCGGGGTGAGGCCGTGGTGCTCGCCATGGGCGTACCCCTGTTGGTCCTGCTCGGTGCCGGCCTGACCAACGCCACCAACGTCCCCAGCGATGACCGCCTGGGTTTTGTCGTCCCTGGCGTGCTGGCCCTGACGGTGATGTCGACGGCCTTCACCGGCCAGGCGATCACCACCGGTTACGAACGCAGCTACGGCGTCCTGAAACGCCTCGGGGCCTCCCCGCTGACCCGCCCCGGCCTGCTCTTCTCCAAGACCGCCGCGATCCTCTGCCTGGTGGCGCTACAGGTGCTGGCCCTTGCCCTGGTCGGCGTCGTGGTCGGCTGGCGACCCGAGCTCTCCCTCGTCCTGCCCGCCATCGGCGTGACCGTGCTCGCCACCGCCGCCTACTGTGGCCTGGCCCTGCTCATCGCGAGCGTGTTGCGGCCCGAGACGACCACCGCCGCGGCCACCCTGATCTACGTGCTGATGCTGGCCGCGGGCGGGATCATGTTCGCGGCGCCCGACCTCGGCCCGGCCGGGCACTTCCTGCTGCCGCTCGCGGCGCACGCCGAGGCTCTGCGCGACACCCTCACGAGCGGCACCGCAGTGCCGGCAAGCATCTGGCTCAGCCTCACCCTCTGGGCTGCGGTCGCGCTCACCGCGGCCGCCCGCAAGTTCCGCTGGGAGTAACGGGGCCGATCCCGGCCAGGATGAGGTGCGCTGTCCGTCGATCGGTGGACACCGGGTGACAGCCGGGCGGTCGTCCCGGGCGGACCCCCTCCTTCGACAAGCTCCCATGCATGACAGCGATCGAGGTCACCAGCCTCCGCAAGACGTACGGTTCCCGTCCCGCGGTCGCGGGTATTGATCTTTCCGTTCCGCACGGCGAGGTGTTCGCCCTGCTCGGCCCGAACGGCGCCGGGAAGACCACCACCGTGGAGATTCTCGAGGGGCACCGGCAGCGGGATTCCGGCCACGTGCGGGTGCTCGGGCAGGATCCGGCCACCGGCGGGCGGGCCTGGCGGGCCCGGATCGGCATCGTGCTGCAGTCGGCCACCGACGCCGCCGATCTCACCGTCGCCGAGACCGTCCGGCACATCGCCGGGTTCTATCCCCGGCCGCGGTCCGCCGCCGAGGTCATCGAGCTGGTCGGGCTCTCCGACAAAGCGAAGGCCAAGGTACGGGCCCTGTCCGGCGGTCAGCGCCGCCGCCTCGACGTCGCGCTGGGCATCGTCGGCCGGCCCGAGGTCGTGTTCCTCGACGAGCCCACCACCGGCTTCGACCCGCAGGCGCGGCGGCAGTTCTGGCAACTGGTCCGGGCGCTCGCCGCCGAGGGCACCACCATTCTGCTCACCACCCACTACCTGGACGAGGCCGAGGCGCTCGCGGACCGGCTGGCCGTCATCGCCGCCGGCACCCTGGTGGCCGAGGGCACCCCGGCCACGCTCGGCGGCCGCTCCGGCGCCGGCGCCATCGTCGAATGGGCCGGGCCGAACGGCCGGGAGTCCGAGCAGACCACCGACCCGGCCGCGGTGATCAGCCGACTCACGGCGGCCGGCGTCGACCTGACCAGCCTGACCGTCACCCGCCCCAGCCTCGAAGACACCTACCTGACCCTGATCGGCGAGCACCGATGAGAAACGGCCGGCGAGCAGCGAAATCCACAGCCACCCTTGATCGGAGAGCAGCGATGACCACCACCGACACGGCCCTTCCCTCGACCGCGCGGATGGGGGTCAGCCGAGGCTGGGTCGAGATTATTCAGTTCTTCCGCGACCGCACCGCCGTCATCTTCAGTTTTCTCTTCCCCGCCCTGCTCCTGCTGCTCTTCGGCACGATCTTCGCCGACGACTACGACCATCCCGGGCTGAGCGCCGCCCGGGTCTTCTCCGCCAGCATGATCGCCTACGGGGTTGTCGCCACCGCGTTCATCACCATGGGCGTCGGGATCGCCACCGACCGGGAGGACGGCACGCTCAAGCGGCTGCGGGGCACGCCCGTCACCGCCACCGCGTACTTCCTCGGCAAGCTGATCATGGTCGCCGTCCTGACCGCTGCCGAGGTCGTCGTGCTGCTCGGCGTCGGGGTGCTGTTCTTCGATCTGCCGCTGCCCACCGACGCCGGGCGCTGGTTCACCTTCGGCTGGCTCTTCGTGCTCTCCGTCATCGCCTGCGGGCTGCTCGGCATCGCCGCGAGTGCCCTGGTCCGTTCGGCGAGGACCGCGGGAGCCGTGCTCAACGTGCCGGTGGTCGCCCTTCAGTTCCTGTCCGGGGTGTTCATCCATCCGATCACTCAGCTGCCCGGTTGGATGATCACGGTGGCGTCCGTCTTCCCGGTGAAGTGGATGGCCCAGGGCTTCCGGTCCGTCTTCCTGCCGGACTCCGCGGTCGGGTTCGAGGCCGGCGGCGCCTGGGAGCACGGGCGGATCGCCTTGGTGCTGCTCGCCTGGTGTGTGATCGGATCAGTGCTGTGCCTGATCACCTTCCGCTGGACCAACACCCGCGACGCATGATCGCGCAGCCGGACAGCCCGGGAGAGCCGATCGCGCAGCCGGGCGGTGGGGGAGTTCCCGCCGCCCAGCTGGGCGGCCCAGGAGAGCTCGCCACGCAAAAGGGCGGCCCGGGGGAGCCGATCGCGGAGCCAGGCGGCGCAGGAGAGCCCATCGCGCGCTACTCCCGGGCCTGGGCGATCTTCTACGC
The DNA here is from genome assembly GCF_055586185.1 of Actinoplanes sp. NPDC051405. Taxonomy (NCBI): domain Bacteria; kingdom Bacillati; phylum Actinomycetota; class Actinomycetes; order Micromonosporales; family Micromonosporaceae; genus Actinoplanes; species Actinoplanes sp. NPDC051405. Next base: position 503,823 of record NZ_JBVJIR010000003.1, read on the forward strand.
CGTCGTCGCCCTCGCGGTGGCGGCGGCGGTGCTCGGCCAGTCCGAGACCGGCACCGGGCGCCGGGCCGTCGCGGTCGGGGCCATCGCGGTGATCGCCCTGCTCTACGGGCTGTGGGGGCGGCGCGGGCAGGCCGGCCTGCCGTTCGTCGTGGCCGTGCTCGTCGTCTTCGCCGTCGGCACGGTCGCGGTCTCCACCGTCAGCTACCTGCTCTTCGCGCTCTGCCCGCTGATCTTCCTGGTCCTGGAGATCCGCCCGGCTGTCGTCGCGGTCGTCTGCGCCAACCTGCTTCCGCTTGTCGGCGCCCTCACCGACGACGGGGTCGACTGGTACTTCCTCACCCACGTCGCCCCGATCTCCGCCACGACGTCGGCCGCCGCGGTCTGGCTCGGGGTGTGGATCCACCGGGTTGTCGAGCAGAGCAAGGAACGGGCCGCGCTCATCGCCGAGCTGGAGAGCAGCCGGGCCGAGGTGGCCCGGTTGTCGCACGAGGCCGGCGTCGCCGCCGAGCGGGCGCGGCTCGCCGGCGAGATCCACGACACCCTCGCCCAGGGCTTCACCAGCATCATCACCCTGCTCCAGGCCGCCGATCCGGCGCTGGCCGACGAGCGGCTCGCGCTGGCCGTCCGGACCGCCCGGGAGAACCTGGCCGAGTCGCGGGCCCTGGTCGCCGCGCTGGCGCCGGCCGCGCTGGCGACCGGCTCACTGCCCGATGCGGTACGCCGTCAGGCGACCCGTTTCACCGAGGAGACCGGCATCCCGGCGACCTTCCGTCTCACCGGCGACACCCGGGCGTTGCCGACCGTCGTGGAGGTCGTGCTGCTCCGCGCGGCGCAGGAAGCGCTGACCAACGTCCGCCGCCACGCGAACGCTCACGAGGTGGCTGTACTACTCGCCTTCGCCGTGGACAGTGTCCGGCTCGTGGTGCGCGACGACGGCCGGGGATTCGACACCGCGGCCACGACCGGCTTCGGACTGCCCGGCATGCGGGCCCGCGCGGAACAGGTGAACGGCACGCTCATCGTGCACAGCGACCCGGACACAGGAACCCTCGTGGAAGTGGAGGTGCCGGCGTGACCGGCGGCGGGCAAGGGGGCGGCGTGACCGCCGGGGGCGGGGGAGCTGCCGGCGTGATCCGGTTGATTCTGGTGGACGATCATCCTGTCGTGCGACACGGTATTCGCGGCATGCTCGAGGCCGAGCCGGACCTGAGTGTCGTCGGTGAGGCTTCGTCCGGGCCCGAGGGCGTGGCGCTCGCCGCCGAGCTGCGGCCGGACATCGTGCTCATGGACCTGCGGATGCCCGGCGGGGACGGTGTCGAGGCGACCGCGCGGATCGTGGCCACTGTGCCCGGAGTGCGGGTGATGGTGCTGACCACGTACGAGTCGGATCGTGACATCTTGCGGGCGATCGAGGCCGGCGCCGGGGGTTATCTGCTCAAGGACGCCTCGCCGGCGGAGCTGGCCGAGGGCGTCCGGGCCGCCGCCCGCGGCGAGACCGTGCTCGCGCCCAGCGTCGCCTCCACCCTGGTCCGGCAGGTCCGCAGCCCCGCGCCGCCGGCGCTCTCCGCCCGGGAGACCGAGGTGCTGCGCCTGGTGGCGCGGGGACTGACCAATGCCGACATCGGCCGGGAGCTGTTCATCACCGAGGCCACCGTCAAGACGCATCTGCTGCGCGCCTTCGCGAAGCTGGACGTCGCCGACCGCACCGCCGCGGTCACCCGGGCGATGAGTCACGGCCTGCTGTGAGCCGCCGCGGGACGGGTCAGCGTTCGGTGTGGCGCTCCACGAAGGCCAGTGTGGTCTGGGCGACCTCCAGCCAGCCGCTGTCGATGGTCAGCGCGTGGCCGCGCCCGGGGATCTCGGCGAACTCGGTGATGCCCGGGTTCTTCAGCTGCTGCTTGTAGGCGGCCTCCGAGAGCGACCGCGGCACGGTGTGGTCCTTCTCGCCCGAGATGATCATCATGGGTCCGCGGTACGGGTTCTCCGTGTCCACCTTCGCCTCTGTCCACGGGTTCAGGTTGGCCGTCGCCGCCTGGAACAGCGGGGCGCCCGGCGCCGGCACGCAGTACGTCTCGTACAGCTCGTGGGCCTCCTCCTCGCTGACCGCGTTGGCGAACGCGTACCGGAACTGGTCGTAGGTCAGCGGTACGGCCTTGTGCCTGTTCGCCGGGTTGGTCAGCACCGGCGCGGCGGACCGCAGGGCCGAGATCGGCAGCGGCAGCACCCCGCGGAACGGGGCCGCGTCGATCGCCACGGTCGCCGCCGACAGCCCCCGGCCCGCGACGATCTGCGCGAGCAGCCCGCCGAACGAGTGGCCGACCACCGCCGGCTGCTTGTCGAGCTTGCCGATGACCTCGGCGTAGTGGTCGGCGACCTGGCCGACCGTCTTGTTCGCGAAGACCTCGGGGTGCGCGTTGGCCTCGGCCACGGTCTCCGGGTCGTCCGGCCAGCCGGGCGTGATCGGGGCGTAGCCGGCCGCCCGGAAGACGTCGGCCCATCGGTCCCAGCTGCTCGGCAGCAGCCACAGCCCGTGGATGAAGACCACCGGGGTCAGCCCGGTCGCGTTGACCTCGGCGATGTCGGTGAGGGTGTGGGCCGGGATGACGGTCGCGGGATGCTCGGACATGCGCTGCTCCTTCAGACGGCATCGGGAACCTTAGTGGCCCCTTGTTACGTCCCGGTTCACAGAAAGAGCCCAGCCCGGCCACAGGCCACGGCGAGGTCGGGACGGCACATTGGTTGAGTCGTCAACAAATGAGGGGGACGATCCGATGGACCGGGACAAGGCACTACGCCGTACGTCGGCGCTCACCGGGGTGCTGGTCGCGGCCGGCCTGGCCGGGACACTCGGGGTGGGCCTGGCGGCCCGTGCCGCCGACTCCACCGGGAACACCACCCCGGCCACCGACAGCTCGACGGCTCCCGAGAGCGTCACGGACAGTGACAGCGGCTCGACCGGCACGGATGCGCCGTCGCTCTCCGGCGGCAGCGACGGCTCCGGCCAGGCCACCTCCGGAGGGTCGTGACATGCCGCTGATCGAGACCCTGCCGGTCGGGGCGGACACCGCCCAGTGGTCCGTCTGGGGCACGGTGGCGCGCGTCGTCGTCACCGAGCCGGCCCGGCTCGCCCGGGCCACCGCCGTCGTCGAGGCCGAGCTGGCCGCGGTCGACGCGGCGTGCAGCCGCTTCCGGGCAGGCTCCGAGCTCTCCGTCGCCTGCCGCGCCGGTGGCCGTCCGGTCGTGGTCAGCCCGCTGCTCGCCGACCTGGTCGGTGCTGCCCTCGAAGCGGCCCGGCAGACCGGCGGCGACGTCGACCCCACCATCGGCGCCGCGCTGTGCGGTCTCGGCTACGACCGGGATTTCGCCGCCGTCACCGGCCGCGCGGTCGCCCCGGCCGTCCGGGTCTTCGCCACCCCGGACTGGCGATCGGTGCGGCTGCACGGCCGCGAGCTCACGGTGCCGGACGGCGTTCTGCTGGATCTCGGCGCGACGGCCAAGGCAGTCGCCGCCGACCGGGCCGCCCGGCTGGTGTCCGCCAGGCTCGGCGTCGGCGTGCTGGTCGCGCTGGGCGGGGACATCGCGACCGCCGGGCCCGCGCCGGACGGTGGCTGGTCGGTGCTGGTGCAGGACCGGCCCGGCGACCCGCACTGCACGGTCCGGTTGCCGGCCGGCGCCGCCCTCGCCACCTCCAGCACTGCCGGCCGCACCTGGGGGCGCCCCGGCGAGCTGCTGCACCACATCCTCGATCCGCGCACCGGCCGGCCCGCGCCCCGGGTGTGGCGGACGGTCTCCGTCGCGGCCTTCTCGTGCCTGCGCGCCAACACGCTGAGCACGGCCGCGGTCGTGCGGGGCCACGCGGCGTCGGAGCTGCTCTGTGGTGGGCCCGCCCGGCTGGTCACCCCGGAGCTGGACGTGCTGCGGCTGGGCGGGTGGCCGGCATGACCGACGCGCTGTGGTACCTCGGGCGGGGCAGCGGGGTCGTCTCGCTCGTCCTGCTCTCCGTCGTGGTGGCGCTGGGCATCGGCGCGCGCTCCGGGCGGACGGCCTTCGGGTTGCCCCGCTTCGCGGTCAACATGCTGCACCGCAACGTCGCGCTGCTGGCCGTCGCGCTGCTCGTCGTGCACGTGGTCAGCCTCTACTTCGACCCGTACGCGCAGCTGCGCTTCTTCGATCTGGTGGTGCCGTTCGCCGGCGAGTACCGGCCGTTCTGGCTGGGGCTGGGCACGCTGGCCTTCGACGTGGTGCTCGCGCTGATCGCCACCAGCCTGCTGCGGCACCGGCTCGGCGTGCGGGGCTGGCGGCTCGTGCACTGGCTGGCGTACCTGTGCTGGCCGATCGCCCTGCTGCACGGCTGGCAGACCGGCACGGACGCGGCGAGCTGGTGGCTGCGGGCCCTGCTGGTGCTCAGTACCGCCTTGGTCCTCGCCGCTGTCGTCTGGCGGGTCACGCCCTCGTTCGCCCGGTTCCCCGCCCGCCTCCCGCGCCGGGTCCGCACCCCTCAGGAGGTCCGATGACGACGGTGGACGCCCCCGGCGGAGTGCGGCTGCGCCTGCTCGCCGGTGACAACGACGGCCGGCTGGACACCCATCTCGGCCGGCACGGACGCTCGCCGGTGCTGAACGCCGAGCAGCTCGTCGAACTGCTGCGCGCGGCCGGGCTGACCGGGCGCGGTGGGGCCGGCTTCCCCACCTGGCGCAAGGTGGAGGCGGTGCGCCGGGCCGGGGGTACGCCGGTGGTCGTGGCGAACGGCGCCGAGGGGGAACCGGCCAGTGGCAAGGACCGGGCGCTGCTCGCGTACCGGCCGCATCTGGTCCTGGACGGCCTGCAGCTGGTCGCCGGTGCGCTCGGGGCGCGTACCGCCCATCTCTATGTGGCGGCGGCCTCGGCCGACGGGGTCCGGGCGGCCCTGGCCGCGCGGCGCGGGGCGGGCCTGGACCCGGTCCCGGTCACCGTGACCGTGGCACCACAGTCCTTCGTGGCGGGGGAGGAGTCGGCGGTGGTCGCCGCCGTCTCGGGGCGGCCCGCCGTGCCCGCCGACAAGCTGGTGCGGATCACCGACTCCGGGGTGGCCGGGGCGCCGACGCTCGTGCAGAACGTCGAGACGCTGGCCCACCTGGCGTTGATCGCCCGACACGGTCCCGGCTGGTTCCGCGCCGCGGGCACGCCCGACGAGCCGGGCACCTTTTTGGCGACGGTCGGGGGCGCGGTGCGCGCGCCCGGCGTGATCGAGGCCGGGTACGGCGTCCCGCTCGGTGACCTTGTCGACGCGGCCGGCGGAGCGACGGCTCCACTGCAGGCTGTGCTGCTCGGCGGCTACCACGGCGGCTGGGTCCCGGCCCGGCCCGGGATCGAGGTGAGCCGGGCGGCGCTGACCCCGCTCGGCGCGTCCCCGGGCGCGGGCATCGTGCTCGCGCTCCCGGCGCACGTGTGCGGCCTGGCCGAGACCGCCCGGATCGCCGGATACCTGGCCGGCGAGGTGGCGGGCCAGTGCGGCCCGTGCGTCAACGGCCTGCCCCGGCTGGCCGGCACGCTGGACGACCTGGCTCACCACCGGGCCCGGCCCGGCCTGCCGGCCGAGGTGCGGCGGCTCGCCGCGCTGGTCACCGGCCGCGGCGCCTGCCGGCACCCGGACGGCACGGCCCGCATGATCACCAGCGCCATGCGCGCCTTCGAGGCGGATGTGGCCGCGCATCTGGCGGGCCACTGCCTGGCCGTCGCATCCGGACACCAGGGGGTACGGCGATGAGCACCACCAGGCTGCACGTGGACCGGACGGCCTGCGACGGCCGCGGTCTCTGCGCCGAGTTGCTGCCCGAGCTGCTGAGCGAGGACGACTGGGGCTACCCGGTGGCCCGCGACGGCGAGGCGGAGCCCGTGGTGCCGCGGCGACTCGAGGATTCCGCCCGCCGGGCCGTCGACCGCTGCCCCGCTCTGGCGCTGTGGCTCGTGCGGCGCTGAACTGCTTCGCGCCCGCCGTTCCGCACCTCGTCCGAAATGGTCGCGGCGTGATCTTTTTGCCGGCCGACTCAGTGGATCATCCATTGTCAAGTGGGCCGATCGACGGGCGTGTCTCACATTCGGCCACTTCTGTCCAACCCGGATGATCGATTAGGGTCGGCCGGACATCGAAGGTCACGACTACCCCGCGCACGCGCTCCGCGTCCGGCATGTTACGGTGCGATGCCATGATCGGCTCTATCGGACAAATCACGGGCGCCAATGTGGAAAAAGCGGACCAGGGCCGGCCGGTCGTCGCCCACTGACGTCACTCTCGGTACGCCTGTTATTTTGTCCGATGTAGAACCGAGTTCACCGGCAATGCACGATGTTGCCGCCCGCCCCGGTATCCGAAAACTTGGTCCCGCGTTCGTAAAGATTGCGACCCTGGGGTCTCTATTTTCCTGGCCGTCGTCTAGCGTTCACCGCCTGAGCGTCCTTGCGCTTTGTTGTTGTGAGGCCAAGGGGTGGGGGGCGTCGTAAGTGGGGTGCACGAAATTGCCGAGTGGGCGTGGGGTCTCACGGCGGGCAGGGGCGTCGTGACAACGACGGAAACAACGGCGGACAACGCCGGGACCGGACCGATTCCGACAACTTCATCGTATGCGGGAGTCACCGAACGGGATCTCGGTGTCTCCGACGAGCGGGGCCACGCCGACCGGTGGGTCTGGGAAGCCCGCTACGTCAAGCTGCTCCTGGTCATCGACTTCGGCGCGACCCTGGTGGCCACTCTGGCCGCCTTCGTGCTGCGGTTCCAGGGCGCGCCGTACGCGGACTGGTATCTGGTGCTGTCCGCGCTCATCCCGCCGGTGTGGGTCGGTCTGCTGGCGTTGACGCACGCCTACGAACGGCGGGTGCTGTTCGTCGGCGGCGAGGAATATCAGCGGGTGCTGCGAGCGGGCGTACGCCTCACCATGGGCATCGCGCTCGCCTCCTATGTGGCCAAAGCGGACATCGCCCGGGGCTATCTGCTGATCGCTCTGGTGCTGACCACCGTGCTGTCGCTGACCGGCCGCTTCGTGTTGCGCAAGGTGCTGCACCGTTCCCGCCGGCGCGGGGCCTGCATGCACCGGGTGCTGGCGCTCGGGCACGCCACGGCCGTCGCGCAGATGACGCGCCAGTTGCACCGCCGCTCGCACCACGGGTTCCAGGTCATCGGCGCCTGCCTGCCGGCGGGACAGCTCGCCGACGCGGCGCACACGGTGGACGTGCCGGTGTTCGGTGCTCTGGGCGCCGCGGCGAATTCGGCCGCCGCCGCCGGGGCCGACACGGTGATGGTGCTGTCCTGCCCGGAGCTCGACGGCCCGATGCTGCGCCGCCTGGCCTGGGAGCTGGAGCGCGACGACATCGACCTGATCGTCTCGTCGTCGCTGGTGGACACCGCCGGCGACCGGATCACCGTGCGCCCGGTCGACGGGCTGCCGATGATGCACATCGAGCACCCGCGGCTCTCCGGCGGCCGGCGCCTGATCAAGTCCATGTTCGACGTGTCGGTGGCCGCGCTGCTGCTGGTGCTGCTGGCGCCGCTGTTCCTGCTGGTCGCGCTGGTCATCCGGCTGGACACCGGCGGCCCGGTGTTCTTCCGCCAGGTCCGGGTGGGCCGTGGCGGCGAATCGTTCCGGATGTACAAGTTCCGGACGATGCACACCGACGCCGAGGCGCGCTTCGAGGCGATGCGGCAGCAGAACGAGCACGCCGGGGTGCTGTTCAAGATCCGTGCGGACCCGCGGGTCACCCGGTCCGGACGGATCCTGCGCCGCTACTCGCTCGACGAGCTGCCGCAGCTGATCAACGTCCTGCTGGGGGAGATGTCGCTGGTCGGGCCGCGCCCGCCGCTGCCCAGCGAGGTCGAGCAGTATCCGCAGGACATGCGCCGGCGGCTGGTGGTCAAGCCCGGCATGACGGGGTTGTGGCAGGTGAGCGGGCGGTCGGACCTGTCCTGGGAGGACTCGATCCGGCTCGACCTGCGGTATGTGGAGAACTGGTCGCTCACCGTCGACCTGGTGATCCTCATGCGGACCGCGATGGCGGTCATGCGGGGCTCGGGAGCCTACTGAGCGACGCGTGGGGCGTCGTTCGACAGGTGGTGCAAGCATGCGGCCGGGACGCCGCAGGATGGGGACACTTCGGTGGTACTGCTGTATTTCATCGCCGCGTTCGCGGTCATCGTGCCCGCGGTGGCCGGCCCGCTGCTGGCGTACGGGCCGGGCCGGCGGCTGGCCCGCGGACGGCTGGCGGCGAAGACCCGCGAGTCCGTCGCCGGGCTGGTCGTGACCCTCGGGCGACCGATGACCGCGCTGGTCTTCGTGCTGTTCTGGGCCGCCGCCGTGGTGGCGGTCTTCTGGCCGGTGGGCATCCTGGCGCACCGCCTGGAGAACGTCATCGACTGGCCGGTGCTGCTCTGGGTGACCGACCGCCGCAGCCCCGGCTTCGAGGACTTCAACTGGTGGTACACCACGCTCGGCGACCGTGACCCGCTCAAGATCGTGGTGGTCGTGGCGGCGGTGCTCTTCGCCCCGTTCTGGCGCAAGCGGTTCTGGATCCCGCTGGTGGCGATCCTGGTCAGCTTCCCGCTGGAGCAGTACGTGCAGGCCATCCTGGCCGGCATGGTCAACCGCGGCCACCCGCCGACCGGGCTGGGCTCGTACCCGTCGGGCGGCATCGCCCGGGTGGTCATGACCTTCGGGGCGATCGCGCTGTTCATCGCGCTGACCTGGAAGATGCGCCGGCGCTGGCACGTGGTGCTGGGCACCGTCGTGCTCATCATGGCGACGTACGAGGGCTACTCGCGCATCTACACCCAGAAACACTGGCTCACCGACGTCATCAGCGGCCTGATCTTCGGCCCGGCGCTGTTCCTGGGCTACGCCCTGGCTGTCGGCATCCTGGTCGGCCGGTATCCACGCCCGCAGGCGCGGCCGGCCACCGGCGCGGCCGAGGCCACCCCGGCGACCGGGCCGGCCACCCCGGCGACCGGATCAGCCGCGCCGGACACCGGGTCGTCCGTCCCGGCCACCGGGTCGGCTGTCACGGCGACCGTGCTGTGACGACCCTGCTCGTCGCCTCGACCGGGGGTCATCTCGCCGAACTGCACGACCTGACGCCGCGGCTCGGCGTGGGGGAGCGGCGCTGGGTGACGTTCGACAGCCCGCAGAGCCGGTCCCTGCTCGACGGCGAGGATGTCGTCTTCGTGCCCCCGGCCACCAGCCGGGACCTGGTCGGCGCGGTCAAGGACCTGATCGCCGCGGAGCGGATGTTCCGCCGCGAGCGTTACGAGCGGGTGATCAGCACCGGCGCCAGCGTGGCCCTGGCGTTCTTCCTGCCCGCCACGCGCGCCGGTGTGCCGTGCTCCTACATCGAGAGTGCCACCCGCACCGAGGGTCCCTCGCTGACCGGCCGGCTCGCCGCCCGGGTGCCGCGCACCCGGCTCTACACGCAGTATCCGGCGTGGGCGGACGACACCTGGCGGTACGGCGGGTCCATCTTCGACGCCTTCGAGGCGGAACCGGTCGCCGAGCCGCGCCCGGTGAGCAAGGTCGTGGTGACGCTGGGCACCCACGAGCGCTACACGTTCCCGCGCCTGCTCAACCATCTCGTGACCCTGTTGCCGCCGGAATGGGACGTGCTGTGGCAGGTGGGCTCGACCGTGGTCGATAAGATGCCCGCCGGCGCCCGGAAACAGGTGCCGATCACCGAGATGCGCCAGGCCCTGGCCGAGGCGGACGCGGTCATCTCGCACGCCGGGGTGGGCTCCGCGCTGGCGGCGATGCAGGCCGGCAAGCGCGCGCTGTACGTGCCGCGGCGCAAGGCCTTCGGTGAGCACGTCGACGACCACCAGGTCGCGATGGCCCGCGAACTGGAAGGCAGGAAGCTGGTCGTGGCCCGGGAAGCGCCGGAGGTCGGCCTGGAGGATCTGGCGGAGGCGGCGGCCTGGCGGGTCCGGGCGAGTCCCGGGGTGACGCCGTTCCGGCTGGCTCCGTCGTGATCGCACACACTTTGTTCATCCTCTGTGCTCCGGCCCGAACCGAGCAGGCAACGTCTCCGTCCGGACGGTCGATAGCGAACTGACGCTCACCGCACGAGGCTGCGTCAATCTTTAAATTCTCATTAGGAGGGCTCGTGTCCCTAAAGCGTCGACTCCGGTCGCGGCCGGTGGCCAGAATCCTGGCCTCCGCCGCGGTGCTGAGTCTGACGGTCGCTCTGACCGCCATCCCGGCCTCCGCCGTGTACGTGCCCCCGAACGACCCCGCGACCATCGTCTCGGCCAATCCGGTGGACTACACGCCGCACGCCCAGAACGGCAGCATCCGTGCGTTCGCGCAGATCGGCAACACGGTCTACGCCGGCGGATCCTTCAGCGGCATCAAGGCCGCCGGCGCGAGCACCTGGTCGCCGGCGAGCAACCTGGTGGCCTACGACGCCGGCACCGGCGCGCTGCGCACGGGCTTCGCCCCGGTCCTCGACGGCGCGGTGCAGACCCTCGCGGTCAGCCCGGACGGCAAGCTCATCGTCGGTGGCAGCTTCGGCACGGTGAACGGGGTGTCCCGCAAGAACCTCGTCGAGCTGGACCCGGCCACCGGCGCCACGGTGACCGGCTGGGTCGGCCGCGCCGACGGCGGGGTCGTGCGCCGCGCCATCGTGCACGACAACCACCTCTACATCGCCGGTGCCTTCCACTGGATCAACGGCACCGAGCACGGGCTGCTGGCCCGCCTCAACGCCACCACCGGCGCGATCGACAACACCTTCCAGGTCGACGCCAGCGGCCCCCGGCCGTACCCGAACAGCACCGAGCTGGTCTGGGGCCTCGCGGTCGCGCCCGACGGTGACACGGTCGTGGCGGTCGGCAACTTCACCGAGGTCAACGGCAACGCCCGCAACCAGGTCGTCATGATCGACACCGCGAGCACGCCCACCGTCGCGGACTGGAACACCGACCGGTACGTGGCCGCCTGCTACAGCAGTTCGTTCCCGTTCTACGCCCGTGACGTCGACTTCAACGACGACGGCAGCTACTTCGTCATCATCGCCGACGGTGGCCGCGGTGACGCGTACTGCGACGCCACCGCCCGCTGGGAGACCGCGGACCGGGGCAGCAATGTCCAGGCGACCTGGGTCGACGTCACCGGCACCGACTCGGTCACCTCGCTCGAGGTCGCCGACGGCGTGGTCTACGTCGGCGGGCACTTCCGCTGGCAGAACAACGCCAACGGCAACGACTCACAGGGCCCCGGTGGCGTCAGCCGCTACGGCATCGCCGCGCTGGACCAGCAGAACGGCGTACCGCTGAACTGGAACCCGACCCGGTCGCCGGGCAGCCAGCTGCCGGCCGGCGGGACCAACTGGGGCCCGATCATGTGGGAGCTGTGGAAGGGCCCGAACGGGCTGTTCGCCGGCTTCGACGCCGACGGCCTGGGCAACGAGTACCACGGCCGGCAGGGTTACTTCCCGGACGCCGGTGGACGCACCATCGCCATCCAGGACGCCCCGCAGGCCGCGTCCGGCTACCTCTACCTGGGGGCCGGCAACGGCCAGGTGACCAAGGTGTCGTACGGCGTGTCCGGGGTGGGCACCCCGGCGACGGTCAGCCAGCCGCAGCTCACCAACGCCAAGTCGGCGTTCGTGGTGTCCAACAAGGTGTACTGGGCCAAGACGGACAGCAGCGCGCCCAGCGGCAGTCTGCTGAACATCTCGATCCTCAGCGGTTCCGGCGCGATCGGGGCCCCGTGGGTCGGCAGCGGCTACAACTCGTGGTTCGCCGCGGCCAGCATGACCGGCTCGTTCTATCTGCAGGGCCGGATGTATTACACGACAGCGTCGAGCAACGCGCTGTTCTATCGTTACCTCACGCCGGACGGCTACGTCATCGGTTGCACCGCCTTCACGCTGCCGACCTCGGACATCGACTGGCGCACGGTGCGCGGCATGACGTGGGTGGCCGGCAAGCTGGTCTACGGTTCCACGGACGGAACACTCCGGACGGTCAACTTCGACGCCTCGGCGTCGACCGCGGTCGACGGCTCCACCGCCACTGTGGTGGCGGCGCCGACGGCCGAGGCGACATGGTCCAATCCGACCCTGTTCTTCGCCACTTCGTAACACAGTCTGTCGTCGGAGCGACGACTCTCTGTTGCGTAACCTTCCCCGGCCGCGCGAGGATGCCGGCCGGGGAAGGTTTCGGTGAGACTCAGATGGATCGATACACAACTGCACACCTGTCGGGGAGAGACGACTCATGGATGTGACTGATTCCGTCGCCGCGAGCCGGCAGCGGGTCGTCGGCTTCGCGGACGTCGTACGGATTCCGCTGCGCCGGTGGCGCATCGTGCTGACCGCCACCGCGGCCGTCACGCTCGCCGTGCTCGCCTACCTCTTTTTCTTCCCGGCGACGTATCGCGCGACAACGGTGGTCGTGCTGCGTCCCGTGGTCACCGACCCGTTCACCCTGCCGTCCAGCGGCGCCGACCGGGCCATCAACATGACCGCCGAGAACGGCATCGCCCTGGGCAACGACGTCATCGACTCGACCGCCCGGATCCTCAACCGCGATCCCGAGGCGGTCCGTGAGTCGCTCACCACCGAGGTGCCCACGGGCGGCCAGGTACTGCGTTTCCAGTACGCCGGCGACAGCGAGCGCAGCGCGATCACCGGCGCGAACACCGCCGCGGAGACGTACCTGCGGGTCCGCGAGGACATCTACAAGCAGCAGCGGGCCGCGTTGATCCTCTCCTACGACAACACCATCAAGCAGGTGACCGGACAGCGGCTGACGGTGCAGAAGACGCTGCCCAATCAGAAGAGCAGCACGGACACCGCGTCGCCGCGTACCCAGGCGACGCTGGACCAGGTGAGCGCGCTCAACGACCAGATCGCCCAGCTCGCCAACGCGCGTGCCAAGGTCTCCTCGGCCGACCTGAGCCCGGGCTCGATCACCGCCGCGGCCCGCGCGCCGATCCCGTCCAGCCACGACGCCGGCCTGCTCTATCTGCTCGGCGCGGGGCTCGGCGGGCTGCTGCTGGGCATGGTCGCCGCGCACGCCCGGGAGGCGCTGGACCGCCGGGTCCGTTCCATCGACCAGGCCGCCGACCTGGTCGGGCTGCCGGCGCTCGGCGTGGTCCGCGCGGTCGGCCGGCATCACGACGAGGCTGCCGCGGCCGACGCCCGGTACGTCTCGCTGGCGGTGCTCAAGTGGATCGACCGGCACCCCGACCGCGCGCTCGTCGTGCTGTCCGGCCGCAACGACGAGGGCCGCACGACGGTGACCGGCAATCTGGCGGTCGCGCTGGCCGAGGCCGGGCAGGATGTCACGCTCGCCGCGCCGCCGGAGACCCACGAGGAGCTCAAGCGGGTGTTGTTCGCCGCGCAGAAGCGCACCCCGCCGCGTGCCCGCACCCTGTCGCCGTCCACGCCCGCCGCGATGAACGGATCGGCGGCTGCGGGCCGGCTCGGCCTGGGCGGCACCGGTGTCACCGCGGCGCCGGGGGTCACCCGGATCTCCGGCTCCGGCCTGCGCACCGCCGACGCCCCCACCCAGGTGCAGACCACCTCGGCCGACCCCGAGGCCACCCTGATCATGGAGGCGCCGGTCCGGCAGACGCCCGTGGTCGCGGCCGGGTCGGCCGGCAACGACGCGGACAGCCGGCTGCTGGTCGTGCTGATCGGTGGCGGTGTCATCCGGCTGTGCAACCTCGGTGAGGAGCCGGAGTCCGGCATCGTGGTCATCGACGCGCCCCCGTCCGACACCGACGAGCGGGGCGTCCGGGCCGCGCAGTCCGGGGTCGCGGTGCTCGTGGTGGCCCGCGACCGCACCCGTAACGCCGAACTGTCCCGCCTGGTCGACCGGCTGCGCTCGGCCGGCGCCCAGACGGTCGGCTTCGTGCTCACCGGAGGCCGCGGTGCCTGACCGCACCGGCCCCGACCACGCCGTGCCTGAGAGCGCCGGGCCTGACAGCGCAGGGGAGAACGCCGTGCCGAAGACCTATCCGGAGATCACCGTCGTCGTCGCCACCCGAGACCGGCCCGGGCTGCTCGAGCGCGCCGTCGCCAGCATCCTCGGTCAGGACTATCCCGGCCGGGTCGAGTGTGTCGTGGTCTACGACCACGTCGACGTGCGGGAGCTGGACGTGCCGGTCGGCCCCGACCGATCGCTCAAGCTGATCGCCAACACCCGCCGGCAGGGCCTGCCCGGCGGCCGCAACAGCGGGGTGGAGGCGGCGACCGGCGAGCTGCTGGCGTTCTGCGACGACGACGACATCTGGCTGCCGGCCAAGCTGAGCCGCCAGGTCGAGCAGCTCGCCGACCCGGCGATCGGCGCGGTCAGCTGCGGCCTGCGGCTGCGCGGGCCCGGCATCGACAAGGAACGCGTGCTGGACCGCGACCGGGTCGTGCACGAGGAACTGCTCGCCGACCGGGTGATGGAGGTGCACTCCAGCACCATGCTCGTGCGCCGATCGACCTGGGCGGCGGCCGGCGAGGTCGACGAGGGCATCCCCGGTGGCTACAGCGAGGACTACGAGTGGCTGCTGCGGGTGTCGGCGACGACACCGATCGCCGTGGTGCGCGAGGCGCTGGTCATCGTCGACTGGCACGGCGGCTCGTTCTACTTCGGACGCTGGGCGACCATCGTCGAGGCCCAGCGGTACCTCATCGGCAAGCACCCCGAGCTGGCCACCAGCCGCGCCGGGATGGCCCGGCTGCGCGGGCAGATCGCGTTCGCGCTGGCCTCGGGCAACCGGCGGACCGAGGCGATGAAGGAGCTGGCCGCGGTCGTCCGGCTGAATCCGCGGGAGAAGCGCGTGCTGGTCACCGTGCCCGTCATCCTCGGGCTGATGACCGGCGAGCGGGTGCTGCGGATGGCGCAGAAGCGCGGCAAGGGGATCTGAGCATTGGCCAGGACGATCGTGCGTGGCCGGCGGACCGCCCGGGCGTCCGCGCCGGCCCGGGCCCGCGCGGTCGCCCTGGTCGAGCCGGGCGTCCTGGAGCCGGGCGCCTGGGCGGTACGCCAGGCGAAGCTCCCGGTGTGGCCGATCGTCGGCATGTTCGCGCTGCTGCCGCTGTGGTGGGGTCTCGGGCTCTTCTACGTCGCCTGGCCGCTGTTCGGCGCGGTGCTGCTGTGCCTGCTGACCTCGCGCGGCAACATCCGGCTGCCCACTGGCACCGTGCTGTGGCTGATTTTCCTGGGCATCGTCACGGTGAGCGCCACCCGTCTGGACCATGTCACCAACCTGGTGATCTTCGCCCTGCGGCTCGGGCACCTGGTCACCGGTCTGCTGGTCGGGATCTACGTCTACAACCTGATCCGCGACGGCGTGCCGTGGACCAAGGTGGCCAACCCGCTGGCGATCTTCTGGCTGTCGATGGTGGCGCTGGGCTGGCTCGGCGTGCTCCTGCCCACGTTCAGCTTCCCGAGCCCGTTCGAGCTGGTGCTGCCGCACGGCGTGCAGGCCGAGCGGTACATCCTCGACATCACCCATCTGGACTCGACGGAGTTCAACAAGTTCAGCCGCAACCCGATCTACCGGCCGGCGGCGCCGTACCCGTACACCAACAACTGGGGTACGGCGTACAGCTTCCTGGTGCCGTTCGTGCTCGCGTACCTGATGTCGGTGCGCCGCGGCCCGATGCGGATCGTCCTGCTGGTGTCCCTGCCGCTGTCGCTGGTCCCGGCATTCCTGACGCTCAACCGCGGCATGTTCATCGGCCTGGGTGCCGGGGTCGCCTACCTGCTCTTCCGGGAGGTGATGCGCGGCCGGGTCCGGCTGTTGCTGCCGGTTGTCGGCATCATGCTGGTCGGCTGGATCGTCACGCTGTTCATCCCGGTCTTCGACCTGATCACCAACCGCACCTCCAGCACGGACACCACGTCGGACCGCTTCGACCTCTACGTGCAGACCTGGGCCGCGGTGGTGCACTCGCCGCTGCTGGGCTTCGGGCAGCCGAACTCGGTCGACACCACGCACGCGTCCGAGCCGCTGGGCACCCAGGGCATGATCTGGCAGCTGCTCTACAGCCACGGCATCCCGGCGACGATCTGCTTCTACCTGCTGCTGCTGGTGATCGCGCGCCGGCTCGCGGCGGCCGTGACACCGGCCGGGCTGTGGCTGAGTGCGCTGCCGATCATCGCCGCGATCGTGACGCCGTTCTACTCCTACATCGACCCCAACATGTCGGTGCTGTTCTTCGCCCTCGGCCTCGGGCTGGCGGCGGTGGACGGGCCGGTCAACCGCAGCCCGAAGGAAGTGCCGGCATGACAGCGGTCGCCGCGCCCGGTCCCGCCGACACCGAGGTGCGCCGCAGCACCCGCAGCGGGGCCATCGGGCTGGTCGGTGCGGCGGTCAACGGCGCCTTCGGGTTCGTGCTCACCACCGTCATCGTCCGGGCCTTCGGTGCGGACGGCTCGGGTGCGCTGTTCAGCGTCATCGGCCTGGTCACCATCGCCGGGGCCATCTGCTGCTTCGGCGCGGACACCGGCCTGATGTGGGCGATCCCGCGGCGCCGGCTCGGCCCGCAAGGCGACGCGGCCCGGTTGTTGCCGCTGGCGGTGCTGCCGACGTTCGGCCTGGCTCTGGTGGTCGCCGCGATCGGGCTGCTGGCCGCCGGCCCGATCGCCCGGGCGCTGCTCGACGACCCGGACGGCGCGGCACTGATCCGCCTCGCCGCCGTCGGCGTACCGCTGGTGGTGGTCTCGACCGTGCTGCTCGCGGCGGTCCGGGCCACCCGGTCCGTGTCGGCGTACGTGGGGGTGCAGTTCGTGCTCGTGCCGATCGCCCGGCCGGTGCTGATGATCGCCGCGGTGCTGACCGGCGGCGGGGTGCTGCTCGGCTTCGGCGGCTGGCTGCTGCCGCTGGCCGCGGCCGTCGTGCTGGCGCTGGTGCTGGTCGTGCGCCCGCTCGGACTCGGTGCGGGCGCGAGCCTGCGGTCCGTACGGGCCGACTGGCGCACGTTCTGGGGCTTCGCGCTGCCCCGGGCCGCCTCGGTGGCGATCGACGCCAGCAGCATGTGGGTCGGTGTCCTGCTCACCGGCGCCCTCGCCACCCAGGCGGAGGCCGGTGTCTTCGCCGCCGTCGGCCGGTACGCGCTGGCCGGCCTGCTCATCATGCAGGGCCTGCGGGTGGCCATCGCCCCGCAGCTCTCCCGGTTGCTCGGTGCCGGCCGGCGCGCCGACGCCGCCCGGGTCTACCGGCGGACCACCCTGTGGATCGTCCTGCTCTCCTGGCCGGCCTACCTGGTCCTGGCCGTGTTCGCCCCGGCCTTCCTGGCGTTGTTCGGCCGTGAGTTCAGCTCCGGCGCCACCCCGATGGCCGTGCTGGCCGTCGCGATGCTCGTCAACGTCGGCGTCGGCCTGGTGCAGACCGTGCTGCTGATGAGCGGCAACAGCCGCGGGCACCTGCTCGCCACCGTGGCCGGGCTGCTGCTCAACGTCGTCGCGTGCGTGGTGCTGATCCCGCGGCACGGTGCCCTGGGCGCGGCGGTCGCCTGGTCGCTCGGCATCGTGTGCGAGAACGTGCTGGCCGCGATCCTGGCCCGGCGGGCGCTGGGCGAGCCGCTGTTCGGCCGTACCCTCGTGCTCGCCGCCGGGGTGGCGATCGCCGCGACCGGCGCCGCGGCCGCGACCGGCGTGCTGATCGCCGGCCGTGGCCTGCCCGGCCTGGCCGTCACGCTCGGCCTGATCGGCGCCGCCGGCCTGGCCGCCCTCGCCGACCGCCGCGTCCGCGCGGCCCTGCGCAACGTCTGGACGCAGCTCCGGCCGGCACCGACTCAGGAGGTTTCGTCGTGACCGTGAAGGACCGGATCAAGAGCGTCGCCCCCAAGGGCGCCAAGGAACAGGTCCGTGGGCTGCTGGTCCGGTACGGCGAACGCACCAGCGACCAGCGGCCACTGCCGGACTTCCTGGTGATCGGCACCAAGCGCGGCGGCACCACGTCGCTGTGGCGCTACCTGATCCAGCATCCGCTGGTGCCGCGGCTCTTTCCGGCGTGGAACACCAAGACCTCGCACTACTTCGAGGAGAACTGGCCGCGCGGTGAGGCCTGGTACCGCTCGCACTTCCCGACGGTGAAGCAACGCGCGGCGCTGGAACGCAAGCACGGTGCGCCGCCGAAGGTGGGCGAGGCCGCGCCGCTGTACATGTTCCATCCCCTGGTGGCCTCGCGGGTCAGCCGGCTGATGCCGCGGGCCCGGATGGTCGTGCTGCTGCGCGACCCGGTGGAACGGGCGTACTCGCACTGGAAGGAACGGCGTACCGAGGGTGTGGAGCCGCTGGACTTCGCGGCGGCGCTGGCGGCGGAGGAGTCCCGGACGGCGGGGGAGCGGGAGAAGCTGCTCGCCGACCCGAACTACTTCAGCGAGGCCTTCGACTGGTATTCGTACCGGGCCCGGGGCCGCTATCTGGAGCATCTGACGCCCTGGCTGGACCACTTCGACCGGGAGCAGCTGCTGTTCGTGGCCAGCGAGACGCTGTACCGCGAGCCGGCGGCGACGTACGCGCGGATCCTGGACTTCATCGGGCTGCCGCCGTACGACCTGGGCGCCTACGACGTCTTCAACGACCGGCCCAGCAAGGGCATGGACGACGAGGTACGCGCGGAGCTGACGGCGTACTACCGCCCGCACAACGCGGCCCTGGCCGAGCGGCTGGGCATGACCTTCGACTGGAGTTAGGGCAGCCGCTCGCCGAGGATGTCGAGCAGGGCGGGGTGCAGCTTCGGGTTCCAGCCCGCGCCCCCGCCCGACAGCTCGTACGTGCGCAGCCACAGCTCCACCAGGTAGGCGTCCGCGACGAACCGCTGCCGGACCGGATCGGCGAGACCCAGCGCGGCACCGTGCCGCCGCAATGCCTCGTCCACGGCCGTCGCGCACTCGGCCGCGGGCCGTCCCCGAGTGGACAGTGCCGTTTGGAACGCCTGGTGGGCCAGGTCGAAGCCGACCGGCACGCCCGGCGCCCTGTTCTCCCAGTCCCAGACCAGCAGGCCGCCCTTGTGCCGGGCCATGTTCCACGGGACCCAGTCGCCGTGCCAGTTGCCGAACTCGAGCGTCAGCTCCCGGTCGAGCTGGTCGATGGCAGCGTGGATGCGAGGGTCGGCGCCCTCGGCCCGCGCCCGCCAGCCGGCCAGCAGCGCCTGCACGGGCTGCGTCTGGGTGGCGGGTGAACCCCACCGGGCGACCGCCAGCATCGCGTCCAGGCGGGGACTGTCGGGTTTGCTGATCCGGCGTACCCGGCGGGGCATCGGCTCGATGACGGCGATCTCACGGCCGTTCCACTGGGTGTGCAGGATCAGCCGCGGGGCGGGCGGGAAGCCGTTGCCGGTGGGCAGCTCGGCCAGGGTGGCGGCCTCTGCACGGACCATCGCGCGGGTGCCGTCGTTCCAGCCGATCTTCGCGTAGCCGCGGGGCCGGCCATGGGCGTCGAAGAGCTGCAGGGTCGGCTTGTGGTGCGGGTCCGGCGGCCGGATGCCGATCGCCGCGTGCAGCTCCGGCTCGCCGAGCTGGTCGGCCAGGAACGAGGAGAGCAGCAGCTCGCGCTCCGGGGCGTGCACGGACAGGATCGGCGCCCGGGTCAGGCCCAGGGCACCGACCCGGGCGAGCAGGCCGACGGCGGCGCGACCGGCCCGGACCTTGGGCGGGCGCAGGGCGTTGTAGGCCAGCAGGGACGCCGCGGTGACCTTGCGGGAGGCCAGGGGCAGCAGGAAACGGGCGTGCTCCAGGGCCGGGATGACCGCGTACCGGACGGTGGCGGTCGGGTCGTCGCCGACGGTCACCCGGAGCCGGGGGTCACCGAAGATGGCGCGGGTGACCCAGCCCAGCCCGTCCTGCCGCTGCCTGGGGTCGGTGTCCGCTCCGACCAGCGAATCGGACGGGGTCCGCTGACCCGGGACAGAGGTCCGTGTCGACTCGTTCAGCACGGTCTCGACGATAGTGACGGGCGTGCACAGCGGACAGGGCCCCGAGGTCACATTCGGGGCCCTGTCCGGTCAGATGCTGCTCAGCGCTGGTAGACCTTGACGTAGTCGACGACGAAGTCGGCCGGGAACTGGGTGCTGGCGTCCGGATTGCCCAGCCAGCCGCCGACCTGGAAGTTCAGGCGCAGGTTGTACGGCTTGTTGAACGCCTTGTCGAACCAGGGCGTCGTGCTGCTGTCCCGGGTCCACACCAGCTTGCCGTCGATGTACCACTTCAGCGACTTCGCGTCCCATTCGGTGGTGTACGTATGGAAACCGTCGGCCGGGTGCGCGCCGCCGGGCATGGCGATCCGGGTGTCCTGCTTGACCGGCGTGTAGTCCCAGAAGATGGCCGCGGTCGACTTGTCGTGCCAGCCGGGCCCGCCGGGCAGCTCGGTCACGTCGATCTCACCGTTGCCGCCGTCGTCGGGGCGCAGCCAGAACGCCGGCCACAGGCCCTTGGAGCTCTCGGGCTTGTTCGGCGACTTGGCGCGGATCTCGAAGCGGCCGTACTTGAACGACGCCTTGCCGATGGTGTCCAGGTAGGACTGGGTGTACTGCCGGGTCTGCGAGCTGCACGTGGAGGACTGCTTCAGCGCCCGCAGGGTCAGGTTGCCGCCGCTGACGAAGGTGTTCTTCGGGTCGTCGACGTTACAGCCGATGTCGATCGACCGGCCCTCGCCGTCGCGCAGGTTCCACTTCGACTTGTCGATGCTGCCGGAGGTGAAGTCGTCGTTGAAGACCAGGCGCCAGCCGTCGGTGACCGGCGCGGTGGGCGCGGCCGGAGGCTTGGTGGTGGTCGGCGCCGTGGTGGCCGGCTTGGTCGGGCTCGGCGACGTGGCGGTCGGCGCGGCCGTGGTCGGCTTGGTCGACGGCGCCGGGGGCAGAGCCGTGCTGGGCGTGCTCTTGCCCGGCGTCGGCTTGGCCTGCGTCCGGTACGACAGCACCAGCTCGGGGTGCAGGTTGTCCTTCGAGTTCTCCCGCGAGGCCCAGTAGACCCGGGTGTTGAGGCTCTCCTGGGAGAGGGCGAACGTGTAGGTGCCGTTGCCCTGCACCGAGCCCGAGACGTCGAACTCGTTGTAGCCCTTGGAGACCTTGTCGAGCGCCTGCACGCTGCCGACGGCGGCGAGCTTGGCCGGGCTGCTCGCCGCGGCCAGGTCGCCGGGGACGGTGCGGGCCAGGATCCGGGCGGCGAAGTCGTGCCAGGCGTAGACGCGCAGGGTCGCCTTCACCTCCGTGGCGTTGGCCGGGAGCTTGTCGACGGCGAACTGCAGGGTGGCGTCCCGGCGCCCCTTGGGGTTGCCGTCGCACAGCGACGGGCAGCTCGCCAGGGTGGTCTTGCCGTTGGTGTCGCCGTCCTGCGGCACCTGGGTGACGGTGGTGTCGGCCACCGGCCGCAGGGTGAGACCGTCGTCGTCGTCCGCGAAGACGGGCACCAGCGTCCCGGCGGTGACGGCCAGCACCGCGGTGCCGATGATGGTGAGCGATCGGGTGCTGCGAATCCCCCGCCGCGGTGCCGGTGCATGGGCCGGCACGTGCGCCCTGCGCAACATCAACTGTCTACTTTCCTCGGAGATATTCCCTTGTGGTGGATCGACGGCCGAGCGTATCCGGAACACCGTGAAGATCACATCTTCGCAAAACCGCGCCTAATGCGGGCTTAAGACTGCACTAATGCGCGGCCGACCATTGCCCCCGTGTCCAAATCGGTCGTGTCCGCACATGTCCACCCGCCGCCGCCTGCGCGAACGCCGTTGTGCGGGTTGGCATGAATGGCGGTCAACCTGCTGTTGTGCGGCCGCTGACCACGCAGAACCGGGCGATTCACCCGGGCGGCAGCGTGCTGACGAAATCGCGGGCCCGGACCAGCCATTCCTCCAGCACGTCGTCGTCGAGTTCGGCGCCGTCCACCCGGACCCAGCCCCGCATGCGCCGGCCGCCCATCTCCATCAGCCGGGTCCCCGGCCGGGTCAGTGCCTCGTCGGCGGCCGCCGGCCCGACTCGGACCATCAGGTCGTCGCCGGTGACCCCGACGGTGAGCCGGCCGTCGGTCAGGAAGGCCAGCGAGCCGAACATCCGCTTGTCGGTCACCCCGGGCAGCTCGGCGAGCCGGTCGCGGACCCGCTCGGCCAGGGCCTCGTCGTAAGCCATGACCCGACCGTACCGCTGGCGGGCGCGCCCTAGAGTCGGCGCCATGCTCCGCCGGACAGCGGCCGTCGTGGTCACCCTGATCGCCCTGGTCGCGGCCGTGCGGCTGGTCGCCCCGCAGGACACCTCGGGGGTACGCCGGCAGCTGACGTTCCTGCGCGCGCAGCTCGACGCCGGTGCCGCGCAGGAGGCTCAGGAACTGTTCCCCGAGGGCTACTTCTTCCTGTACGCCCTCTACGGCCTCGCCCGCGTCGACCTCGGCCGTGCCGCC
Organism: Actinoplanes sp. NPDC051405; assembly: GCF_055586185.1. NCBI lineage: Bacteria > Bacillati > Actinomycetota > Actinomycetes > Micromonosporales > Micromonosporaceae > Actinoplanes > Actinoplanes sp. NPDC051405. The sequence goes on from NZ_JBVJIR010000003.1 coordinate 526,176, forward strand.
GCGGATCCGGCCGAGGACGCTCGCGAGGCCCGCTGGGCGCTGGCGCAGCTGGAGTCACCGGCCGGTCGGCGGCCGTTCGACGCTGCTCTCACTCCCGCGTACGGCGTCTTCTATCAGGGCTGGACCAACTGGCTCCGCGGTGGAGTTTTTTCCCTGGAGCCGGATCCGGCGCTGCGGCGGGACTTCGAGTCCGCGTCCGCGGTGCTGGCCACGGCCCTGGACGCGGCGGCGACGCCGTATCTGGCGGCCTATCCGGGACAGGCCTGGCCGGTCGACTCGACGGTTGCGGTCGCCTCTCTGCGCCTGCACGACAAACTCCTGACACCCCGGTACGCCGGCACGACCGATCGCTGGCTGGCCGGGGTCCGGCAACGCCTCGACCCGGCGACCGGGCTGCTGCCGCACACCGTCGACCCGGCGTCGGGCCGGCCCACCTCGGGCGCCCGGGGCACGTCGCAGAGCATCATCCAGCGATTCCTGGTCGACATCGACCCGGCGTTCGCCCGCGAGCAGTACCAGCGGTTCCGGTCCCTGTTCGTGGTGCGGCCGCTGCTGCTGGGGCCGGCGGTGCGGGAGTATCCGCGCGGGACGGACGGGCCGGCGGACGTGGACTCGGGTCCGCTGCCGCTGGGTGTGAGCCTGTCGGCCACCGCGGTGACGCTGGGCGCGGCCGCCGTGCAGGGTGACGGGCAACTGTCCGGGGCGCTGGCCAACTACGGGGAGCTGATCGGCGTACCGGTGTCGACGCCGTGGTCCAAGCGCTATGCGGCCGGGGCGCTGCCGATCGGTGACGCCTTCCTGGCGTGGTCGAAGACCGCGCGGCCGTGGGTGGCCGACCCGCCGGCGCCGCTGCCGGGCGTGGTGGGACGGTTCTGGCGGTTGCCGTTCCTGGCGTTGCTGGCGTTGGCCGTGCTGCTCGCCTGGCTGCCGGTCGCCCGCTCTCGTCTTGGCACCGTCTAGATCCGTCACGCCGATGCATTTTTCCTGGTAGAGGGTCCGCTCGGCGGAGACGAAATAGACACAAGACCGTACCCACGGGGCCATCCGGCCTAAAAGTCCAATTCCCCCACAACTCGGCAATCCGCTGGTTACAGTACGGACGGCGCAGTTCCGAAGTGCGAGTTATGTCCCCGCGCTAGGTGCCCGCGCCAACCGGTTCACGCCGGCGCACCACAAGCCGTCGCGTGCGGCACCGAGAAAGGCAAACCCGTCGAGAGGCGGGGACGCAAAGCCAGGGACCTCCCGAGCGGGAGGCGGCCCAGCCGCCGAAGGAGACAGAAACACATGCGCTATTCACCAGCCCATGCGGCCAAGAGCGGCTCGGTTCCGTTCATGCTGCGTGGCCCCAAATCACTGCGGACGGCTATGGCGGCCGCGGTCGCCGGCGTCGTCGGCCTGGTGCCGACCGTATTGATCGGGTCACCCGTCCACGCCGCCGCCGCCGGCGACTGGACCATCGCCGTCACGCCGGCCACCGAGGGTGGCAACGTCAGGTTCACGATCACCCGCACTGCGGGCGGTTCCGGTACCAAGACGCTGACGTACTCGACCGTGGATGACGCCGCTCTCGGCAACGGTACGACGACCGGCGCGGCTACTGCAGGTCTCGACTACACCACCACCAGCAACACGCTGGTCTTCTCTTCGGCCAACGTCGGCTCGAACGATGTTCAGACGATCGACGTGCCGACCAAGTCCGATGACCTGGACGAGTTCCCGGAAAGCTTCAGGCTCGTGGTCACCGATGCCGGCAACGCTGTCACTTGGGCCGACGGTACTGCCACCAACCTGGTGGGCACGATCAACGACGACACCAACGACGTGCCGCCCAGCTATACTCTGAGCGCCTCGCCGTCGACCGTTACGGAGCCGGCCAACGGCAGCGCGACCTCGGAGATCACGGCGAAGCTGTCAGCCCCTTCGGGCAAGCCGGTCACCATCAGCCTGAGCACGGACAACGGCACGGCGAAGTCGCCCGGCGACTTCAATGTGCTGAACGCGGTGCCACTGACCTTCGCGCCGCTGGACGTCGAGGAAAAGACGACTGTCACCATCCTCGGCGACGGCAAGGATGACACAGCAAACAGCGAGACCTTCTCGGTGAACGGCACCGGGACCAACGTGTCCCCGGCTGCCCGATCGGTGGACGTGAACATCACCGACTACGACCCCACTCCGAAGGTCACGCTCACCCTGGGTGGCTCGGTCACCGAGAGCGCGAACTCGACGCTCACCTTCCGCGTGCACCTTGACCGGCCCTCCGAGAAGGACGTCACGGTCCACTGGGACGCGGTGGCCGCGGAGCCGGTGGCCGGGCAGGGCGCCGTGGACCCGACCGAGGACTTCATGTCCTACCCGTCCTCGGCTGCTCGCACCGTCACGCTGCTGGCCGGCGACACTGATGAAGACATCGTGATCCCGATCAAGAACGACACGCTCGACGAGGCCAGCCCGGAGAACTTCGCGATCGCTCTCTCGGCGCCCGTCAACGCTGACCTCGGCACGGAATACAAGCTGGAAGGTCATATCAACGATAACGGCGGTACTTTGCCGCCGACCGTCAGCATCACGCCGATCACCTCCGTAGACGAGGGCGACAGCGGCTACAACCCCAGGAAGTTCACAGCGACTCTCGGCGCCAAATCGGGCCGCGAGGTGAAGGTCAAGTACACGACCACGATCAACGGCGCAGTCGGTCCCGGCAAGGCCCTGCCCGGGCGGGACTTCGTGACGAAGACCGACACGTTGACCTTCCCCGCCGGCACCACGACGCAGGACTTCACCGTGGACGTCATCGGCGACAAGGTCGACGAGGGCACGGCAGAGACCTTCCGGATCAGCCTCAGCGACGTCGACGGCACGGCGACGCTGGTCGGCACGCCCCAGAACGAAACAGTCACCATCACCGACGACGACGCCGCTCCCACGTTCAGCGTGGACAACGTCACGGCCAAGGAGATGGACGAGCCCGGCGTGGCGCTCATGCCGATCAAGCTCAGCAACGCGAGCGAGGCAGACATCTCGTTCGATGTGACCAACGTGCCGGCAGTGGGTGACACTGCCACCGAGGCCGTCACCGCGGCGTGGGGCAGCGACGACTTCGACAATCCGGTCTCGCCGGTCTTTGTGCCCGCGGGTCAGACCACGGGATACGCCCTTATCTACGTCAACGGCGACGAGATCTACGAGGGCACCAGCGAGACGACCCACTTCGATGTCGAGCCCAGTAGCGGAATGAGCACGTTCGTCACCGGCAGCAAGAAGTCGCCCAGGCTGACACTGACCGATGACGATCTCGCGCCGCAGCTTGAGATCAACAGCATCACTGGCAATGAGGGCGACACCGTGGCCGTCACGGGCACCGTGACTGGCATGGCGCAGGCCGAGGTCAACCTCAACGTGACGTTCGCTGGTGGCTCGTCGAAGGGCAGCAATGCCGCCGAGGTGGAGGACTTCACCAACCCGGGCGCGACCGCGGTCAAGATTCCGGGTGGCACGAGCCCCGGCACGGTTCTCCCGGTGGCGAACATCGTGCTGACCAAGGACGCCGCCGCGGAGCCCGCCGAGACCATCATCGGCACCGGCATCGGGCTGGGCAATGTCGGTACGGTCAAGGAAGGCATCGTCACGATCGCGGCCAACGGCACCACGCCGACGGACCCGACGGACCCGACGGACCCGACGGACCCGGATGTCGAGGCGCCGACGCTGAAGGCGTCGTCCACGGTGCGGATCGGCCGGGGCAGCGTCGTCCTCAGTGGTAAGGCGGCGGCCGGCCAGACGGTCGACCTGTGGGGCAAGAACAATGACGCAGAGGAGTTCGTGAAGCTCAGCTCGACGACCGCCGAGTCGAACGGCACGTTCTCCTTCACCCGTGGGCTCAACACCTACGGTATGAACTTCAAGGCCGCCATCGGCGACCTGGAGTCCGACACGGTCACGGTCATCGTGCGGCAGGATCCGGAGTTCACGGTCACCTCGCCGTCCAAGGGTGTCGTCCGGGTCACCGTCTACGGAGACCCGAAGATCTCCGGTTCCACGACCAAGGTCTTCCAGGCCAAGACGGGTGGTGGCTGGGTCACAGCCGGCACCGGCAATCTGAGCTCGGCCGGTACGTACACCAAGACCATCACCGGTCTGACGTCCGGCAAGTCCTACACCTTCAAGGTGCAGGTCCTCGGTAACGCCAGCCGTGGCATCGCGACGGGCTACTCGGCCACCAGCAAGAACGTCAAGGTCAAGTAACTCCTGACGGATCTCAGGCAGGGGCAGCCCGGATGGGCTGCCCCTGCTGCCGTTCCCGCTACAGCCGGCTCACCGTGACGGTGTTGAAGCGGAACCGCGTGTTGTCCCCGCGGATCCCGACCGGCGCGCCCGCCCGGATCGGCGCGCACCCGATGCCGGTGTCGACCGCGCTGACCGTCGCCTTGCCGTCGACGTACAGCACGACGGTCACCGAGCCGCCCGGGTTGTTCTGCACCGTCGCCGCCACCCGGCGCCACTTGTTGCGCACGATCGGCATCCCGGGGATCTCGGCGCCCAGCGTGTAGTACGTGCCGCCGTTCACCGGCCCGCCCGGGCACTTCTTCTTGATCAGCACCTTGCCGTCGCGGCGGGCGACGCTGGCCGCGTACAGCTCGTACTGGGACTTGTGGCGCAGCCAGATGTGCACGCCGTCGTAGCTGCTCGCCGGGGTGTACGACGTCGACGTCTGGTGCGCGATGTTCAGGTTGAACGAGACCCTGACGTTCGTGAAGTCCGCCCGCACAGTGTGCATCCGGAAGACCGACGAACCGGTGTTGACCGCCGAGGTGGGTCCCGGGGCGCCGTCGTCGATCTTTCCGGTGTCCCCGCTGCCGCGCGTGGCGAACAGCGAGCCCGTGGTCACGTGCCAGACCGCCGAGCGCACTGCCCGCTTGTTCCTCGGGTTGTGGTAGGCGAACCCGTTCGTCACCAGGCCGGTGCGGCGCCCGAGGGCCGGACGGTAGACCTGCGGGCGCTGGGCCGCCGCTGTCGCCGCGACGGCTACCTCGCCGACCGTCGTGGCGCCCGGGAGGTCGACTCCGATCCGCTCGGTACCGGCCGGCACAGCGGGCGTCGTCGTCGCCAGCGACGCCCACGACGCCGACGGCCCGTACGGCGTGCCGGTGAACCACCGTCGCCAGCCCGCGGCGGCGCTGTACGTGTACGCGACCGCCCGGACCGTCGAACTCGCCTGGTAGGCAGACGTGATTGTGTAGGCGCGCCCCGGGGTGACGGCGAAGCCGCAGTCACCGGCCGGCTGCGGGCAGACTGCCGGAAGCGTCTCAGGCAGGGCGGGGGTGGCGGGGGCGGCTCCGAGCAACCCCGGCAGCGCCGTCGCGAGCGCGGCCAGCTGGGGAACGATCCACACCGTGACGACCTCCGGTTCAGCGGCACACCGCGCCGGGCCGGGCGGCGTCGCCGAAAAGTTCGGGAACCGGGCCGCGGAGCTGAGAAGTCCCGGCCCCGCGACCCGGCGCACAACCGAACGGCACCCTCAGTCGACCTCCACGGCGGCCTGGGCGAACTGCGCCGAGTACAGCCGGGCGTACGCGCCGTCCGCGGCGATCAGGTCGTCGTGGGTGCCCTGCTCGACGATCGCGCCCTGCTCCATCACCAGGATCACGTCGGCGTCCCGGATCGTCGACAGACGGTGGGCGATCACGAACGAGGTGCGGCCTGTCCGCAGCCTGTTCATCGCGCGCTGGATCAGCACCTCCGTACGGGTGTCGACCGAGCTCGTCGCCTCGTCCAGGATCAGGATGCTCGGCTCGGCCAGGAACGCCCGGGCGATCGTGATCAGCTGCTTCTCGCCCGCCGACACGTTCGAGCCCTCCTCGTCGATCACCGTCTCCATGCCGTCCGGCAGGGACCGCACGAACCGGTCGACGTGGGCCGCCTCGGCTGCCTCGGCCACGGACTCCGGCGTGGGATGGTCGGCCCCGTACGCGATGTTGTCGTAGATCGTGCCGCCGAACAGCCACGGGTCCTGCAGCACCATGCCCATGTGCTCGCGCAGCTCCTCGCGGGGCATCGTCGCGATGTCCACCCCGTCGAGGGTGATCCGGCCGCCGGTCACCTCGTAGAAGCGCATCAGCAGGTTGACCAGGGTGGTCTTGCCGGCGCCGGTCGGGCCGACGATCGCCACTGTCTGCCCGGGCAGCACGGTCAGCGACAGGTTGTCGATGAGCGGCTTGTCCGGCAGGTAGCGGAACGACACGTCCTCGAAGGCGACCCGGCCGCGGACCGTGTCACCGAGCACCGGAGCGGGCGCCTCCGCCGACTGCTCCGGCGCGTCCAGCAGCGCGAAGACCCGCTCGGCCGACGCCACCCCGGACTGCACCAGGTTGGCCATGCTGGCCACCTGGGTCAGCGGCTGGCTGAACTGCCGCGAGTACTGGATGAACGCCTGCACGTCGCCCAGCGACAGCGAACCCGTGGCCACCCGCAGCCCGCCGACGACCGCGACCAGCACGTAGTTCACGTTGCTGATGAACATCATCGCGGGCTGGATCAGGCCGGAGATGAACTGCGCGCGGAAGCTGGACGCGTACAGCTTGTCGTTGTGCTCCCGGAACGTCTCGGCCGCCTCCTGCTCGCGGCCGAAGACCTTGACCAGCGAGTGGCCGGTGAACATCTCCTCGATGTGGCCGTTCAGCCGCCCGGTCGTCGCCCATTGGGCGACGAACTGCGGCTGCGACCGCTTGCCGATCCGGGTCGTGACCCAGACCGACACCGGTACGGTGACCAGCGCGATCAGTGCCAGCAGGGGCGAGATCCAGAACATCACGGCCAGCACGCCGATGATGGTCAGCAGGCTCGTGACGAGCTGGCTGAACGTCTGCTGCAGCGTCTGCGCGATGTTGTCGGTGTCGTTGGTCGCCCGGCTCAGCACCTCGCCGCGCGGCTGCTGGTCGAAGTAGGAAAGCGGCAGCCGGGCCAGCTTGGCCTCGACCTGCTCGCGCAGCCGGGACACGGTGGCCTGCACCACCGTCGCGGTCAGCCGGCCCTGGAACACGCCGAAGACCCACGCGGCCACGTAGAGCGCGAGCACCCAGAGCAGCAGGTGCCCGAGGCGGGTGAAGTCGACGCCCTGGCCCGGGATGACGTCCATCGACGCCAGCATGTCGGCCCGGTTGGTCTCGCCCTCGGCGCGCAGCCGGTCGACGAGCTCGGCCTTGCTGACCCCGGCGGGCAGGCCCTTGCCGACGATGCCGTTGAAGATGACGTCGGTGGCGTGGCCGAGCAGCCGCGGGGCGATGACCGACAGCGTCACGCTGGTGATGCCGAGCAGCAGCACCACGCCGACCAGGACCCGCTGCGGGCGCAGCATGCGCAGCAGCCGCAGGCTGGAACCCTTGAAATCCTGCAACTTCTCGGTCGGCATGACCGCGCCGCCCATCATGCGGGCCCCCGGCCCGCCCATCGGCGGACCAGGACGACGCGTAGGCGCGGTCATACTGTGCCCCCCGGAACAAAAAGCGGACCCCGAACGCGATCATGACGCTCACTTCGCTCGGTCATGCTGTGCCTACTGGAACAAAGAACGCGATCATGACGCTCGCTTCGCTCGGTCATGCTGTGCCTACTGGAACAAAGAACGCGATCATGACGCTCGCTTCGCTCGGTCATGCCGCGGCCTCCTGCTCAGTCAACTGCGAAAGAACGATTTCCCGGTACGTGGGGTTGGTGTCCATCAGGTCGGTGTGCGAGCCCGTGCCGACGACCACGCCGTTGTCGAGCACGACGATCCGGTCGGCGTCGCGGATGGTGCTGACCCGCTGGGCGACGATGACCACGGTCGCGTCGGCGATGTGCGCGGTCAGCGCCGCCCGCAGCGCCGCGTCCGTCGCGTAGTCCAGCGCCGAGAACGAGTCGTCGAACAGGTAGATCTCCGGCCGGTGCACCAGCACCCGGGCGATCGCCAGCCGCTGCCGCTGACCGCCGGAGACGTTGGTGCCGCCCTGCGCGATCGGCGCCTCCAGCCCGCCCTCCATCCGTTCGACGAAGTCGCGGGCCTGCGCCACCTCGAGCGCGGTCCACAGCTCCTCGTCGGTGGCGTCCGGGTTGCCGTAGCGCAGGTTCGACGCGACCGTGCCGCTGAACAGGTACGGCTTCTGCGGCACCAGGCCCACCGTCCGGGACAGCAGCGCCGGGTCGAGCTCGCGGACGTCGACGCCGTCGACCAGCACGGTGCCGCCGGTCGCGTCGAACAGCCGGGGGACCAGATTGAGCAGGGTCGTCTTGCCGCTGCCGGTACTGCCGATGACGGCCGTGATCTCCCGCGGACGGGCCGTGAGGTCGATGCCGGACAGCACCGGCGCCTCGGCGCCGGGGTAGTGGAAGTCGACGCCGCGCAGCTCCAGGGAGCCGTGCCGGTGCAGCTCGGTGACCGGCCGCGGAGCGATCACCACACTGGACGGCAGCACGAGCACCTCCTCGATGCGCTCGGCGCAGACCTCGGCCCGCGGGATCATCACGAACATGAAGGTGGCCATCATGATCGCCATCAGGATCTGCATCAGGTAGCTGAGGAACGCGGTGAGCGCGCCGATCTGCATCGAGCCGTCGTCGATGCGGTGCCCGCCGAACCACAGCACCGCCACGCTGGAGGCGTTCACCAGCAGCATCACGGTGGGGAACATCAGCGCCATCAGCCGCCCGACGCGCAGCGACACGTCGGTCAGTTCGGCGTTGGCGAGGCCGAAGCGGGCCTGCTCGCGGTCGTCGCGGACGAACGCGCGGATCACCCGGATGCCGGTGATCTGCTCGCGCAGCACCCGGTTGACCTTGTCGATGCGCACCTGCATGGTGCGGAACAGCGGGCGCATCCGGGCGATGATCAGCGTGACCACGCCGACCAGCACGGGCACGACGACCAGCAGCAACGAGGACAGCGGCACGTCCTGCCGCAACGCCAGCACGATGCCGCCGACACACATGATCGGGGCCGAGACCATCAGCAGGAACGTCATCAGCACCAGCATCTGAACCTGCTGGACATCGTTGGTGGTGCGGGTGATCAGCGAGGGCGCACCGAACTGGCCGACCTCCCGGGCCGAGAAGTCGAGCACCCGGGAGAAGACGGCGGCCCGGATGTCCCGGCCGACGGCCATGGCCGTGCGGGCGCCGAAGTAGACGGCGGCGACCTGGGCGGCGATCTGCACCAGCGTGATGCCCAGCATCTCGGCGCCGACCATCATGACGTAGCGGGTGTCGCCGGGCACCACGCCGTTGTCGATGATGTCCGCGTTCAGCGTGGGCAGGTAGAGCGTGGCGAGCGTGGCGACGAACTGGAAGAGCACGACCAGGAAGATCGCTTTTCCGTACGGCCGCAGCCGCGCGCGCAGAAGTCGGACGAGCACCGGTCAGACACCCCCGTGTGAATGGTCTGGTGGGACGAGCAGCCCGTCGAGCAGCAGCGACACCAGCTCGTCGCCGTCGAAGCGCCGGTCGGCGAACGGGCCGTAGCTGTTGGCTCCGCAGAAGAGCAGAACCAGCCGGGCGACCTCCGCCGGTGACCGGCGCAGCAGCGCGGCGTCCGGCTCGATGACCTCCGTCAGGGCGGCGAGCAGCTGCTCGCGGGCCCGGTTCATCCGCACGATGCCCGCCGGGTCCTTGGCGTGATGGGCGTGCCGGGCCGCGGCCATCAGCCGGGCGTTGCGGGCGAACCGCTTCATGATCAGTGTGGCGGCGGCCGACAGCCGCCCCCGCAGATCCTGGCTCGGAGCGATGGCGGCGACGGCGTCGATGGTGGACGCGGGGTCAAAGGCCTGCACGATCGCGGCGGTCAGGAGTGAATTCTTGTCGGGGAAGACGCCGAAGATCGTGCCCTCGGCGACCCCGGCCGCCTGGGCGATCTGTTTGGTGCTGACGTCGAGCCCGTGCTCGTGCAGCAGCGGGATGGTGGCAGCGATGAGGGCGGCCCGCCGATCCTCGGGGGCCATGGCAGGCACCCGTCGGCGTCGCGGACTCCGGGCTGGAGAGGTCACTCCGTGGAGCCTAATGAGCGAGCACTCACTCAACCACTGATATTTGTCACGGGTGTTCGCTCAGCCGCGGAGGAAATCGATCAGGTGCGGGGCCAGGGCGTCCGGCTGCACGTCGTGCGTCTGTCCGGCCAGCGAGCGGTGCTCGGCCGCGGGGAACGCGGCCGCCGTCGCCTGCGCCGCCTGCTGCAGCGCCGCCGGGCTCGCGGTCCCCGAGACAACCAGCACCGGTACGGCCACCGGCAGCTCACCCGGCACCCGACCGTCACCCAGCAACGTGTCGTCGTAGGCCAGCGTCGGGGCGATCGCCTCCAGGGTCGACCAGCCCGGGCCACTCCGCATGCCGGCGATCACCGGTGCCGGCACGCCCACGGTGGTCATGAACAGCTCGACCGCGTCCCCGCGCCGGCCCGCCGCCAGCAACTCGCCGAGCCGCGCGGTGTACTCCTTGTCCCCGCCCAGGAACGGCGGCTCGTACAGCACCAGCCCGGTGACGCCCGGATCGGCGGCGGCGGTCGCCAGGGCGAGAGCACCGCCGGACGACATGGCGTACAGGGCGGCCTGGCCACCGGCGGCGCGCACGATCGCCCGCAGGTCCTCGACTTCACGCTCAGCCGCGTACGGCTGGGTGTCGCCGCTCTCCCCGCGGCCCCGCCGGTCGTAGGTGAAGACGGTGAAGGCGCCCGTCAGGAGTGCGGCCAGCGGCCGCATCGGGCCCGCGGCCCGGTAGCACATGGCCCCGTCGACCAGGACGAGCGCGGGCCCGCGGCCGGCGCTCTCGTAGGCGATCTCGGTGCCGTCGGCGGATGTCACGGTGGTCATGTGGGCTCCTGGCTGGTCAGTTGGGCCACGTAGGCGGCGTAGCGGTCCAGGCTGGTGACGAACCCGGCCTGGGCCTTGGCTGCGAGATACGCGGCGGGCACGTTGCTCTGGTGGGTGACGACCTCGGTACGCCCGTCGTGCAGGTCGGTGAAGGTGACCGTGGTCCGCATGCCGCCCTCGACGCCGGCCTCGACCCAGACGAGCCGGTGCGGCGGATCGATCTCGGCATAGACCGCCCGCATCGTGTACGTGCTGCCGTCGGCGTCGTTGACCATGGTGGTCTCGAAGGCGCCGCCCGGCCGCAGGTCGACCACGATGCCTTCGACCGGTGTCGTGGTGCCGGCCGGTCCCCAGAAGTACGCGAGGTGGGCCGGCTCGGTCATGCAGGCGAAGAGCAGCGCGGGGGAGCCGCGGTGCACCCGGGTGAAGGTGAGCTCGCCGGTGCCGGTCACGAGGTGCCCTCCGATGCGTTGCGCAGATCGCTCAGGTGCTGCTCCAGGCGGTCGTGCCGGTCCGCCCAGACCTGCCGGTGCCGGGCCACCCAGTCGACGGCCTCGTCGAGCCGCCCGGTCTCCAGCACGCAGGGCCGCGACTGCGCCGTCCGGGTGCGGGAGATGAGCTGGGCCTGCTCCAGCACCTTGAGGTGTTTGGAGACGGCCTGCTGGCTCATCGGCAACGGCTCGGCCAGCTCGTTGACCGTGGCGTCGCCGTGGGCCAGCCGGGCGAGGATCGCGCGCCGGGTGGGATCGGCGAGCGCGAAGAACACCTGGCTCAGGTCATCCTGCACAACGGGCATGGCCCGAACAGTACGCACAACTCACTCGTTGTACAACCCGTCGGTTGTCAGCGAGCCGAGCAGGGACCGGGTGACGTTCTCGGCCTCGGTGAGCATCTCGTCCACCGCCTGCCGTAGATCGGCGTCACCAGGGTCCCGGTCGTCCTCGGCGGCGATCAGCACCGCCCGCCGCACCAGCTCCTTGGCGAACGAGGCCGTGGTCCCCTCCGTACGCTCGGCCACCTCGTCGAGGATGTCCGCGCTGAACGGGAGCCGGCTCGAGGACGTCGACCCGGTTGGTGGTGAGCAGGAACGCCACGTCGGCGTCGTCGCTCAACCCGTCCAGGGCCTCCAGCACCGCGAACAGCAGCGGCTGCTCGCCGCCGTGGTGGTCACGGGCTCTCCGCGACCAGGTCACAGTCCTCCAGCACCACGAGAGCCGGCTGCAGGGCCCGCGCCATCAGGGCGGCCTCCGACACGTACCGGATGGACGGCCCGGCGAGCAGGATGACCGTGAGGTCCGGCAGCGCGCCGAGCAGGTAGCGGACCGTGTGGGTCTTGCCCGTGCCCGGCGGTCCGTAGAGCAGCAGGCCGCGCTTGAGGTGCTGGCCCGCGGCCCGCAGTCGGTCCCGATGCCGGGCGACCCCGGCGACGTGGCGCTGCAGCCGTTCCAGCACCCCCGCGGGCAGCACGATGTCGTCGGGCGCCAGCACCGGCCGGCGGTGGAACGTGATCCCGCCGACGCCCGGCTCGAAGTCCGAGCCACCCAGCGTCAGCACCTGCCCGCGCAGCACGGACCGCTCCAGCATGACGGCCCGGACCGTGCTGATGAGTGCGGCGGCCACGCCGGGCGCCGCGGCGAGCACCTCCATCCGCGCGTTCGTGCTGCCGGTCCGCGGGTCGGCTCCACGTTGCAGAACCGCGACCGGCGCGCCGTCGAAGGAGAACAGCCGCATCCCGAACGAGACGATCTCCCGGGTGCTGTCCGGCCCGGTCGCGGTGCTGCTGTAGTCGACAGCCTGGTGCAGCGGGACGCGGAACGCGAGCTGCTGCCGATGGCCGAGGCGCTCGGTCTGGCGGTCACGGCGTGGAGCCCATTGGGCGGCGGAGTGCTGTCCGGCAAGTACACGGTGGACGGCGACGCGGGCAGCACCCGGCTGGACCGCGCGAGCGTGGACGAGCGGACGCACGCCGTCGTCCGGGCCGTGCTGGCCGTCGCGGCGGAGATCGGCGCGACTCCGGCCCAGGTCGCCCTGGCCTGGATCAGAAGCCGGTCCCGGGCGATCTTCCCGATCCTGGGCGCCCGGCGCCTGGCCCAGCTCCACGACAACCTGGGGGCGCTGACCGTCGAGCTGTTCGACGAGCAGTGCGAACGACTGGCGGCGGCGACCGGCTTCGAGCTCGGCTTCCCGGGTGACTTCATCAACCAGAACGCCCGCTGGGTGTTCGGAGCCGCCGCTATTCCCTGAGCGTATACTCTCAGCGTATAGTCCTCCGCATGACGGTGCCGCTGACCCTTCTGGGGCTTCTCGAACGTGAACCCAGCCACGGTTATGACCTCAAGCGTGACTACGACGCCTACTTCGGGCGGGGTAAGCCGCTCTCGTTCGGCCAGGTCTATTCCACGCTGTCCCGCCTCGCCCGCGACGGCAAGGTCGTCATCAGCGACCTCGAGCCCGGCGAGGGCCCCGACCGCAAGCGCTACATCATCACCGATCTCGGCGCGACCGAGGTGGACAGCTGGCTGACCGAGCCCGTCGCCCCCGAGCCGCATCTGCAGACCGTGCTCTTCGCCAAGGTGACCCTCGCGCTCATGCTCGGGCGCAACGCCGAGGGTTACCTCGACACCCAACGGGCGGCCCACCTGCGGCGGATGCGCGAGCTCACCGAGATCAAGCGCACCGGCGGCCTGGTCGACGCCCTGCTCGCCGACCACGGCCTGTTCCACCTGGAGGCCGATCTGCGCTGGATCGACCTGACCTCCGCCCGGCTCGACGCCCTGGCCAAGGAGGTCCGGTCGTGACCGTCATCGAGGCGCGCGACGTCGTCCTGTCGTTCGGTGAGACGCCCGCGCTGCGCGGCGCCGACCTCACCGTCGCCGAGGGTGAACTGCTGGCCATCATGGGTCCGAGCGGCTCCGGCAAGTCCACGCTGCTGCACTGCCTGGCCGGCATCCTGGTGCCGGAGGCCGGCGAGATCCGCTTCGAAGGCCGGCGGGTGGACCGGCTCGGCGAGACCGATCGCAGCCGCCTGCGGCGGGACAAGTTCGGCTTCGTCTTCCAGTTCGGCCAGCTCGTGCCCGAGCTCAGCGCGCAGGAGAACGTCGCCCTGCCGCTGCTGCTCAACGGGATGCGGCGGGCGGCGGCGGTGGCCGAGGCCCGGGCCTGGTTCGGCCGGCTCGGGCTCGACGGCCTCGAGGAGCGCCGCTCCGGCGAGCTCTCCGGCGGCCAGGCCCAGCGGGTCGCCCTGGCCCGAGGGCTGGTGGCCCGGCCGCGGGTGCTGTTCGCCGACGAGCCGACCGGCGCGCTCGACTCGCTCACCGGCGAGCACGTCATGGACCTGCTGGTCAGCGCGGCCCGGGACGAGGGCACCACGGTCGTGCTGGTCACCCACGAGCCGCGGGTCGCCGCGTACGCCGGCCGGGAGGTCGTCGTCCGCGACGGCCGGGTGCACTCGCTGACCGCCGAGGCGATCGCATGATCCGCTTCGGGCTGCGGCTCACGCTCGCCGGTGGCCGGGAGGCAGCGGTACGCCTGATCGTCATCGCCCTGGCCGTGGCCCTCGGAGTGGGCATGCTGCTGCTGGCGCTCACCGGGCTGAACGGCGTGACCAGTCAGAACGACCGGTACGGCTGGGCCAACTCGGCGGACGTGCCCGGCGCCGAGCAGGGCGTCGATCCACTGTGGTGGCAGCTGCGGGTGGACGGCTTCGACAGCCGTACCGTCGGCCGGGTCGATCTGGCCGCGACCGGTCCGCGCTCGCCGGTGCCGCCGGGCCTGCCCCGGCTGCCCGGCCCGGGGGAGTACTTCGCGTCGCCGGAGCTGGCCAAGCTGATCGCGGACACCCCGGCGGCCCAGCTGGCCGACCGCTTCCCGGGCCGCCGCCTGGCCGGCACGATCGGCCGCGACGCGCTGCCCGCCCCGGACTCGCTGGTCGTCGTCGTCGGCTACACCCCGGCGGAGCTGGCCCAGCGCGCCGGTGTCTCCCGGGTCGGCACGATCGCGGCGACGCCACCGGAGCAGTGCCCGAACGGCTGCTGGAGAGGCATCCCGACCTCCGGGCTGCAGCTCATCCTGGCGGTGGTGGCGGCCGCCCTGATCTTCCCGCTGTTCATCCTCATCGGTACGGCCACCCGGCTCGCCGCCACCCGCCGCGAGCAAAGGTTCGCGGCCATGCGGCTGGTCGGCGCGACCCCGGCGCAGGTCTCCACGGTGTCCGCGGTGGAATCCATGGTCTCCGCGCTCGCCGGTACGGTCCTCGGCTTCGGCCTGTTCTTCCTCGTCCGGGACACGGTGGCGGCGGTCCCGTTCACCGGCGCCCCGATGTTCCCCGAGGACCTGGCGCTGGACCCGGTGACCTTCCTCGGCGTGGCGCTCGGGGTGCCGGTGGTGGCCGCGCTCGCGGCCCGGCTGGCCCTGCGCCGGGTGCAGATCTCCCCGCTGGGTGTCACCCGGCGGGTCACGCCCCGGCCGCCGCGGGCGTGGCGGCTGATCCCGCTCGCGGCCGGCCTCGGCGAGCTGGCGTACTTCGTGGGCCGCCGGCCCGGCACCACCAACGGGCAGATCATGGCCTTCCTGCCGGGCATCTTCATCATCATGATCGGCCTGCTCGTGGCCGGCCCGTGGCTGACCATGGCCGGCTCCCGGCTGGTCGCGAGCCGGGCGAAACGGCCGGCGTCGCTGATCGCGGCCCGGCGGCTCGCCGACAACCCGCGGGCGGGCTTCCGCTCGGTCAGCGGCCTGGTGCTGGCGCTGTTCGTCACGAGCGTGGCCGTCGGGGTGATGGGCTCGATCGCCGCCGATCGGGACAAGCCGAGCCAGGCCCCGGACGCCGCCAGCCTGTTCACCCTGTTCCGTGACGAGGCGGCAGCGCCGGTCGGCGATCCGGTCCCGGCCGGGCTTGCGGCGCAACCGGGTGTCCGGGGCATCGCCGTGACCCGGATCCCGCCGCCGAGTGTGCCGGTGCCCGAGGCCCCGCTCGGTTCCTTCGGCTGGCCTTACGTGCTGGCTTCGTGCGACGAGATCGCCCGGCTGCCGGACGTCACCCGGTGTGCTGCCGGAGCCCGTACAGGGTGGGTGTGGCCCGACCTGACCGGGCCGGAGGACTGGACCGGACCGTGGCCCGCCGCGGACGTCGACCCGGCCCGGCTGAGCACCTTCAAGGCGCAGTCGATCGTGACCCTGACCGACGGTTCGACGCCCGCGCTGGAACGGGCCCGGACGAGCCTGCAGCTGGCCCACCCGATGCTCTACTCGCCGTACTCGAGCGTGGAGTTCGGGGCCGAGTCGGCCAGGGTCTTCGAGGGCTGGAAGCGGCTGGCCAACGTGGTGATCCTGGCCAGCCTGGCCATCGCCGGGTGCAGCCTGGCGGTGAGCGTGGCGGGCGGCCTGAGCGAACGCAAGCGCCCGTTCAGCATGCTGCGGCTCACCGGCGTCCCGCTCGGCACCCTGCGCCGGGTGGTCGCGCTGGAGAGCGTCACCCCGTTGGTGACCGCCGCCGTGGTGGCACTGGGCTCCGGACTGCTGGCGGCACATCTGTTCCTGACCGCGCAGATGAAGTTGTCGCTGAGCCCACCCGGGATCTCGTTCTATGTCATCGTGGTCGCCGGGCTCTCGGCGTCGCTCGCCGTGATCGCGTCCACGATGCCGCTGCTGCGCCGGATCACCGGCCCGGAGGCGGCCCGCAACGAGTGAGGGAACTGTGCAGGACGACCGGATCGACCCACCCCTGCTCGGCGGGGAACGCGAGACACTGCGCGCCTACCTGGACTACCACCGGGCGACGCTCGCCATGAAGTGCCAGGGCCTGTCGGACGAGGAGCTGCGGCAACGCTCGATGCCGCCGTCGACGCTGACCCTGCTGGGCCTGGTGCGGCACATGGCCGAGGTCGAGCGCACCTGGTTCCGCCGGGTCATCAACGCCGAGGACATCCCGCTGCGCTGGTCGGCGGAGGGCGACTTCCAGGCGGCGTACGACGCGTCGGCCTCCACCCGGGCCGAGGCGTTCGGCGCTTGGCAGGAGGAGGCCGAGCACGCCCGCCGCATCGAACGGGCGGCCGAGTCGCTGGACGTGACGGGCTACCAGGCGCGGTGGGGCGAGAAGGTCTCGCTGCGCCTGGTGATGCTGCACATGATCCACGAGTACGCCCGGCACAACGGCCACGCGGACTTCCTGCGCGAGGGCATCGACGGCGAGGTCGGCGCCTGAGCCACGCGCCGCGCTCGTCGCTCCGGCGGCTGGCTGCCCGTCACGCCGGCCGTTCGGTGGCGCTGGCCGTCCGGTGGCGCTGGCCGTCCGGTGGCGCTGGCCGTCCGGTGGCGCTGGCCGTCCGGTGGCGCTGGCCGTCCGGTGGCGCTGGCCGTCCGGTGGCGCTG
>NZ_JBVJIR010000003.1:543473-547246 GCF_055586185.1 Actinoplanes sp. NPDC051405
CTGGCCGTCCCGGTCGCGCCGGCCTTGCGGCGCGCCGGGGAGCGGGGAGTTTTCGGCCTGGGCGGGCGGTGGGGCAGACTGATGGCCATGGTGCAGCCAGGTCCTGACCCGGACAACTACCCGCCGATCGACCCGAGCGAGCCCGTCCCCGACGATCCGGGTGAGTTGTCCCCGGACACCCCGGAGACGCTGCCTCCGCCCCCGGTCGAGCCGATGCCCGGCCCCGACGACCCGGGCAACGTGCCCGAGGGCGACCCCGGCAACGTGCCCGAGCCCGCCTGAGCAAGCGACGGCCCGGCTGATCACTCAGCCGGGCCGTCATCGGTCGGAGGAGGTCAGGAGGGGTCAGCCGATCAGCGAGCGGATGATCACGATGGCCAGGAAGACCACGATGAACGCCAGGTCGAGGGACATCCCGCCGAGCCGCAGCGGCGGCACGACCCGGCGGACCGGGGCCAGGATCGGCTCGGTCACCGCGTGCACCCCAGCGGAGAGCCGGGAACGCACGGACCCGTACGCGGACGGCCCGGCCAGCGCCACGGTCCAGTCGAGCACCGCCCGGGCGATCAGCAACACCTGCAGCAGCAGCAACACCAAGCTCACGATGGCGAGCACGAGACCCATGAAGACCTCCAAGGCCGGACGGGGGCGCTCTCCACTATGCGGCTTTTTGTTGTGAATTCGCTGAGTGGCGGTTGCGGATGCGGATGCGGCTGACCGTGCTGGGGGCCTGCGGCGCGTGGCCGGAGCCGGGCTCGGCCTGCAGCGGCTACCTCGTCGAGCACGACGGTTTCCGGCTCGTGCTCGATCTGGGTTATGCCACCATGCCGCGGCTGCCCGGACCGGTCGACGCGGTCTTCGTCAGCCACGGCCACCCCGACCACTGCGCGGACCTCAACCCGCTGTTGCGCGCCCGGGCGCTGAGCGCGGATCCGCCGGCGCCGCTGCCGGTCTACGCCCTGCCGGGCGCGCTCGACGCGGTCCTGGCGCTGGACCGGCCGGGGATGCTCGACGATGCCTACGTGCTGCACGAGCTCACGGCGGGAGAGACGTTCCGGGTCGGCCCGTTCGCCGCGTCGACCCGGCTGCTGCCGCATTTTGTGCCCAACGCGGGGATCCGGCTGGCCGCCGGCGGGCGGGTGCTGGCGTACACGGGGGACTGCGGCCCGAGCCCTGAGGTGGTGGCGCTGGCCCGGGACGCGGATCTGCTGGTCGCCGACGCGACGCATCTGGGCGGCGTACCGCTGGATGATCTGGGTCTGCTCAGCGGTCCGCGGGATGCGGGCCGGCAGGCCCGGGCAGCGGGGGTGCGGCACCTGCTGCTCGCCCATCTGTGGCCCGGCACCGACCACCGTGCCGCCGTTGCCGAGGCGGCGGCCGAATACCCGGGCCGGATCGGCGTCGCGGTGCCCGGGCTCGTCGTCACGCCTGGGTAGGCTGCCGGGATGTACGCGATCGATCTTGGCGGGGGAGCGCAGCTGCGGCCGCTGGAGCCGTGGCAGGCGCCGGAATTCCTCGCCCACATGGACCGGGCCCGCGCCACCGTGGACCCGTGGATCCCGTGGGCGGGCATCAGCACCGACCTGGAATCCGCGACGGCGACCTTGCAGCGCTACGCGGACAAGGCGGCCGGCGACAGCGGCCGGCTGCACGGCATCTGGCTCGACGGCACGCTGGTCGGCGGCGTCATGTTCGTCCACTTCGACGTGGCCGCGGGCACCTGCGAGGTCGGCTGCTGGCTGGAACCGGCCGCCCAGGGCCGCGGCCTGATCACCCGCGCCGCCCGGCTCATCATCGACTGGGCGATCGAGGTGCGGGGCATCTTCCGCGTCGAGTGGCACTGCCGCACGGACAACGCCGCGAGCGCGAACGTCGCCCGCCGCCTCGGCATGCGCCTCGACGGCGTGCTGCGCGGGGAGTTCCTCTACAAAGGTGTCCGGCACGACACCGAAGTGTGGTCGCTCATCGCCCCGGACCGGCAGGCAGCGAGCTGACCAGATAGTCCTCGATGCTGGTGGCGGGCCGGCCCAGCAGGCCGGCCAGGGTCGGGCCGGCCGGAGCGAAGTCGCCACGCCGGCTCGCGGCGAACAGGCCCACCAGCATGTCGGCGGCGGCCTCGGGCAGGCCCGCGGCGAGCAGTCCCTGCCGGTATTCCTCGTCCGCGACGACCACCCGGCGGATCGGCCGGCCGGTGCGCTGCGCGGCGATCTCGGCCACCCGGGTCATGTCGACCGCCTCCGGGCCGGTCAGCGGCGGGGTGAAACCGTCGAAGCCGCCGTCGATCAGAATCCGCGCGGCCGCCGCGGCCAGGTCGGCGTGGGTGGTCCAGGCGACCGGGCCGTCCTCGGGCACTCGCAACTCGCCCGTCTCCAGCGCGTGCCCGAGCAGCATCGGCACCGTGCTGGCGTAGAAGCCGTTGCGCAGCGAGGTGAACGCGACGCCGGCCTGCCGCAGGGCGTCCTCGGTCGCGGCGTGGTCGGGCATCGGCGGGAACGGCGACGCCGGGTCGGCACCCATGTGGCTGGTGTAGACGATCCGCTTGGCGCCCGCCGCGACGGCGGCGTCGACAGCGTTGCGGTGCCGGCGCACGGACTCCTCCCCGGTGCTGTTCACCGAGACGATGAGCACGGTGGACGCCCCCTCGAAGGTGTCGCTCAGGCCGGCGGGGTTGTCGAAGTCGCCTTGCCGGACCCGGACGCCGCGCTGTTGCAGGCCGGTGAGCTGCTGCGGATCGCGTGCACCGGCCCCGAGCTGACCGGCCGGCACGTGCTCCAGCAGGTTGTCGAGGACGGCGCTGCCCAGCTGTCCGCTTGCCCCGGTAACGATGATCATGGGTGTCCTTTCCAGTGATAACGCAGATACCGTATCACTGGAAATACCAGTGGAATCAAGATTGGGATATCATTGGTTTTGTGAGTGACAACACGCGCGACCGCATCGTCAACGCGGCTCTGGAGCTGTTGACCGCGGGCGGCGAGGACGCCGTCTCCACGCGGGCCGTCAGCGCGGCCGCCGGGGTGCAACCGCCGACCATCTACCGGTTCTTCGGCGACAAGCAGGGTCTGCTCGACGTCATCGCGACCCATGGGCTCCAGCAGTATCTGGCCACCAAATCCGTGGCCCCGCGGTCCGGGGATCCGGTGGCCGACCTGCGCCGTGGCTGGGACCTGCACGTCGAGCTCGGCCTGGCCAACCCCGCCCTCTACAAACTGATGTACGGGCGACCCCGCACCGGCCACGCCGCCTCGGCCGCCACCCGCGCGGCGGCCGACGTGCTGGCCGGGCACATCAGGCGGATCGCCGAGGCCGGCCGATTGCGGGTTTCCGAATCACTGGCGGCCTCGCTCGTGCACGCGGCCGGTTCCGGCGTCACCCTCGCGCTGATCGCCACTCCGGCGGATCAGCGGGAGCCGGCGCTGTCGGTCACCGCCCGGGAGGCCGTCATCGCGGCGATCAGCACCGACCGGCCCGTCGGCGGGGAGCCGGGGCCGGTGAGCGCCGCGGTGGCGCTGCGCGCTGCCCTGCCTGAGATCGCCAGCCTCTCGACCGGCGAAAAGGTCCTGCTGGGGGAGTGGCTCGGCCGGATCACCGCCTGATCGTGTGGTGGTCGCCGGCGGTCACGGACGAGGGTTTCTTCCCCATCACCGACCGGATCGGCCCGCCGGTGGGCACGAGACCGACCGGATCGGCCCGCCGGTGGGCACGAGACCGACCGGATCGGCCCGCCGGTGGGCACGAGACCGACCGGATCGGCCCGCCGGTGGGCACGAGAC
>NZ_JBVJIR010000003.1:547340-566182 GCF_055586185.1 Actinoplanes sp. NPDC051405
ACGAGCCGGCTGGGTGCAGCTGGGCACCACGACGCCGCTGAGCCTGGCCGGCAACGGTCGGCAGGTGGCCGAACTGCGGCACTGATCCGGGCCATCGCCGCAGGGTCTGCCCCTGGGCAGCTCAGGGCACGATGACCTGGACGCCGGCCGGGCCGCCGCTGTCCATGGCGGCCAGGGCCGCCGGGGCGTCCGGGAGCGCGAGCTCACCGGTGATCAGCTCGCCGGGGCGCAGCGCGCCCGACTCCACCAGCGACAGCATCTCCGGGTACGCGTGCGCCGGCATCCCGTGGCTGCCCAGGATCTCCAGTTCGTGCGCGACGACCAGTTCCATCGGCACCGCCGGGCGCCCGGTCACCGCCGGCAGCAGTCCCACCTGCACGTGCCGTCCCCGCCGGCGCAGCCCCTCGATCGAAGCCGTGAGGGTGACCTGGCTGCCCAGCGCGTCGAGGGAGACGTGCGCGCCGCCGCCGGTGAGCTCCCGGATCGTCTCGACCGCCGGGGTCGTGGCATCGACCGTGGCGGCCGCGCCGAGGCGCCGGGCCAGGGCCAGCGCCTCGGCCGACACGTCGACGGCGACCACCCGGGCACCCGCCGCCACCGCGATCATCACCGCGGACAGCCCGACACCGCCGCACCCGTGCACCGCGACCCACTCGCCGGGACGGGCCCGGCCCTGGGCCACCACCGCGCGGAAGGCCGTCGCGAACCGGCAGCCCAGGGTGGCGGCCGCGGCGAAGCCGATCCGGTCGTCCAGGCGCACCAGGTTGGTCTCGGCGTGCGGCACCACGACGAGGTCCGCGAACGAGCCCCAGTAGGTGAAGCCGGGCTGCTCCTGACGGTGGCAGACCTGCTGGTCGCCGGCCAGGCAGGCCGGGCACGTCCCGCACGCGCAGACGAACGGCGCGGTGACCCGGTCGCCGGCCCGCCAGCCCCGGACACCCGCACCGACCGCGGCGATCTCGCCGGCGAACTCGTGACCCGGCACGTGCGGCAGCCGGATGTCGGAGTCGTGGCCGCGCCAGCCGTGCCAGTCGCTGCGGCACAGCCCGGTCGCGCGGACGGCGACCACGACTCCACCCTCGGGCGGCTCGGGGTCGCGGACGTCGCGAAGCTCGGGCAGCTCACCGAACCGGTCGTAGATCACCGCACGCATGCCCTCATCGTCGCAGCCGGCCGTACGACTCCAGCGTGCGCAGCGCCTCCACGGTGACCCGGCCGCGCCACGCCAGCCGGGCCGCGGTGCTCGGCGGATCCCAGCTGAGCGGCCAGCCACCGTCCGGCTGCTGGGCCCGCAGCAGGTGGTCGAGGTGCCCGTCGAGCTGGGCGTCGGTGAACAGGGACCGCCAGCGCGAGTCCGGGGTGGGGGCGAAGTGCAGCGGGGTCAGGCCGTACCCCTCGGTCTCGGGGTCGAGGTGGAACATCGAGGTGCTCATGAGGCGCTCGGTCACGGCGGGGATCAGCTTGTCCGCGCGTTCCCGGTCGGGCCCGTGGGCCAGGAATGCGAACACCTCCAGCAGGGCGTGCGCGTCGTCGGGCGGCGGGTTCTCCTCCAGCGCCTGCCAGCAGTAGCGGGTGGCCGCGTCGCGCCACGGGTGGGCGAAGTCGAGCTGGTAGAGCAGGCCGGCGAGACCGGCGGTCGGGTTCAGCCCCGGCACGTAGGTCCAGTCCGTCAGGTGCTCGGCGCGCGGGTAGGCCTCGATGACCGGCGCGGCCAGGGAGACCGCGCCGTCGACCGCGACGCTGTCGAGGAAGCCGGCCGCCCGTCGCAGCATCTCCGGATCGGTGGTCCGGGCGGCGACGAGGGTCTGCCAGGCGATCTCGACGTCCAGGGGCAGGCTGGCCGGGCAGCACTTGTCCGGCTCGAGCCCGTGGCCGAAACCGCCGTCCTCGTTCTGGTAACCGCGCAGGGCGTCGACGACCCCGCCGGCCGGTGCCCCGTGGAAGAGCGTGTCGAACAGGCGTTGCTCCAGCAGCCGGGCCTCGGCCCGGACGAACCGCTCGGCAGCGGCGAAGACATCATCCATGGCCGCAGCCTAGGAGCCCGGCGGCGGCACCGTCTTGAAGAAATCGGACGCGCGGTCAGTGGTACTTGAGCTCGCCGGCGGTGATCGCGGTGGTGAGCCTGTTCTCCGGGGGTGCCAGGGGGCAGAGCCACTGGTCGTCGTACGCGCAGCTCGGGTTGTAGAGGTAGTTGAGGTCCAGCAGGACGCGGGTGCGGGAGACCATCTCCAGGCCGCGACCGTGCGTGCCCTTCACCGTGTCGGTCAGGTAGCGGCCGCCGCCGTACGACTGGGGGCCGCAGGTCGCGTCGCGGACCGGCAGGAACAGACCACCCCCGTACGCGGCCAGCCACCACAGCGACAGCTCGCCCCACGGGGTGTCCAGGATGCCCACCCGGTCGTAGTGGCACACGCCGTCCGGCCCGCCGGTGTCGATGTCGATCTCGCCCAGCGCCGGGCGCAGCTCCACCTCGGCGCGGAACTCCTCGTTCGGCGGGAAGTAGGACAGACCCTCGAAGTCGCCGGTGCTCGGGATCGGTGACTGGGGGTGGTACGCGAACAGCTCGTCACGCCGGGCGCGGAAGTCGGAGAGGTCGGTCGCGGTCAGGTAGATCCGGGCCACCGCCGCGCGGTAGTCGGCGAGTTCGAGTGCCTGCACGCGGACCACCGTATCCCGCACCCCTTGAGTGGATCTTGTAGTTCGTCCTACGCTCGAAAGGTCAGCGCATTGAAACGTTTAAATGCGTTGATCCGCTGCCCCGCGCACCTCCCCCCACCGAGGAGAATCGCATGGCCAAGTCCCTATCCCCCCATGCCCGCAAACCGCTGCTGCTCGCCGCGGCCCTCCTGCTGCTCCCCGGCTCCCCGGCCGCCGCAGCGCCTCCCGTCTCCCGTGCCGCCGCCCTGATCACCGCACCGGTCGGCCTTGCCGGCGCGCACTGGATCTGGTTCGCCGAGGGGGAGCCCGCGCAGAGCGCCCCCGCCGCCACCCGCTACCTGCGCCGCACCTTCACCGCCCCGGCCGGCCCCTACACCGACGCCCAGTTGGTCGTGACCGGCGACGACACGGTCGACGTCTGGCTCAACGACACCTACCTCGCCGGCTCCACCCGGGCCGCCGACTCCTGGAAGACCGCCCGCTACGTCGACCTGGCCGCCGCCCTCAGGCCCGGCAGCAACACCCTGACGATCGCCGCGCGCAACACCAGCGTGGGTCCGGCCGGTGTCCTCGGCCGGATCCGGGTCGCCACCGCGCAGAGCACTGTCGACCTGGTCACCGACGGCAGCTGGCAGGCGGCCGACTCGGTGCCGCAGACCTGGACCGCCGCCAAGGACCTCGGCGCGTACGGCACCGGGCCGTGGCGCAGCGACGTCGGCGGTCCCGACCCCGGCGCCGGCTCGCCGGTCACACTCGCCGGCCTGACCACCGAGCGCCGGACCGACCCGGTCGGCCTCGACACGACCAAGCCCCGCTTCGGCTGGCGGCTCGTCTCGGCCGCCACCGGCCAGCTGCAGGGCCGCTACCAGCTCACTGTCGGCACGACCCCGGGCGCCGCGGACATCTGGGACAGCGGTCAGGTCACTTCCGGGCAGAGCGTGGACATCGCGTACGGCGGACCGGCGCTGGCCAGCAACCGCACCTACCACTGGCGGGTACGGGTCTGGGACGCCCAGGGCCGGCCCAGCCCGTGGAGTGCCGCCGCCCGCTTCGACACCGGCCTGTTCAACCCTGCGGCGGAGTGGCAGGCGGACTTCATCGGCGGCCCGGCCACGGCCAACCTCACCGGCGCCGAGTGGATCTGGTATCCCGAGGGTGACCCGGCGACCACCGCCCCGGCCGAGCAGCGGTTCTTCCGGCGCACCTTCGACCTGGCCGCGGTGGCGAAGTCCACCCTGGTGGTGACCGGCGACGACACCGCCGACGTGTGGGTCAACGGTTCCCGGGTCAGCACGTCGCGCCGCGTCACCGACTCGTGGAAACGGGCGACCACAGTGGACGTCACCGCGCAGCTGCGTACCGGGACGAACACCATCGCGATCGCCGCGGCCAACAACGTGGCCGGACCGGCCAGTGTCATCGCCAAGCTGACCAGCGGCTCGACGACCGTGGCGACCGGCAGCACGTGGAAGGCCGCGCAGTCCGGTCCGGCGGGCTGGGAGCAGCCGGGCTTCAACGACTCCGGCTGGGCCGCGGCCAAGGTGACCGCTGCCTACGGCGCCGGCCCGTGGGGCGCGCAGGTCACGGTGCCGAACCCGACGCCGTACCTGAGCAAGGGTTTCAGCGTCGGCAAGACGGTCGCCCGCGCCCGGCTCTTCGCCACCGCGCTGGGCCTGCACGACACCTATCTCAACGGCACCAAGGTCGGCGCCGAACGGCTCGCGCCCGGCTGGACCGACTACAACGACCGACTTCAGTACCGCGCCTACGACGTCACGGGCAGCCTGAAGCAGGGCAGCAACACCCTCGGGGCACTCGTCGGCAACGGGTGGTACTCGGGCAACATCGGCTTCGCGGGCAGCCAGCGCTACGGCACCTCGCCGTGGTACTCGGCGCAGCTGTCCATCGAGTACACCGACGGGACGCGGGCTGACGTGCGTACCGATGGCTCCTGGTCGGCGACCGCCGGCGTGATCGTCGCCGACGACCTGTACCACGGCGAGGATCAGGATGCCCGGATCCGGCCCGGGGCCGGCACCGCCGTCACCGTCCGCACCGCCGCGAAGCCGCGGCTGGTCGCCCAGGTCGACCCCGGCGTCACCGTTCAGCAGCAGCTGCGGCCGAAGAGCATCACCCAGCCGAAGCCCGGCGTCTTCATCGCCGACC
This sequence comes from Actinoplanes sp. NPDC051405, assembly GCF_055586185.1. Lineage (NCBI taxonomy): Bacteria > Bacillati > Actinomycetota > Actinomycetes > Micromonosporales > Micromonosporaceae > Actinoplanes > Actinoplanes sp. NPDC051405. The sequence goes on from NZ_JBVJIR010000003.1 coordinate 552,165, forward strand.
TCGGGCAGAACTTCGCCGGCTGGAACCGGCTCACCGTGACCGGCCCGGCCGGCACCCGGGTGACCCTGCGGCACGGCGAGATCCTGAACGCGGACGGCACGCTCTACACCGCGAACCTGCGCGCCGCCCAGGCCACGGACACCTTCACGCTCGCCGGGACCGGCGCGCCGGAGGTCTTCGAGCCGCACTTCGCCGTGCACGGCTACCGGTACGTCGAGCTGACCGGCTTCCCGGGCACGCCCACCGCGGACAGCCTCACCGGGCTCGCCGCCTGGACCGATGGCGCCGAGACCGGCACCTTCACCACCAACGATCCGCTGGTCAACCAGTTGCAGCACAACATCGTCTGGGGTGCGCGCTCGAACATGCTGTCCATCCCGACCGACTGCCCGCAGCGTGACGAGCGGCTCGGCTGGACCGGCGACATCGCGGCGTTCGGGGCCACGTCGACGTTCAACTTCGACACCCACGGGCTGCTCACCAAGTTCGCCGACGACCTGGTCGACGCCCAGCGGGCCGACGGGGCGTTCACCGACGTGGCCCCGGCCGTGATCGACGGCGCGGGCAAGGCCGGTTGGGCCGATGCGGGGGTGATCGTGCCGTACACGGTGTGGCAGCGCTACGGCGATCTGTCCGTCGTGGACAAGCACTTCGCGGCCATGGCCCGCTACGTCGACTACCTCAGGTCGACCGCGGGCGCGGACCTCATCCGCGACCACGAGACCTTCGGTGACTGGCTCAACGTCGACGACAACACCCCGAACGACGTCTCCAGCACGGCGTTCTTCGGCTGGTCGGCGCGCCTGCTCTCGCGGATGGCCGCGGCCACCGGGCGCACGGCCGAGGCGACCCGGTACGGCACGCTGGCCGACCAGATCGCGGCGGCGTTCACCAACCGGTTCGTCGCCGCCGACGGGACCGTGGGCAGCAACAGCCAGACCGGGTACGTGCTCGCGCTCGCCTTCGGCCTGGTGCCCGCCGGCCGCGCCCAGGCGGTGGCGGACAAGCTCGCCGCCAAGGTGGCCAGCCGCAACGGGCACCTGTCCGTGGGTTTCATGGGCGTGGAGAACCTGCTGCCGGTGCTGGCCGAGCACGGGCACGCCGACACGGCGTACCGGATCCTGCAGCAGCCGGACTATCCCGGCTGGGGTTACATGAACTCGCGCGGCGCGACCACGATCTGGGAGCGCTGGGACGGGATCCGGCCCGACGGCTCGCTGCAGGACGTGGGGATGAACTCGTTCAACCACTACGGCCTGGGCTCGGTGGGGGACTGGCTCTACCGCACGGTGGGCGGGGTGGCCCCGGCCGCGCCGGGCTACCGGCAGGTGCTGATCGCCCCCGAACCCGGCGGTACGGTCACCTCCGCGACCGCCTCGCTGCAGACCCGGTACGGCCAGACGCGCTCGGAGTGGACCCGCACCGGCTCCACGCTGACGCTGAAGGTGGTGGTCCCGCCGAACGCGACGGCCACGGTCCAGGTCCCGGCGCCGTCCGCGGCTGCTGTCACCGCCCCGGCGGAAGCTGTGCCGCAGGGCTACAGCGGTGGCGCGGCGGCCTACAGCTTGGCCTCCGGTAGCTACACCTTCACGGCTCAGGCGGGGTAGGTCGTCGCCTCGGTCGCTTTGAGGCTGGCCCAGACCTCCCGACCGGGCTCGAGTCCCAGTTGCACGGCGGCCGCCGGCGTCACGTCGGCGGCCACCGTGATCCCGCCGGTCAGCTCGATGCGCAGCGCGTCCCCGTGCCGGGAGACGGCCGCCACGGTCGCCCGCCAGGTGTTGCGGGGGCTCCCGTCGGGGCGCGCCGCGTAGAGGGCGACGGCGGCGGGCGGGAACGCCACGAACACGTCGCCGTGCAAAGGCGTCGCCGTGGTCAGGGCGAAGTCTTCGGTGATCCGGACCAGTTCGCCCTCCGCCCGGCCGCGGTAGAGGTTGAGTCCCACCAGCCGGGCCACGTAGTCGGTGCGCGGCCGGGACGTGATCGCAGCCGCGTCGCCCGTCTGGACCACCCGGCCGTGCTCGAGGATGACGAGCCGGTCGGCCAGCATCATCGCGTCCAGCGGGTCGTGGGTGACCAGCACCGTCGGCCCGGCGTGCCCGGCGAGGTGGCCGCGCAGGTGGGCCCGGGTGTCGAGCCGGGTCCGGGCGTCCAGCGCGGCGAGCGGCTCGTCGAGCAGCAGCAGGCGCGGCCCGGTGGCGAGCGCCCGGGCCAGGGCCACCCGTTGCGCCTGACCGCCGGAGAGCTGCCGCGGCTTCTTGCCGGTGTGCTCGGCGAGCCCGACTCGGCCCAGCAGCTCGGCCGCCTCGGCCCGGGCCCGCGCGCGCGGCACGCCCCGGCAGCGCGGCCCGAAGGCCACGTTCTCCACAGCGGACAGATGCGGGAACAGCAGGTAGTCCTGGAAGACCACGCCGATGTGCCGGTGCTCGGGCGCGGTGAACACCTTGGCCGCCGGGTCGTCCAGGCGTTCGCCGTCGAGCTCAATGTGACCGTCGTCCAGGGCGACGAGCCCGGCCAGCGCCCGCAGAGCGGTGGTCTTGCCGGCGCCGTTCGGGCCCAGCAGGGCTACCACCTCACCGGCCTCCGCGCGCAGCACGGCGTCCAGCGTGAAGCCGTCCCGCCGGACGACCAGGCGCGCGTCCAGGCTCACGGCGCACCCAGCCAGCGGTCGCGCAGCCCGGCGAGGATGACCACGCTGACCACCAGCAGCACCAGGCTCAGCACGATGGCCGCGTCCAGGTCCTGCTCCAGCGCCAGATACACGGCCAGCGGCATGGTCTGGGTGCGCCCCGGGAAGTTGCCGGCGAAGGTGATCGTCGCACCGAACTCACCCAGCGCCCGGGCCCAGCACAGCACCGCCCCGGCCGCCACCCCCGGCCCGATCAGCGGCAGCGTGACCCGCCGGAACGCCGTCCACCGGCTCGCCCCCAGCGTCGCCGCGGCCTCCTCGAAGCGGGAGTCCGCCCCGCGCAGCGCCCCCTCGACGCTGATCACCAGGAACGGCATCGCCACGAAGGCCTCGGCCACCACCACCCCGGCGGTGGTGAAGGGCAGGCTGAACCCGAACGTGGCGTCCAGCCACTCGCCGACCAGGCCGCGCCGGCCGAAGACCAGCAGCAGCGCGACCCCGCCGACCACCGGAGGCAGCACCAGCGGCACGGTCACCAGCGCCCGGACCAGCCGCCGGCCGGGAAACGGGGCCCGGGCCAGCAGCCAGGCCAGCGGTACGCCGAGCAGCAGGCACACCACGGTCGCCAGGGTCGCGGTGAGCAGGGACAGCCGCAGAGCCGCCAGCACGCCGGGCTCGGTGAGCCGCTGCGGCAGGGTTGTCCACGGCGCCCGGATCAGCAGCCCGGCCAGCGGCAGCACGAGGAACGCCAGCCCGGCGATCGCGGGGATCGCCAGGGCCAGCGGCGCTCGGGACGGTGACCGGCTCAGGGCTGCTGGAACCCTGCGTCGGTGAGGATCCGCTGCGCCTCGGGGGTCCGGAGGAAAGCGAGGAAGGCGGTCGCACCGGCCGGATTCGGTGCGTCCTCGAGCGCGACGATCGGGTAGTCGTTGACCGCCCCGGCGGACTCGGGGAACTCGACGCCGTCGACGTCGGCGGCCGCCGCCTTCGCGTCCGTCCGGTAGACCAGCGCGGCGTCGACCTCGCCCAGCTTCACCTTGGCCAGCGCGGCCTTGACGTCCTGCTCCAGGGTCACCGGCGTGAGCCGTACGCCGGCCGCGGACAACGCCTTCCCGGCGGCCGCACCGCACGGCACCTGCGCGGCGCAGAGGGCCACCTTGACGCCGGAGCCGGCCAGGGCGGCGAGCGTGGTCAAGCCTTTCGGGTTGCCCTTCGGCACCGCGATGACGAGCTGGTTGCGCGCGAAGGTGACCGGGCTGCCGGTGGCGGCGCCCGCGTCCGTGACCGTCTTCATGGTGGCGGCACTGGCCGCGGCGAACACGTCGGCCGGGGCGCCCGCGGTGATCTGTTGCGCCAGGCCCGCACTGCCACCGAACGAGAAGCTCACCTCGGCGGACGGGTTGAGCTGTTCGAACTTCGTACCGATGGCGGTGAACGACTCGGTCAGCGAGGCCGCCGCCAGCACCGTCACGGGTCCGGCGGCGTCGCTGCCGGGGCCGGCTGAACCGGGCGAGCCGCCGCCGGCCGGCTCGTCCGAGACCGGGGAACTGCACCCGGAGAGCGCCAGGAGTGCGGCCACCACGACTGCGGCCAGCCGTCGTGCCCTCATGCGTCGTCCCCTCTTTCCACGACCACGGTCGTGGACTTGATCACCGCGGTCGCCGGGGAGCCGACCTCCAGGCCCAGGTCGTCGACGGCCTCCCGGCTCATCAGCGACACCAGCCGGAACGGCCCGGCCTGGATGTCGACCTGGGCCATCACCGCGTCCCGGGTGATCGCCGTGACGATGCCGCGCAGCCGGTTGCGGGCCGAGGAGCGCCGGGCTCCGGTGTCGGGCTCGTCGGCCAGCGAACGCGCGAACGCAGCCAGGTCGGCGCCGGCGACCGTACGGTGCCCGTGGCCGTCCCGCTCGGCCGCCAGCCGGCCGGCGTCGATCCAGCGGCGCACGGTGTCCACGCTGACGCCCAGCAGCTCGGCCGCCTCGCCGATCCGGTACGTCGTCACGATCGTCAGCCTAGGCCGCAGATGCCAGGCCGTCGAGCCGTTGGTGCTCGCATCTGCGTCACTTCAGGTCGCGCAGCTCTCCTTCGAGCAGCACGGTCAGGTACTCGTGCCGTTCGCTGCCGACCGGGATGCCGCGGCTCGGGCCCTCGGCCAGCATCAGCGTGTAGAGGTGGACCCGGTAGAGCGCGAGCCGGGTCCGGGCGGCGTCGTCGAGCGCCAGGCCGCTCGCGGCGGCGTACCCGCGCAGGAACGGATGCTCCGGCTCCTCCTCGATGCGGTGGAACAGGGCCGGTGACACCAGGTCCAGCAACGGGTCGCCCCAGAGGAAGCGTTCACCGTCGACGAGCCCGGTCAGCCGGCCGCCGGCAGCCAGCACGTTGCCGTCCCAGAGGTCGAAGTGCAGCAACGCGGGCCGGGTGACCTGGGCCAGGTTCGTGTGGTGCCGGGCGGCAAGGGCGTCGATCCCCGGTGGCAGCGGCACCTCCCAGTCGGCGGCGTCGGCCAGCAGGGCGGCGATGATCGCGCCGTACGCCGTCGGCCAGTCGGTGCCGGCCGGGCGGTCGCCGGTGTAGCCGAAGTGCGGGCCGGTGAGCCGGTGCAGGCCGGCGATCGCGGAACCGAGCTGCTCGCGTACCGTCGCCGCCGCGGCCGTCCCGGCGGGGTCCGCCGGCTCGCTCAGGCTGTTGCCGGGCAGCATGGTCGTGACGATCCAGTCGTCCTCGACATGCAGCACCTCCGGCACCGGCACCCCCGGCGCGCCGGCGCGGACGGCCCGGAAGTACGCCGCCTCGGCGGGGATGAGGTCACGCTCGTACCGCAGCAGCCGGACGCCGGGCGGGGGGCCGACCTTGACCACCACGTCCCGGCCGTCGGCCAGGCGGGCGCGCCACACGGCCGCGAAGCCGCCACCGGACAATTCCGCGGCTTCGCTGACATTCACCCCGAAAACGCCGCTGAGCCGGCCGTCGATCGCGGAAAAGTCGAGATTGCGTTGGGTCGGACTGCGCATGCCGCATTGTGCATCTCTCGTGGTTGGGAAAACCTTGGGGTCCACGAAGGATCCAAGCCCGATCGATGGTGGGTCGGACGCCCGGAAGGGTACACACGCTTGCATGACCGTCAGTGACGAACGGCCGGGGTTGGCGGACCTCGGCCGGGACATCACCTCAGGTGACAACGCCGTTCCCCCGGCAACCCGCCCGGTGCCCCTGGCACCGCCGGTCGGCGTGGACGACCTGCCGCGATACCTGCATGCCCTGCGCCGGCTGGCCGACGCGGACGACCTCGCGGCGGCCCACTCCGGCTGCACGCTCGCGATCGACGTCGCCGGCCGGGACGGCTCGGCGGCGGGCCTCGCCATGGCCTACTCGCAGCGCAGCTCGGTGGCCCGGCGGCTGGGCCGGCTGGCCGACGCCGCCCGCGACGCCGACGCGTCCGCGGAGCTGCTCGCGGTCTCGGGCACCGAACCGGCCGGCCCGGCCGGCTCGCTGGTGCTGTCGCGGCGCCTCGCGGTCCTGCTCGACCTCGGCGACATCGCGCTGGCCGACAGCCTGCTGACCGCGGCCGGGCTGGACGGCGACCTGCCGGACGACCCCGAGTTCCTGCTGCTGCGCTACGTCCGCGGCCGGTTGCACACCGCGGCGGACCGGCCCGGTGACGGGCTGGCCGACCTGTACAAGTGCGGTGAACGGCTGGCTGTGCGGCGTTCCGACCACCCCGGCGTGCTGCCCTGGCGCTCCGCGGCCGCGTCCGTCCTGGTCGGACTGGGCGCCCGGGAGGCGGCCGAGCGGCTCGTCGCCGAGGAGGTCGCCCTGACCCGGCGGCACGGGCTCGCCTCGGCGCTGGGCCGGGCGCTGCGGATCCAGGGGCAGGTCCGCCCGGGCACGGCCGGGATGGCCGCCGCCGAGGAGGCGATCCGGGTGCTGCGGGGCACGCCGCGGCGCTTCGAGCTGGCCACGGCCCTGGTCGACCACGGCGCTCTGCTCAACGCGGCCCGCCGCCGGCCGCAGGCCCGCCGGGTGCTGCGCGACGGGCTGGAGCTGGCCCAGGAGTGTGGCTCGCCGGCCCTGGTCGCCCGCGCCCGCGCACTCTTCGCGGGACGGAACCACCCTTAGCCCGGCCAATTGGTAAGGGTAGCCTTGCTTTGCTGGTGACCCCGTACCGATCGGACCGGTCTTTTGACGACGACATCGCGCGCCGCGGCACCCACCCGGCGCCCCGCCGCCGAGCCCTACCGGCCGTTCGCGCTGCGGGTGGCCCGGGCGGTCCGGCTGAGCACCACGTTCCTGCGGGTCACGCTGACCGGGGAGTCCCTCGCCGAGTTCGCCGGGCACGGGCTCGACCAGCGCATCAATCTGCTCCTGCTGCCGGCCGACGCCGACCACGAGGAGTTCGCCCGCCGCCCGGACTGGCTGGCCGCCTGGCGTTGCGGCCCACCGGCCTCGTGGGCGCCGCTGCGCGTCTACACGGTCCGGGCGTTCCGTCCCGTCGCTTGTGAGGTGGACGTGGACTTCGCGCTGCACGGTGACAGCGGCCCGGCGTCACGCTGGGCGTCGGCGGCCCGGCCCGGTGACAAGGTGGTGATGATCGGCGCCACGCACGGTCACCCGGTCGCAGACATCGCCTGGCGCCCGCCGGCGAGCGCCACCCGGCTGCTGCTGGCCGCCGACGAGACGGCGCTGCCGGCCGCCGCTGCCATCCTCGAGAGCCTGGACCGCCCGGCCACCGCGTTCCTGGAAGTGCCCAGCCGCGACGACCGCCTGCCGATCGGTGGCCCGGCCGACATCACCTGGCTGGTCCGCGCGGCCGGGCAGCGGCTGGAGCCGATGGTCCGGGCCCACCTGGATCTCGCGGCGCCGTGCGGGCAGCCCGTCGCCGTGGACGCCGCAGAGGACGAGGTCTGGGACGTGCCGGAGGAACCCGCGGGCGCCTTCTACGCCTGGCTGGCGGGCGAGGCGGGCACGGTGGTGGCGCTGCGCCGGCACCTGGTCGGCGAACGGGGCGTGGACCGCGCCTCGGTCGCCTTCATGGGCTACTGGAAACGCGGTCGCGCCCAGCGCAATTAGATCGCCAGGGGCTCGCGGGGCGCCCAGGTGCTGTGCTCGGCGAAGGCCCGGTAGCGGTGCAGGGCCAGGAACAGCCAGCCCAGGCTGATGATCGCCAGGATGACGAACGCGATGGCCCCGCCGAAGGTGTCCCAGGCGGTGTGCATCGCGACGGCGCCGATGAAGGTGGCGATGAACGCCAGCAGCTTCTTGGCCGACGGGCTGGCCACCAGCGCCCACAGGGCCCCGCAGGTCAGGCCGGTCCAGGCGGTGTGCCCGGCCGGCGCGGTGAGGCCGCGGACGAACAGCGTCTCCTGGACCGTGCCGATGTTGCCCTGCGACGACAGCAGGGCGGTGAAGCCGTAGCCCATCGTCTCCAGCGCGGCGAAGCCCATGCCGGATGCCACCCCGATGACCAGGCCGTCCGACGGCAGCCGGCGGCCGTGCCGGGCCAGCAGCGCGAACAGCAGCACGATGGGCACGATCATCTTGGCGGACTCCTCGATGAGCGCGACGAACACCATCGGCAGCGCACCCAGCCCGCGCAGGGCGTCGTACTCCAGGGTGCCGGCCACGACGACGCCGATGACGCCGCCGAAGAAGGCCGCCACCACGAGCGCCGACGGCGGCACCTGCCAGTGGCCGGTACGGGCCTGCGCGAAGGTCAGGAAGGCGAGCGGCACCACGGTCGCGCCGAGCAGCAGCAGGGACGGGATGAAGTTGGGGTTCTGCGTCCGTACCAGGGTGCGCAGCACGATGACGTAGAGGATCAGCCCGATGACCAGCACGCCCAGCCACGCCCACCGCCGCGAGAGATCACGCATGCTGCGATCCTCGCGTACCCGGAGGCCGGTGCGCCAGACGCCGCGATGTTGATCACGCAGAGTACTGATCTGGCCCTTGACAGTGACCATGGGCTCGACAATCATCGGCTTCGATGTAGCGCAGCACCACGGGGGATTCATCGCGCGCTACCCGGCCGAGGCAGTCAGCCCGGCCTCTTTCGGCATGCCCCGTGGTCGATGCACGGGGGAGGCACCGTGACCGCGTCCTATCCGGATCTCATTCCACTGATCCTGCTCGCCGCCGTCGTACCCGTCCTGTTCCTGCGGGGCCGGCGAAGAAGCACGCTGCCGCACCGGATCGCCCTGGCCATCGGGGCCGGCATCTGGATCTCCGTCACGGGCGGGGCGGTCTGGCTGGTCAGCCAGGCCACCGCGGCGCAGTTACCGGCCCCGCCGGTGGCCACGTCACCCGGCAACCCCTGCGTCGCGGGGCAGACCGCACGGACCTTCAACGTCTCGCTGATCAACCTGCCGCTGTTCCTCAACCGCTTCGGCGACGTCGTCCCCGAGGGCCGGATGTACGTCCTCGACGAGAACATCGCCAAGGTGCGGGCCGGCTTCAAGGACGCGGCCAACCCGGCCAAGGCCAACGAGAACGACCTGATCGAACCACTCACCCTGCGGGTCAACCAGGGCGAGTGCGTGGAGGTGCGCTTCACCAACCGGCTGAACGAGCCGGCGCCCGCGGTCAACCAGCAGGTCCGCAACTCGGCGATCTTCACGCTGCCCGGTGAGACGTTGCGCGCCGCCGGCACGGTGACGCCGACGCCGCGCGAGTTCGCCCCGGCGGGCACCGTGCCGGACAACGACTTCGACCCGGCCACCGCGCCGAACGCCTCGATGCACTTCGACGGCCTCGACTACGACGTCAAGGGCTCCGACGGCTCGGTCGTCGGCAACAACCCCGACTCCACGGCGGCGCCGGGCGCGGCCCTCACCTACCGGCTGTACGCCCAGACCGAGGGCGAGTTCCAGTTCAAGGACGGCGCCGACCTGTCCTCGCAGCAGACCCGGCCGGTGGACAGCAACGGCAAGGTCCGCTTCATCGGCTCGCACTCGTTCGGGGCCTTCGGCGCGATCCTGGTCGAGCCGGCCGGCGCCACCTGGGTCGACGGGCGCACCGGCGGCCCGCTGGCGTCCGGCACCCGGGCCGTCATCAAGCTGGGAAACAACAAGGACTTCCGGGAGAACGTGCTGTTCATGCACGACGAGGTGGAGGCCGAGCCGGGTGTGCTGACCCGCTTCTGCCGTACCGGCTCCGGCGACGAGCAGGGCGGCAACGAGTGCCGCCAGCCCACCTCGGCCGAGCTGGCCAAGCTGACCGCGGGCACGCTGCCCGACCTCGGTGGCGGCGACGCCGACGCGCTGGTCCAGGGCGAGATCCCGGTCAAGCTGGAGTGGTTCGGGTTCAACTACCGCTCCGAGCCCGGCTTCAACCGCGAGGAGGTGGGCTGCTCGGCGGCCAGCCGGACCGGGCAGGGCTTCGACGCCGAGCGGTGCATCGGTGAGGAGACGTCGCTGTCCTCGTGGGCGTACGGCGATCCCGGCGGCGGTGACCTCGTCTTCGCCAACTACCGCGGGGAACCGGCCCAGGTCCGCCTGCTGCACCCGGCGGAGTTCGAGACCCACACCTTCCACTGGCACGTGAACCGGTGGATGTTCGACCCCAAGGACGAGGGCGGGGTCGACGAGATCAGCAAGTCCACCCACCTGACCAAGGTCACCAACGTGCTGGACGTGCAGGCCGTGTCCCCGGGCAGCCACTACAGCCTGGTGGTGCAGGGCGGGGCCGGCTCGGCGCACAAGGACAAGGCCGCCACCTTCGGCGACATCATCTTCCATTGCCATCTGTATCCGCACTTCGCCACCGGCATGTGGGGACTCAACCGGACCCTGGACAAACGCGAGGACGGCACCCGGGTGAACCCGGACGGCACGCCGATCCCGCGGCTGGAACCACTGGCCGACTTCGACTACCAGCCCGCCGTGGCCGGCACGAATCCGCCGTTGTCACCGAACCCCACCACACCGGGCTTCCCGCTCTTCGTTCCGGGCAAGTTCGGTTTCAAGGCGCCGAAGCCACCACTGGGCGTGCCCGAGCGCGGCACGGCGGGTGTCTTCCCGCCGACCGCGACCGAGAAGGCCGCCGCCGATCCCGGCGCGCAGGTGGCCGGCGGCTTCTTCCAGAATCCCTGCCCGGCCGGGCGGCCGGTGAAGACGTACGACGTCGCGGCCATCGAGATCAGCCAGCAGTACAGCCCGGACCTGCAATGGGTCAATCCACAGTCGCGGGTGTACGTCCTGCAGTCGGAGAAACAGGCAGTGCTGGACGGGCGAAAACCGGAACCGTTCGCCCCGATCCTCAACGTCGGTGACTGCGTGGTCTACAAGCTGACCAACGAGCTGCCCCGGCAGTTCGGCGGCAACGTCTTCGACCGGGCCCAGGAGACCAACGAGGTCGGCATCCACCAGCACATGGTGCAGTTCGACGTGCTGTCCTCCGACGGCGCGGCCAACGGCTGGAACTACGACCAGGGCGCCGACATCAACCAGACGATCACCTACCGCAACTTCGTGCACGAGAACACGGCGACGAACTCGTTCCACGACCACTTCTTCCCGAACGTGCATCAGGACAACGGGCTGTTCGGCGGGTCGACGATCCATCCGGCCGGCTGTGCGCCGTCACCGCCCAAGACCGTCGGCACCGTCTTCGACATGGTCTGCACCACGGCGACCGACTACAACGGCACGGTCTCCGACGGCGTGGACTACCGCAGCTTCTCGTTGTTCGTCGAGGACCACGTGCCGATGTTCCAACCGGCCAGCGCCGCCACCACCAACGACGACCGGGTGATCACCCCGGACGGCGTGCCGATCTTCCCGGCCAAGTTCCCGTCCAGCACCGACGACGCGGGCGTGATGGGTGTCAACTACCGGCTCGAACCGTTCGAGGGCCGAAGAAACAGCGATCCGGCGAACCTGTTCGACTCCGGCGTGCACGGCGATCCGTTCACGCCATTACTCCAGGCCTTCACCGGCGACAAAGTGAAGTTCAACCTGTTCCAGCTGTCCCAGGAGGAGTCGCACGGCTTCAACCTGGACCGCTTCAGATGGAAATTCGAACCCAAGGATCCACAGTCGAACGTCGTGCAGGCCCAACACATAGGCATGCTCGAGTACTTCGAGGCGACGGTGCCGCTCGACGACTACGTCTCCGAGAACGCGACGCTCAACTATCACGACTATCTCTACAACTACAGCGGCACCGACGACTTCTTCCTCGGTGCGTGGGGGCTGTTGCGCTCGTACGGCTGCAAGAATCCGCCGAAGGGGGCCGACGCGCCGATCAATGAACTGCCGGACAACCAGGTCCCGTGCCCGCAGTTCGCCGCGCCCGCGAAAAGCCAGACCGGCACAGCCGCGAAGGCCGCGATGATGTCCGACCCGTGCGGCACCGCGGACACGGTCAAGAACTTCACCGTCGTCGCGATCAACAAGGACATCACCTACAACAACGCCGGCGACCACGATCCCCGCGGGCTGATGTACGCCCTCGAGGCCGACCTGCCGGCGCTGGCCAACGGCACCAAGAAACCGGAACCCCTGGTGATCCGGGCCAACGCGGGCGACTGTCTCAACGTCACCTTCAAGAACCAGCTCGATCCGGCCAAGATGACACCCGGTTGCCACGAGGCCACCGAACCCGGACAGCTCGGCTTCAAGTCCGGAGTGGTGGCTTACCCGGCCTGCATCGACCAGCCACCGCGCAACGAGCACAACGTGCCGGGCTTCCAGCCGTTCCCGGTCAGCGCCCGGGCGTCGATCCGGCCGCAGTTCCTGGAGCACGACAAGTGGTCGGCGGGCTCGAACATCGGCGGCAACCCGGACACCACCGTCGCCCCGGGCGGCACCCAGGTGTACCGGTGGAAGGCGCCGGCCGGCCTGACCGGGATGGCCCTGCTGCAGGACCGGGCCGACGTGCAGAGCCATCTGCAGCACGGCCTGTTCGGTGCGCTCGTGATCGAACCGGCCGGGTCGACGTACCTCAACCCGGCGAACGGCCAGCCGCTGACCAGCGGCACCAGCGCGGTGATCAGCAACCCCGGCCAGCCCGACTTCCGGGAGAACATCGTGCTGCTCAACAGCGACCTGGCGTTGTTCCGTAAGGACACCAACGCCAACCCGGCCGACGACCAGCCCGTGCCGGACAACTTCGACCTCGTCAAGACCCCGAGCCGGGAGGCCGACGACCCGGAGGACCAGGGCGAGGTGGCGGTGAACTACCGCAACGAGGCGTGGGCGCACCGGTATGCCAACGACCAGAACATCACCAACATCCTGAGCTCGGCGGTGCACGGTGACCCGTCCACCCCGCTGTTCGAGGCGTACGCGGGGGACAAGACGGTCTTCCGGGTGGCGCAGGCTGTCGGCAAGCCCCGATCGACCAGCTTCACCCTGTACGACCACGTGTGGCGGCGCTCGCCCAACGACCCGCAGTCGCAGGTGGCGGCTAGCCAGGGCCAGTTCAACCCGGGCGTCGGCTACGACGTCGTGCTCGACCCGGCTGTGCTGGGCGGCGCCGGTGGCCGCCGGGCCGCGGCGGGTGACTACCTCTACCGCTCCAACACGCTGGCCCGGCACCTGACCGGCGGGCAGTGGGGTCTGTTCCGGGTGCACGCCACGGTCCGGACCGGCCTGATCGCCCTGCCCGACCATCCGATATCGGCCGCCAAGGCGGCGGAGGGGCCGCGGTGAGCACCAAGGTGAGCAAGTTCCGTCTCTCCGACGAGATGCTGGGCCGGCCCGAGCGCGCACCTAAGCGCGCCCGGGCCCCCCGGGGCCCCTCGCGGCGGCCAGGTGTGCCCTCGCCGTTCCGGCAGGGACTGCTGCTGGGCATCTGCGTGGGCATGACGGTGGCGCTGGCGCTGGGCGTGGTCGGCTTCCTGGTGACCCGTCCGCAGGCGGCTCCTCCGGCGGCGGCGCCGGCCGCATCACAGGCTGCCGCGGCGGGGAACGGCAAGCAGCCGCAGGCCTCCATCGACGTGGCGGCCGAGCACCTCGGTGACCTGCAGATCCGGATCGACGCCCGGGTCAGCGCGCCGGGCTCGTACAGCCCGATCACCAAGGGCCAGGTCGTCGCGTACACCGACATGGTGGCGATGCCGCTGTCACACCGGCAGGGGCCGATCGTGATGGCGGAGGTGTCCGGGTCGCCGGGCACGTACCAGGCGGTGTCCCAGGTACCGATGATCGGCGAGTACAACGTGACGGTGGAGGTGCGCCAGCCGATGGCGGCACAGGCGGACCACCGGATCGACGTGCAGAACGTGAAGCGTTCCTGAACCGGACGCGGGGGGGGGGGGGGGGGGGGGGGGGGGGGGGGGGGGGCGGGGGGGTGGGGGGGGGGGGGGGGGGGGGGGGGGGGGGGGGGGGGGGGGGGTTGGGTTTGGGGTGGGCCTAAAGGAGGGGGTGGGGTGCCCAGACAGGGAGGGGGAG